>NZ_JAMYUW010000003.1:0-303611 GCF_040323315.1 Mesorhizobium sp. M0047 | reverse complement strand
GGAGCCAGTCGAGCAGTTCGACGCCCACGTCCTCGATCTCGTCGAAATCCTCCGCTCGGCACAACAGGCCCACCAGCACCGTGAGTAGGATCTCGTCGAGCCGATAGACCACCATTCCGGGCACGCGAGGGTCTTCAATGTCGTCAATATGATCGAGAAAGCTTGCGTCCATCGCCGGTCTCCTTCCCGGCCAACAGAATCCCGCTTGGTTACCAGAGCGTTAACGATTCATGATTCCGCCCTGGCGTTTCATTGACTTGTGAGGGCAGTTATGCTACTAATTTGCTTACGGTGCTGATTTGCGCCAGTGACCCGCCGCCCAGGCGGGTTTTTGCGTTTTGATGCTTCGTCAGCAAGCGCGAGTCTCCGAAGCATCGTTGACCGGATCGTTGCCTCGACACGACTTTCGGCGGGATTTTCACCACGCCCTCGGGCTGATAGGTTTGGCCGGCCCCGGGAGGAGAGAGCGATGCCAGTCAATCTCGACGAGCTGAAGAGCGCCACCAGTTCGCGCGGACGCGGAGCGCGCAATGGCGGTGTTTTCGTAGCACCTGTCGACGGCAAGGCGCATGTCTCAGGGGAGCGCAACGTGCCGCTGCTCGACATGACAATCCCGGCGCTGTTTTCCGACACGGTCAGCAAATACGGCACGCTGGATGCGGCCGTTTTCGTCGATCAGGACAAGCGCTTCACCTGGAGCGAACTGTCGGACACGGTCGACGCGCTGGCCGCCGGCTTCCTGGCGCTGGGGTTGGTAAAGGGCGATCGCGTCGGCATCTGGTCGCCCAACCGTTGGGAATGGCTGGTGACGCAGTTTGCCACTGCCCGTATCGGCCTGATCCTGGTCAACATCAACCCGGCCTACCGGCTGACCGAACTCGACTACGCGCTGAACAAGGTCGGCTGCAAGGCGCTGGTCACCGCGGCCAAGTTCAAGACCTCCGACTATCTCGGCATGATCGAGACACTGGCGCCGGAGATCGCAAAGGCCGCGCCGGGCAAACTCAAGGCGCAGAAACTGCCGGCGCTGAAGATCGTCATCCGCATGGGCGACGAGAACTCACCCGGCATGTTCAATTTCGGTGATGTGCTGGCCATGGCCGGGCGCGACGAGCATGACAGCCTCGACCGCATCTCGGAGGGGCTGAGACCGGGCGAGGCCATCAACATCCAGTTCACCTCGGGCACGACAGGGGCGCCCAAGGGCGCGACGCTGACCCACAGCAACATCGTCAACAACGGCAATTTCGTCACTTCGGCGATCAAGCTCACCGTCGACGACCGGCTCTGCATCCCGGTGCCGCTCTATCACTGTTTCGGCATGTCGATGGGCACGATGGGCTGCGTCTCGAAGGGCGCGACCATGGTTTTCCCGGGCGAGGGGTTCGACCCCGGCGCCACGTTGAAGGCGGTGGCTCGGGAACGCTGCACCGGGCTCTATGGCGTGCCGACCATGTTCGTCGCACTCCTCGATCATCCGGACTTCCCGTCCTTCGATCTCTCCAGCTTGCGCACCGGCATCATGGCCGGCTCGCCATGCCCGATCGAGGTGATGAAGAAGGTGGTGTCGCTGATGCATATGGAGGAGGTGACCATCGCCTATGGCATGACCGAGACCAGCCCGGTCTCGTTCCAGAGCGGCGTCGACGATCCGCTGGAAAAGCGCGTCTCGACGGTCGGGCGCGTCCATCCCCATGTCGAGGTCAAGGCGGTCGATGCCGATGGCGCCACCGTCGCCGTCGGCGCGCCGGGCGAGCTTTGCACACGCGGGTATTCCGTGATGAAGGGTTACTGGGAAGACGACGAGAAGACCCGCGAGGCGATCGACAGCGACGGCTGGATGCACACCGGCGACCTCGCCACCATCGACGCCGAGGGCTATTGCAACATCGTCGGCCGGGTCAAGGACATGGTCATACGCGGCGGCGAGAACGTCTACCCGCGCGAGGTCGAGGAATTCCTCTACCGCCATCCCAAGGTCAAGGAAGTGCAGGTGTTCGGCATTCCCGACGCCAAATATGGCGAGGAGCTGTGCGCCTGGATCGTGCTCAAGCCCGGCCAGATCGTCAGCGAGCAGGAAATCAAAAACTTCTGCGCCGGCCAGATCGCCCACTACAAGATCCCCCGCTACATCCGCTTCCGCTCCGAATTGCCGATGACGGTGACCGGCAAGCCGCAGAAGTTCCTGATGCGCAATGCGATGATCGAGGAACTGGGATTGGTGACGCAGAAGACGGCGTGAGTATAGGCTTTCCGCAAGGTTCGCAGAAACGCACAGGGCCTGAATGAGTGGTTTCGCGCGATCGGTGACTTCTTACGCGATGCCGTTGGCCGCCTTGGTGATGGCTGTCGCAGTCAGAGCCAGCGGGCTGTCGGTAGACGAAGGTTCGCCGAGCGTCAGGATCCTCGTCGGAGCGCTTTCGAGTGCGATCATGTTTATCACCATTTTCGTGGTGCTCGACCACGCCGAAGCGGTAGCTCGGCGTGTAGGGGAGCCTTACGGTACGTTGGTGCTGACTTTTGCCGTGACGGCAATCGAGGTGTCGATCATCGTTTCCATGATGCTGCATGGAGATAACAACCCTACGCTTGCACGCGAGTCCGTCTTCTCGACGGTGATGATTACATCTACCGGCGTTGTCGGCACGTGTCTCACGCTTGGCGGCTGGCGCCATCGCAAGCAGGCAATCGTTCGACAAGGGACCAGCGCATATCTGGCGGTTCTGGCCGCGCTGACCGTCATGACGCTTATTCTGCCGACCTACACACGAACTACGGATCCTGGCACATTTTCAGCAGCTCAACTTGGTTTCGTGAGCGTACTTTCAGTGCTGCTCTATACAGGTTTCGTGTTCGCGCAGACTGTCCGGCATCGCGACGACTTCATCGAAGGACAAGCACACGATGTTTCGATGCGAATTGCCCCGCACGAAAGCATCTCTGCCAGCGCTCTGCTCCTGTTAATCGGGCTGATCGGAATTGTCATGCTCGCCGAGCAAGTCGCCGCAAGTGTTGAAAATACACTCGTTACCTATCAGGTGACACAGGCTGACAGTATTGTGGGGGCATTGATCGCGGGGCTGGTTTTGATGCCAGAGGCCATTTCGGCGGTTCGCGCTTCCCTCAACAATGAGTTGCAACGCGGTTTGAATGTCGCGATGGGTTCCGCTTGCGCTACAATTGGTTTGACAATACCGGCGGTCGCAGCCGCCAGCCTGCTGACGGGAAGAGGGTTAACCTTGGGGCTTCCTGCGACTGACACAGTGCTTTTGATTTTAGCGCTCTTCATATGCAACGTGAGTTTTAGTACTGAAAGAACGACATTCCTGACCGGCATGATCCATCTTGTAGTATTTTTTACTTATATATTTTTGATATTTGTACCGTGAAAGCTTTGGTTTGAGCGGGCAATTACTGCGCGAATGAGGGGGCCGCTATTGGTGACGCTGAAGACGGCGTGAGGGGGCAGGTGCGACGTCCCTCATAGCCTCACGCCTCGTATTTGAGGTGATCGATGAAGGCGCGCAGCTTCGGCAGGATCTGGCGTTTGCCGGGATGGTAGAGGAAAACGCCCGGCGTCGTGGCGGCGACGCCGTCCAGCACCGATCTGAGTTTTCCCTGTTCTATGGGGCCTGCGGCGACGGGGCGAGGCGTCTGGGCCAGCCCGATGCCCTGTATCGCCGCACCGAGCAACGTCGGATAGTCGTGCGCGATCAGCGGACCTGACACCATCGCCTCGATTGCCTCGTTGCCGTCGACGAAGGACCAGGGCGCAACGGCGCCGTTCGAGCGGCGCAATCGCAGGCAGGCGTGGTGGCGCAAGTCGTCCACACGCTCGGGGCGGCCGTGGCGTTCGAGATAGTCCGGGCTGCCGACGACCACGAACGGGAACGATGGCGTCAGCCGCACGGCGACCATGTCGGGCGCGATGAACTGGCCGAGGCGGATGCCGGCATCGAACCCGCCGGTCGCGAGATCGACCATCTCGTCGCTCGCGGCGATCTCCAGTTCGATCTCGGGATAGGCCCGGCAGAACGATGCGATCATCGGCTCCAGGATCAGCGGCACGACGGCGCGGGGTACGGAGAGGCGCAGCAGCCCGGTCGGCCGTTGGCCAAGGTCGCGTACGGCCTCGCCTGCCGCGACGAGTTCCTCGAAGGCAGGGCCCGCACGGTCGAGGAACCGCTGGCCGGCCTCGGTCAAACCGACGCTTCGGGTCGTGCGGACGAACAGCGCCGCACCCATGCGGGCTTCCAGCGTGCGCACCGCCTGGCTCACAGCGGACGGCGTCACGCCGAGATCCGCGGCGGCACGGCGGAAATTGCGGCGCCTGGCAACGGCCAGGAAAGCTTCGACGCCCTCCAGTGCACCGTGTCGGACTGTGTAGTTCTGCTTCATGGGTTGTGATGATTACACCGGCTAGTCGAACTATGAAAGCTGGCCTAGAGGTAACCGGACTGGCTGGGAGGCTGCGTGAACCAGCTGCTGACAGGAGGCCAAATGTCCACCGAAATGCTGTTCCAAATCCATCTCGTTCTCGGCTATGTCGCGTGGCTGCTTTGCTTCGGCGCATACGGGTTGCCGTGGCTGAGCTCAATGGACCGGGTCGCGGCGCAGCGCGCCATCGCCACGCTGCACAGCTTCCGCTTCTTCGGCCTCGTGTTCATCCTGCCGGGCGTCGTAAGCTCCGATCTGCCGGCCGGTTTCGCCGTGTTCGCCGCCTATGGCGATTTCGCGACAGGGGTGCTGGCGATGCTGGCGCTGCTCACGGTGAGGCTACCGCAGCTCTTCTGGCCGCTTGTCGTCGCCTTCAACCTGGTCGGAATGACCGACCTCGTCGTCGATTATTACCACGCGATACAGGTCGGCCTCCCTGCACATGCAGAGCAGCTGGGCGCCACTTACGCGATCCCGATCATCTATGTACCGCTGCTGATGATCACGCACATCGCCGCATTCTGTTTTCTGGCGCGCCCTCACCAAAACGCGACTCGAGCCATTGCAGAAGATGCGAATGCTTCCTAACCGTGGCGAACGCCGTGCCTTTCAGCTGTGATGCCGGATGTATCGCGCTCGTCAGGCAAGTCGGGCGCGCTTCAAGTCGGGCTGCTTATGGCCGATTGGTCAGCTCCTGCTCCAGATCGACCAGTTCCTTGCCGCCCGCCATCAGATTGAGCAACTGGTCGCGATCAATCTCGCTTTTTGTGTAAGTGCCAGTGCTTTTGCCGCGCTTCAACAAGGTGAAGCGATCGCCAACCACATAGGCGTGATGAACGTTGTGGGAAATGAAGATGACGCCGATGCCGCGCGCCTTGGACTGCACCACAAGCTTCAGAACCACGGATGCCTGATGGACTCCCAGCGCCGATGTCGGCTCATCCAGGATCAGAACCTTGGCACCGAAATAGACGGCGCGGGCGATGGCCAGGCACTGACGCTCGCCGCCTGAAAGCGTGCCCACGGGTTGTTCGGGATCGCGCAGCTGGATCCCCATCGCCGACATCTCGTCATACGCCGTGCGGTTCGCGAACTCGCTGTCAAACTGCCGGATCGGTCCGAACTTGCGCATCGGCTCGCGCCCGAGAAAGAAGTTTCGCGCCACGCTCATCAGCGGCACCAGAGCGAGGTCCTGGTAGACGGTGGCAATGCCGCTGTTGCGTGTATCGGCCGGTGAGGCAAACCTTGCGGGCTTGCCCTGCACGCGGATCTCACCTTCGTCAGGTGTATAGACGCCGGACAGCGTCTTGATCAGCGTCGACTTGCCGGCGCCATTGTCGCCAAGCAGACAATGCACCTCGCCGAGACATACATCGAAAGATACGTCCTTCAGCGCAACGACCGAGCCAAAATACTTGCTGACCGATTTCAGTTCGACATAGGGCTCGGCCATCACCGGCTCCTCATGGCGCGGTTGCGCACGTAGCTGTTGAACAGCACCGCGATGACCATCATGGCACCCATGAACAGCTTGAACCAGTCTGTGTCGATGCCGGTGTAGAAGATGCCCATTTGCACCACGCCGAAGATCAACGCCCCGAACATGGCGCCTATGGCCGATCCGTAGCCGCCGGTAAGCAGCGTGCCGCCGATGACGACGGCAATGATGGCCTCGAATTCCTTTTGGGTTCCGCGTAGCGTGTCGGCCGAGCCCGTGACCAGAACCTGGATCGCCGCAAAGAGCGCGGCCGCCATCGCCGTCATGACGAATAGGGTGATCTTGGTGCGTGCAACCGGCACGCCGAGGTTGCGCGCGGCATTGGCTTCACCTCCCGCGGCGAAGATCCAGTTGCCGAAGCGGCTGCGGGTCAGCAACCAGGTACAGGCCAAGGTCAAGACGATCCACCAGACGATGGACACCGGAATGCCGGAGATCGACGGCAGGCCGTCCGCGCGTTTGCCGATCAGGCCGATGTCCGAAAGCCAGGCGATGGGGCCGGAAAATACCTGTCCCGAGAACAGGCTGTTGAGGGGATCGTTCAGGGCCAGTTCGTGCACGCCTGAAACCTGCGTTCGCCCGGATATGCCGCGCGTGAGGCCGAGCGTCAGGCCGCGCAGCATGAACAGGCTTCCGAGCGTCACGATGAAGGAGGGCAATCCGGTTCTGACCACGGCGAGCCCGTTGAGCGCGCCGATGCAGCCGCAAACAGCAAAGCAGAACAGCAGGGAAAGCCAGATCGGCCAGCCCCAGAACACCGAAGGGATGGCGATCAGGATGCCGGCAAACCCGATCATCGAGCCGACCGACAGGTCGAACTCACCCGCGATCATCAAAAGCGCCACGGGAGCGGCGAGAATGCCAAGCTGGGCGGAGACTTCAAGGAAATTGATGATCCCCTTGGCGCTGAAAAGCCCGGTATTTCCCGCCGTGATGGCGAAGAACACAAAGACCAGAACGGTTCCGGCCGCCGCGCCAAGTTCCGGCCTGCTCAGAAGACGGCTCAGGCGGGAGACGGAGCGGACCCGCTCGTCGCGAAGCTCTGCGGTCATTGATGCGCTACCTTCGTCGGTGAGAGCGGCCGGGCTGATGCCCGGCCGCGAGCCGTCAACGCTTGCCCAGTTTTGCCAGTTCTATGACCGAGGCAGCGGTATCCTTGGTGACGAAGCCGGGACCTGTCGGATAGTCGGCGATCGGCGTGATCTTGTACTTCTTCCAAAGATCGAACATGGCGACCGGGATGTAGCCCATGGCATATTGCTGGGCATCGATACCCCACTCCATCTTGCCGGCAACTACGGCCTGCAGGATCGTGGGAGAAAGGTCGAATGTGCCGGTTTTCACCTTGCCGGCGAGGCCCATTTCATCGAGTGCGGCCAGCGTCGGCTCGGCACCGCTGGCGCCGACTGCAAGAACGAACTGCGTGTCCCCATGAGCGGTCATGTAGGCGGTCACTCGGTTTTTCATTTCGGTCGGGTCGATGACGCCGTTCATCACCGGAACATCGACACCGAGACCTTTGGCAAAACCGGCACAGCGGTCATCGAGGCTCGAATTGCCTACTTCATGGTTGGCGCAGACCGCTTTGTTGATGCCGAGCGCCTTGATGCGCTCGCCGGCCATGACGCCCGCCTGGAATTCGTCCTGGCCCATGAACAGCAGGCCGCCAAGGTCATGCGTCAGTTTGGAGCCGCCGGAATCGATGACGATCACCGGAATGCCGGCGGCAATGGCATTCTTGACCGGTGCCGAGAGAGCTGCCGCGTCGGGGATCGAAACAACCATGCCGTCGGGCTTCGAGGCCGCGATGGCGTCGATCATCTGCCCCATCTTGGCCATGTCGAATGTTTCGGGCGCCAGATATTCAGCCTTGACCCCAAGCGTCTTGGCTGCGTCGTCCATGCCGTTCTTCACGACCGACCAATAGGGGTCGCCGCTCTGGCCATGCGTCACAAACACCACGCGCGTTTCGTCGGCGGCCGCAAGGCTCGTGGCCGCCGTCATCATTGTAATGCCGGCCAGCAGGCCGAGCGCAGGCTTTATTAATTTCGCAAGCGAAAACATAATAACCTCCTGTTTGTTTTCCGCCGCCGCAATTACGGTCGGCAGTCCAGTTGCCCCTTCAGTCCAGTCTCATTCATCAGCACTGGTTCCCTGGAGGCCGCATCGCGGCCTCGATCATTTCAAGACTGTAAATCCGGCCTCGCTGGCCATGCGCGACAGATTTTGGAATCCCATTGTCGCATAGATCAGCGGGTTGGCCTTGTTTGGATCCTGCTCGGCCTCGACGACCAGCCAGCCGCTGTAGCCGCTGTCCGCAAGCACCCGCAAAATGGCCGGATAATCGATGAACCCGTCGCCGGGGACCGTGAAGATCCCTTCCATGACCGCGCCCATGAAACTCATGTCCTCGGCGCGGGCACGATCAAGGACGGACTTGCGCGCGTCCTTGCAATGCACATGCACGACGCGTTTGACATGCGCCTTGACCAAAGCCAGCGGGTCGCCGCCTGAAAATATCGAATGGCCGGTGTCGTAGAGAAGGCCGACCGCCTCGCCGGTGTGCCGCATCAGCAAGCCCACCTCGGCATCGGTCTCGACGATGGTCCCCATATGATGATGGAAGGCCATGCGCACACCGAAATCCGCCATCCTCTCGGCCAGCGCGGTCAGTTTTCTGCCATAGGCCGGCCATTCCTCCGGGCCGAGGGCCGGGCGCTGCGAGATCGGCCCCCAAATGGCATTGTGGCGCCCCCGCGACGTGTCGGCATAGACGACGTGGGTCGAGCCCATATCCTTCAGAAGCTGGAGATGCGGCGTGATCGCATCCATTTCCGCACCGACTTCCTTCTCGTCGCAGCAGCCATCATACCAACCGGAAATCACAGCAAGGCCGTGCCGCGCCATGATAGGCCTCAGTTCAGCCGATTGGCGCGGAAACTTTCCGCCTAGCTCGGTGCCGGAATAGCCGGCCTGCTTGGTTTCGCGAAGACAGACCTCGAGCGGAGTGTCGCCACCCAGTTCCGGCACGTCATCGTTGGTCCAGGTGATCGGATTGATGCCTATGCGAACCTTCACGGGCGAACTCCTGATTGCTTGAGCTGGCCAAGGTGGTGCCGCGCGAGGCCGGCCAGCAGCACCATGTCGCGACGCGCGTGTTCGGCCGTGTTGCGCACCGGCGTTCGTTCGACGATCGCCGACCAGAAACCTTTCAGTTCTTCGACGAACGCCTCTTCGTAGCCGCTTCGAATCTCCCGGCTGGAGAGGGTGTGGCCGTCGCTTGCCCGCAGGCTCAGCTGCGTCGGCTGGTGATTGAGATAGGGCGAGGGGAATTCCAGCTCGAGCGCGGCGTCATCGAAGTAAAGCGTGATGCGCTCGCGGTAGTCGGCGAGCCCCGGAACGGCCAGATGCGCCATGCTCCACAGTGCCTGGCCGCCGAGCAGCCGCACGGCGCCGTGGCCGCCTTCGCCCCTCGCGAAAAGCGAGGCGCCGACAATCTCGCCATCCGCGACGCCGAGCGCATCGAGCAGCCCATGCACGGCGTTCACGTCGTGCACGAGCGCCGAACAGTAGGCGCCGACAAAGCCACGAAACGCGTCGGGATCGTCCAATCCGGGCACCGCGCGGTTCACCTGCTCGCGCTGCCTGGCTTCGGTCAAGGCAGCCAACCCCGCCGCGACGTCGTCACCCCGGCATGTCGAATGGTGCCGCACGAACGGCCACGCGTCGGGATCGCTGACCTCGACCGAAATGTAGCGAAGCGTTTGCGCTGTGCCCGGCAGCATTTTCAATGCCGCCTCGTAGCTCGGATCGAAACGCTTCATGTAGCCGACCTGAAGCACCACCCCGGCGCGATCCCTGGCAGAGATCAAGTCGTCGATATCCCCGGGGTTATAGCAAAGCGGCTTTTCGCAGAAGACATGCAGCCCTCTGGCAAGGGCGACGAGAGCCTGTTCCCAGTGCAACGCATCCGGCGAGGCGATGACCACGGCGTCGAGCGGCATGGCGAGAAGCTGGTCTAGATCGGCGAATGTCTCGAGGCCGAACTCGTCGCCGACAAAGTCGCGGACTTTGCGCGAAGGATCATAGACGCCGAGGATCTCGAACTGCCGGTGCAATCTGAGCAGATTGGGAATGTGCTCGACCTGGGCGACACCGCCCGCACCGATCACACCCACCTTTATGCTTTGCATCGGTCAGCCCCATCTGAACCTGATCGCATTCTTCTTGAGCCTAAGGCTGCTTTGGTTCCATTGTTAGAACCAGATCGTTCTGATTTTGTGGAACCACGATGAAGACCAGTTTTCCGATCGACGGCATTGCGCTGGACCGCGAGAGTCCCGCCAATTTGCATCGGCAGCTCTATGTCCAGTTGCGCGACCTGATCGAGCACCGCGTGTTGCCGAGCGGTCACGCGCTGCCCTCGACACGGGTCATGGCGCGGGACCTGCACGTCGGCCGCAACACCGTGATTGCCGCTTGCGACCAACTGGCGCTGGAAGGCTACCTGGCCATACGGCCGCGCAGGCCCTCCGTGGTGATGGATCTGCCGACCAGGTTGGCGGTGCAGGAACACGTCTCGTCAGCGGACGAGAACCCGATATCCTTGCGTGGGCAGACCATGCTCGCCCAACCCTACCATCATGGCCGGCCCGGCATGCTGGCATTTCACCCCGGCATGCCTGATCCGGACAACTTTCCTTTCAACACCTGGTCCAAGCTGCTCAGTCGTCGTGCAAAATTTGCGCATATCGACCTTTTCGGGACCTATCACGTGAAGGGCTATCCTCCGCTTTGTGAAGCCATAGCTCGCTATCTCACGGCTTCGCGCGGCGTGAAGTGCAGCCCCGAGCAGATCGTCGTGACCAATGGTGCCCAGTCGGCGTTCGATCTTCTTGCTCGGCTGCTGATCGATGAAGGCGACACGGTATGGATGGAGGAGCCAGGATACTACGGCGCGGGTTCGGCCTTCGTCTCGGCGGGAGCGAAGCTGGCCCCGCTGCGGGTGAGCAATGCCGGGTGGGACCTTGATCCACCGCCTGTCATTCCGCGCATGATTTTTGTGACGCCCTCCTGCCATCACCCTCTCGGGATAACCATGCCGATGGAACAGCGGCTCAACCTACTGCACATGGCCGAGACCTGGCGCTCATGGATCATCGAGGACGACTATGACGGCGAATACCGTTTTCAAGGACAGCCGATTCCCGCGCTGCAGGGCATCGGCGCGTCGAATCGCGTGGTCTATGTCGGTACCTTCGCGAAGATACTGTTTCCAGCCATGCGCCTCGGCTTTCTGGTGGCGCCCAAGGCCATCGACCCTACCATCGTATCTGCGATGAGCGTGACCGGCCAGTTTGCCCCATTGCTTACCCAAGCCGCTCTGGCCGACTTCATGAACGAGGGCCACTTCACCCGCCATCTCAGGCGCATGCGGCGTCTCTATGCGGACAGGCGGCAGTTCTTCCTGGAAAGCTCACAGAGACATCTCGGAGAATGGCTGGATTTCCACGCCACCGAGTCCGGGATCCAGGTTGTCGGCATTTTCCGCGAGGGATGTAACGACACCTCGATTGCCGAGGCGGCGCTCCAGCACGGGATCAATGTGTCGGCCTTGTCGATTCAGTACCGTCACGGCACGAAACAGAACGGCCTTGTCATGGGCTTTGCAGCTGCTGATGCGCAGACAACCGAAAAGACCATGCAGAAATTTCGGACCGTGCTGAAAACCTGTTTCCCAAAAAGCACCTGATCTTGGCCAAAATGCCGAGATTGATCATGCCTTGAGGCCGAGCTGTTGGTGAGGATCCGACGCGTCCATCGCCAACAAAAAGGCGCGGACGATGCCCGCGCCTTTTGTATTCAACCTTCCGAAGCTCAGTCCTTCTCGAAGACACGCGCCTTGGCGACGACGCCGGCGATGGCGCCGCCGATCAACGGTGCAACGATGAACAGCCAGAGCTGGCCGATCGCGGCAGTGCCGGAAAACAGCGCCGGGCCGATCGAACGGGCCGGGTTGAGCGAGGTGCCGGTCACCGGGATGATGGCGAAGTGCAACCCCGCCAGCGTCAGGCCGATGACCAGCCCGGCGAACGCCGTCGACTGCTTTTCAGCCGTGACGCCGAGGATTACGGTGACGAAGGTGAAGGTGCCGATCACTTCCCACAGGAACGCCGAGCTGACACCCCATTTGGCCACGTCCCAGCCATTGGCGCCGAAGCCGCCAGTGTGTCCGCCAACCTGGCCGAAGACAATGATCCACAACGCCAGCGAGGCGAGGATGGCGCCAATGACCTGCGCGATCCAGTAGGGGATGACGTCCTTGGCCGGCAGCCGGCCGGCAAGGAAGACGCCGAGCGTCACCGCCGGATTGAGATGCGCGCCCGAAATCGGGCCGATCGCATAGGCCGCCGCAATGAGGCCGATGCCGAACGCCAGGCCGATGCCTTCCTGCCCGAGCGGCAGAGCGCCGCCGAAACCACCCGTAACCACCGACGCCGTACCGATGAACACCAATAGAAATGTGCCTAGAACTTCCGCCAGATAAGTTTTCATTGCCCTCTCCTCGTAGCGATCCGCCGGTCCGTCTTTTCTGCGCCGCGAATCATGGCGCCAAGAGTATTCTCAACGGAAAAACTTGGGAAGCAGAGCGGTTGCACCACGTGCCATGCTTGAAGTCGCCGGTCACGAATATTAGAAACCTTTCATCTATTGATCGATCTGCTGCCGCAGGCCTGAGGCATTTACTGGTTGGGTCGCTGGTCTCGGTTTGGATTGCCGCGTCGTCGCCGGGCGCAAGCGGGGTTCAATCCAGGCGCGAAAGGCTCTAAGAGCAGGCTGAGATCATGTGCTCGATTTGGTGGAATGACGAATGCGACTGGGCGGACGGCTGGCTGCGGCCATCGAAGTGCTGGAAGACATCGGCCGGCGCCACCGGCCGGTGGCGGACGCGCTGAAGGACTGGGGCTTGTCGCATCGCTTCGCCGGCGGCGGTGACCGTGCGGCGATCGGCAACATCGTCTATGATGCCTTGCGCCACAAGCGGTCCGCCGGCTGGCTTTTGGGCGAGGACACCCCGCGCGCAATCGGCTTCGGCGCCCTGCTGCTCGAATGGGGCCAGACGGCGCAATCGCTCAACGACGCGCTCGAAGGCGACAAGTTCGCCCCGCCGCTGCTCACTGCCGCCGAGCTTCAGGCAATCGCCGAACGCCGGCTTGCCGATGCGCCGGGCGCGATACGAGCCGACATACCGGATTGGTGCGCGCCGCTTTTCGAGCGGGCCTTTGGCCCGACTTGGGTCGACGAGGGAGCGGCGCTTGCGACACGCCCGCCGCTCGACCTTAGGGTCAACACCTTGCAGGCCGATCGCGTCAAGGTGCTGGCCGAACTGTCGGGTACCGGCGCGAAACCCGCGGCGATCGCCCCGCAGGGTATCCGCATTCCGCCGATCGACGGCGACGGCAGGCATCCGAACGTCCAGGCTGAGCCGGCCTTCCAGAAAGGCTGGTTCGAGGTCCAGGACGAAGGCTCGCAGGTGGTGGCCGCCCTTGCCGGGGCCGAAGCCGGCATGCAGGTGCTGGATTTCTGCGCCGGCGCCGGCGGCAAGACGCTGGCGCTCTCGGCTTCGATGGGCAATACAGGCCAGATCTTTGCCCACGACGCCGAAAAGGCGCGGCTGGCGCCGATCTTCGACCGCATCCGTCGTTCGGAAAACCGCAATATCCAGATCGTCACCAAGCCGTCCGAACTCGCGCCGCTCGGCAACCACATGGATGTGGTGCTGGTGGATGCGCCCTGCACCGGCAGCGGCACCTGGCGGCGCCGTCCCGATGCCAAGTGGCGGCTGACGCAAAGGCAGCTCGATGCCCGCAAGGGTGAGCAGTCGACGATCCTTGATGCGGCCAAAACCTACGTCAAGTCGGGCGGCCTGCTGGTCTACATTACCTGCTCGGTCTTCGATGAGGAGAATGGCGAGCAGGTCGCGGCCTTCCGCGAACGCAACAGCGGATTTGTCCCGGTCGATCATCGCGCGCTCTGGGACGGCCGTTTTCCCGGCCATGCGGCAGCCGCCCGCATCGGTGCCGAAGGGGACATCTCGCTGTCGCCGGCGCTGAGCGGCACCGACGGGTTTTTCTTTTGTGCGTTGCGCAGGTCGGCCTGAATCTCGTCAGAGATCGCCAATCCCTGCCGGATGTGAAACCCCTGCAGGCGGACGAGGCCGATTGCTGCAGTGCAGCAAAAGCATTTGCCTGCCGCCGGTGCCTCTGCAATAAGCTTATCCGCATAAAGGAAAGCAGCGGCCATGGCAGCAAAGATCGTACCCGCCCCCGACTATGACGACCGCGTCAGGACATCCTTCGCGCGTCAGAAAGCGATGGCCACGATCGGCGCCGAACTGACGCTGGTGACGCCCGGCATCATCGAGATCGAGATGCCCTATTCGGCCGCGCTGACCCAGCAGCACGGCTTTCTCCACGCCGGCGTCATTTCGATCGCGCTGGATTCGGCCTGCGGCTATGCGGCGTTTTCGCTGATGCCGGAAAACTCGGGCGTGCTGACGATCGAGTTCAAGGTCAATCTGCTGGCGCCGGGCCGAGGCGAGCGCTTCCTGTTCCGCGGCTCGGTGACCAAACCCGGCCGCACCATCATCGTCGCCGACGGCCAGGCCTATGCCTTCGCCGCCGACGGCGAGGCCAAGCTGATCGCCACGATGACAGGAACGATGATGACGGTGGTCGGGCGCGACGGCATAGAAGGCTGATCCGATGGGCAACGTTACGCGACTAGGCGGCAAGGACGTCCTCTTCGTCATGGCTGCGCAGGCCGAATACGGCCCGCACCTCAAGCAACTGTTCACGCCACTGATGACGGGGGTAGGCCCGGTCGAGGCCGGCGTCAGGCTAAGCGCCGAACTCTCCTGGCTGAAGTCGCGGAAGGCGCTGCCGGATCTCGTCGTGTCGCTCGGCTCAGCCGGCAGCCGGACGCTGGAGCAGACAGAAATCTACCAGGCGGTCTCGGTCAGCTATCGCGATATCGACGCCTCGCCGCTCGGTTTCGAGAAAGGAGCGACGCCGTTTCTCGATCTGCCGGTGACCGTGCCGCTGCCCCTGCGAATTCCTGGGATCAAGGAAGCGACGCTATCGACCGGCGGCGCGATCGTCACCGGCGCGGCCTATGACGCGATCGCTGCCGACATGGTCGACATGGAGACCTTCGCTTGCCTGCGCGCCTGCCAGCTATTCGACATCCCGCTGGTCGGGCTGCGCGGCATCTCCGACGGCGCGGCGGATCTGCGGCACGTCGGCGACTGGACCGAATATCTGCACGTCATCGACGAGAAGCTGGCAGACGCCGTCACCCACCTCGAACAGGCGATCGAATCGGGCGCAATCCATTTCAGGGCTGCTGACGCGGCAGGTTTCTAGCGTTGCCGAACAGCACCCCGATCATCCTGAAGCGAACGGCATTGTCGCGGTTGACGTAGGTGATGGATCCCTGTTCATGGTGCAGAGTCCAGCGCCCTGTCACACCCGTGTCCCAGTCCGTGACATAGCCGTCATCGAGCATCCTCCAGTTCCCGCTGCGCGCCTCGCCATCATCGAGCAGCATGTGCGCGGCGCCTTCGTTCTCAAAATAGACGTAAGCCTCCTTGCCGTTTCGCTCCAGCACATGGGTCATGCCCGGAATGAGGATCGCAAGACTTTCCTTTTGCAGTGCCGGCATATTGTTCTCCTTGAGTGAATTCGGCGATTGCTTCGGCCATGGTCGCCACGTAAGGTCAAGCTACTTGACTATCTAGAGGGTGAAGTATCTTGACGAAAAAACCGAAGCGCCCGATCACATCGGCTGGCGGCTATGGCAGGCAAGCCGTGCCTGGCAGGCCGATTTTGCCACTGCGATGCGGGCCGCCGGTCACGGCTGGTTCACCGAAGCGCGCGCCGGATTGCTTGGACACATCGCCAGGGCAGGCATGCGGCAGTCGGCATTGATCGAACGCTCGGCAATCTCCAAGCAGGCGGTCCAGCAACTGCTCGACGGCCTTGAGGCGGAAGGTATCGTCGAGCGTCTGCCTGATCCGCAAGATGGCCGCGGTAAGCTGGTGCGCTACACCCGCAAGGGACTGGATGCCTTGCGAGACGGCGATCGTATCAAGATGGAGATCGAGCGCCGCTATGTCGGTCGCATTGGCGAGGAGCGGTTCACGGCGCTGATGGGCGCTCTGCGGGCGCTTGCGGCCGGAGAAGCTGCTGCAATGGGTGAAGACGATGGCGCTGAAGGTGAAGTCGTGGAATCGAAGTGACGGCCAGGCCTCGCAACCCATTGCGCCGACTCGTTTCTTTCTCTAAACGCTCGCCATGAAAACAGCCAATCATCCCGACACCGTCCTGATTGTCGATTTCGGCAGCCAGTTTACCCAGCTCATCGCCCGCCGCATCCGCGAGGCCGGCGTGTTTTCCGAGATCGTGCCGTTCCAGTCGGCCGAAGCGGCATTCAAGCGCATCAATCCGAAAGCCGTGATCCTCTCCGGCGGTCCGGCTTCGACCGTCGATATCGGCAGTCCGCGCGCGCCGCAGATCGTCTTCGATGCCGGCGTGCCGGTGCTCGGCATCTGCTACGGCCAGATGGCCATGTGCGTGCAGATGGGCGGCGTCGCCGAAAGCTCCGACCATCGCGAGTTCGGCCGCGCCTTTGTCGAGATCGAAAAGGACAGCCCGCTGTTCGAGGGCCTGTGGGCCCCCGGCCAGCGTCACCAGGTGTGGATGAGCCATGGCGACCGTGTCATCTCCTTGCCCCAGGCGTTCGAAGTGTTCGGCAAGTCGGAAGGCTCGCCCTTCGCCATCTTCGGCAACATCGAGCGCAAGATGTACGGCATCATGTTCCACCCCGAGGTGGTGCATACGCCGGACGGTGCCCGGCTGCTGCGGAACTTCGTCCACAATATCGCCGGCATCGAGGGCGACTGGACCATGCGCGCCTACCGCGAGCACGCGATCGAGGCCATTCGCAAGCAGGTCGGCAAGGGCAAGGTCATCTGCGCACTGTCGGGCGGCGTCGACTCCTCCGTCGCGGCGCTGTTGATCCACGAAGCGGTCGGCGACCAGCTGACCTGCATCCTTGTCGACCACGGCCTGATGCGCAAGGACGAGGCCGCCGGCGTCGTGGCGATGTTCCGCGAACACTACAATTTGCCGCTCATTCTGGTGAACGCATCGGACCGTTTCATCGACGCCCTTGAAGGCGAGTCGGATCCCGAGAAAAAGCGCAAGACCATCGGCCGGCTGTTCATCGAGGTGTTCGAGGAGGAGGCCGAGAAACTCGGTGGCGCCGATTTCCTGGCGCAAGGCACGCTCTATCCCGACGTCATCGAAAGCGTCTCCTTCACCGGCGGCCCGTCGGTGACGATCAAGTCGCATCACAATGTCGGCGGCCTGCCGGCGCGCATGAACATGCAGCTAGTCGAGCCCCTGCGCGAACTGTTCAAGGACGAGGTGAGGGCGCTCGGCAAGGAACTCGGCCTGCCCGAGAGCTTCATTGGCCGGCATCCATTCCCTGGTCCGGGTCTCGCCATCCGTTGCCCGGGCGGCATCACCCGCGAAAAGCTGGAGATCCTGCGCGAAGCCGACGCCATCTATCTCGACGAGATCCGCAAGGCCGGCCTCTACGACGCCATCTGGCAGGCCTTCGCCGTGTTGCTGCCGGTGCAGACGGTCGGCGTGATGGGCGACGGACGCACCTACGAATTCGTCTGCGCCCTGCGCGCCGTCACCTCGGTCGACGGCATGACGGCGGATTTCTACCACTACGACATGGCCTTCCTCGGCGCCGCCGCCACCCGCATCATCAACGAAGTCCGCGGCATCAACCGCGTCGTCTACGACGTCACTTCGAAGCCGCCGGGGACAATCGAGTGGGAATGATTCAGGCCTACCCCAACGCCGCCGAAAACACGCCATTGTGCGCCATAACCATTTGATAACAAATATAAATCCATTCAGAGACAATCAGCGACAATCGGTGCGCAGAGATTGAACTTGACGGACCGGCTGACGGACCTTCCGCATATTGCTAGCTCGGATTTTTCGAAGTACCGTCAGATCCAGTGAGGCTCTGACGGTACTTTTTTACGCCTTAAGGCATTGAAGATAAAACAAATTTTCTGCCGAAGAGCCTCGAAATTGTACTGACGGTACTTTTCAGGAGGTAGCGGGAATGCTGACGGATGTCGCCCTTAAAGCGCTGAAACCAAAAGAGAAAATCTACAAGATTGCTGACCGTGACGGCATGTATGTCCGGGTCATGCCCAGTGGCGCGATCTCGTTTCGGCTTGATTACAGGCTCAACGGACGCCGCGAGACGGTCTATCTAGGCAGGTATGGGCGGGAGGGAATCTCGCTTGCCTTGGCCCGAGAGAAGTGCCTCGACGCGAAGCGCGCTATTGGCGAGGGACGATCTCCGGCGATCGAGAAGCAGCGCGACAAGCGCCGCCTCAAAGAGGCGAAGAGTTTTGGCGAGTTCGGGGAGAAGTGGCTCACCGCCGCGCCGATGGCCGACAGCACGCGCGCCATGCGGCGCTCCATCTTCGAGCGCGAGCTTCTTCCGGCCTGGCGCAATCGCCTCCTGACGGAGATCACGCCGGACGATCTAAGAGCCCACTGTGGCTCCATCGTTGAACGTGGTGCGCCGGCCACCGCTATCCACGTACGAGACATACTGAAGCAGATTTACGGCTTCGCGATTCTGCACGGGGAGAAGGTGGCCAATCCGGCTGACGAAGTTGGGCCCGCATCGATTGCGACGTTCGTGCCAAAGGACCGCTCGCTTTCGCCATCGGAAATTCGCTTGATGCTGAAGCAGCTTGAGCACATCGCCACGCTCCCAACGATCCGGTTGGGAATGCGGCTCTACCTGCTCACTATGGTGCGCAAAAGCGAGCTGCAGGACGCGGTGTGGGACGAGGTCGATTTCGAGAATGCGGTCTGGACGATCCCGAAGGAGCGGATGAAGCGCTCGAAGGCGCATAACGTGTACCTGTCGCGCCAAGCGCTCGACATCATGATCGCCCTGAAGACCTGCGCCGGAAATTCCAGGTACCTTCTTCCATCGCGTTACGATGCGGATGCTCCGATGTCGCGCGCCACCTTCAATAGGGTCACTTACGCCGTCGTCGAGCGCGCGAAATCCGACGGGCTACCCCTTGAGCCGTTTACGGTTCATGACCTGCGGCGAACGGGCTCGACGCTGTTGAATGAACTTGGCTTCAACAGCGATTGGATCGAGAAATGCTTGGCCCACGAGGACGGACGCTCGTCGCGGGGTGTCTACAACAAGGCCGAGTATGAGGTGCAGCGCCGCCACATGATGCAGGAATGGTCGGACATCGTCGATGCCTGGGTCGGTGGCAAGAAATTCGTCCCGACACTCATTCCGCCGTTGATGCCGATCTTGCAGCCTGATCCTGCTCTCTGACCGGCGGAGCCCGACGCCGCGTCAAGTCCGGTTTAGGGGCGCGGAGAATTGGCTTTGAGCGGCGGGCTGCGAGCCATGCTTGAACCTCACTCAGATCCCAAACGACGCATCTCGGGCTTAAAGCGAAGCGTCGCGGAAATTCGCCCCGCTGTTCCATTTCGTAGATCGTACTGTCGGCAAGCGGGACCATTTCACGCAACTGGTGCCTCCGGATTGTACGCTTCAGTGCTTCTTCATTCGACCTTGTCATCTCGTACTCCTCAGCTGTGAGCCGAAATTGAAGGCGATTGTATGCGATGGGAAAAGAGCCTCAGCTCGGACGTCGTGTAATCGGCGGTTTCGACCTGTGATAGGGACAGGTCCACCTACGCCGATGGTTCGACTGGAAGATCGACTGCCTCGTTCGTGATGTATTGAAGGGGGCCTTCGCCGGTCGGGGGTTGGTAGCGGTAGGGCGCTACCGCCTTTCCCCTCACTCTGAAACCTTGCGATATTTTCTACGGTGTTGGGCGTGATGGACCTGTCTCGGTGCTGCAAAGATTGGGCGGGGAGCGGAAAGTCTGACCCGAAGCCGACGTACGTTGTCCACGACGCGAACGGCGGCTTCGCGCAGCATGCCGGTCATTGAAATCGGGCCTTCCACCGCCTCAAAGCAGACATTCCGGATAGCGCGCTATAGGTCGCGTCCGCGCCATAGGGTAGCCGCCACTGCTAGATAGGCAAACCTGATCCTTCCCGCCTGATGAGTCCACGCACAAAAGCTCGATGGCTGTGGCCCGGTCAGTATGCTGGCCACATTCCGTGGGTCCACGGCAGCTCAAATTGCCACCGCCGAGCGCAGCGAGCGAGAATGCGCAGCACCGTGCCGACCATGCTCCGGCCCGCGGCATTGGCCTGCATCCCGGGGCCAGCTTCCCGGCGGCAACCGCAGCGTTTAGTGAACTACTTCGGTGAAAAACGCCCGATGACCGAGATGATCGTGTCGCGCAGAGCCTTCTCGACCTGCACAATCGGCGTCGGATTTTCCGGTTCTTCCGAGCCGTTCGAATAGACATGGCCGCGCCACTCGGGCCCGTCGAATACGCCGCCGAGCGTGGGCTGGCCATCAGCGCCTTCAACGACGGAGCGGTATTCAGGATCCGAGATCAGCCGCCTCTTTGGCAGGTCCGGCAAGTGAAAAGGCACAGAGGTCCCGCTCCATGTCATGTCGGCCGGGTTCCTCAACTTGATCGTGACACGCCAGGCGCCGAAACTATAGCCTTCGGGCCGATAGATGTGAACGACGACGCGATCGGTCAGGACATTGTAGTTCTCGCGCACGAAGTCCTCGATAAGCTCGCGCATCTGCTCCGTGCTCGTCTTTCCAAGCTCCTGGCAGATCGCATCGAAGTCGATTTTGGTCCGCTCGGTAACACGGGCGCGGAGGAATTCGGTCCTGGAAGAGTCGGGTTGCATCACCATCTCGATTTGTGTTACAAGTCACGAGTTTTGTAGCACACGTTAACTCGATCTACAAGGGAACGGCATAGCAGCGTGAATCGGCCGTAGCTTTCACGGCGTCAGGTCTGGGCATGGAAGATGGACATTTTTGATTCTGGACCCCGGCTCGGTTCACCCTATGGCGATCCTTCTCGCCAGGCGGTCGCCGCCTTGCGTGGCTACGGCTACCAGCTCTATGCCTCAGGCCTTGCCTGGGTTGGACTGGCTGACGGCGAACTGCTTCACCTTGAGGTGGCAGAGGATTATTCCGTCACGACGCGCCACGCCTTGGCCGGCACCCAGGTGAAGGACACGGCGGCGAGCGGCAAGATAAGCTTGCAGTCGGTCGATGTGCGTGCGGCAATTGATAATTTTGTCGACACGGTCGCGCGCAATCCTACGCGAGTGGTCTCCCTGCATTATCTGACGACCGCCGAGATCGGTCTCGAGCGCCGCAAGGATCAGCGAGTCGATAGCCGACCCGCATTGCATTACTGGCGTCAGGCCGCCGCTGGTGCCGATGTTGCGCCATTGCGCAAGCTGCTCGAGGCCCTCGATTTGAAACCCGCGACGAAGGCCTATGTCGGGGCGCGAGACGACAAGACTTTGCGATCGGAGATGCTCGCTCGAATCCATTGGCACTGCGGTGCATCAAGCTTTGAGGACCTTCGAGATGAGCTTGAATCGGGCCTGATCGAACTTGTCGCCTCGGCGAGGCGCTTGTCGAGCCAGGTGGCCAGGAACCTGTTGCCGGCAATGGTCGAGCGCCTCTTGCTGACTGCAACGTCCAAGGGCTCTCGCCAATTGCGTCGCGCCGACCTGCTCCGTCTGGTTGATAGCGTCTCGATGGTGTCTGTGCCCGTCGATCAACTGCCTGCAGCCTTCAGCGGATCGGCCGGCCCTTTCTCACGCCCTTCGCTGCTCGTTCCGACGAGCGAACTTCCGATGCCTTTCCTTGTCGCACCACGCACAGAACTCGTGGCGGACATCAATGCAATTCGGTGCAGGACGGGAATCGCAATCGCCAGTGCGGCAACAGGCCTTGGAAAAACGCTTCTGGCAAGGCTCGCCGCGTCACGGACCAACGATCATTGGGTCATCGTCGATTTTCGCGACCTTGGCCCCACGGAGACGGCATCGCGCCTCTCCGTCGCATTGGGGGAGCTGGTGGTGCGCCCACCGACGCATGTCATATTGGATGATCTGAACGAGATCGATCATCCCACCGTACGCGACCTTCTTCTTCGGCTGATGGCAAGCCTGCGCCGTCGCGACGCGACCGCGATCATCACGACATATCGACCACCGGCGCCGGCGACACAACATCTGCTGTCTCCTCAGCAATCGCCTGTCGTTGAAGTCCCCTATTTCAGCGACAGTGAGGTGTCAGCCCTGGTCAGCTCGACGGGCGGAGAAGTCAAATACGCTGATGCCGTTCATCGCGCGGCTTCGCTGGGCCATCCGCAGCTTACAATAGCAATACTTCTGCGCCTGTCCGCGGCCGGCTGGTCTCGGGCGTCGGTCGCAGCACTGCTTGGCGGTAACATCCAGACCGAAATGAGAGCGGAGCGCCGCGCGATGCGGCAGCGGCTTGTCGCTGCGGTCCCGGCAGAAGCGCAGTCGCTGCTGCTTCGAACCAGCTTGATTGGCGGCACGTTCGACCGTGGCCTGGCCATTACACTCGGGGCAGTCGCTCCACCCGTTGCCCTTGCTGGCCTGTCGCTTGACCGCCTTGTCGGCCCCTGGATCGAGCCATGGCATGGAGACCGTCTTCGCGTATCGCCATTACTTGAAGGGGCAGGACTGGAGGTTTTCGCCGCGGCAGAATGTCGGGCTATTCATCGCTGCATCGCCGACGCCCTGATGCGCAGCAGGCGTCTTTCAGTGCTTGACGCTGGCACTGCCATGCGCCATGCGCTGAAGAGTGACGAGGCGACGCTGGTTGTCGCCTTTGCGGACAGCGTGATCCGTTGCAACGCCGAGGCACTCGAACTTGTCACTCCCTTTCTCGGCGAACTTAGTTCGTTCCAAACGGACATCGCGATATTTCCCGCAAATCCCTTCGCGTCCGTGATGATGCGGTTTGCTCAGCTCTTGTCCCTGCTTCCCAACGGTGCTCCTGCAGACGCTCAGCAATGCTGGAAGGCGCTTGAACGGGAGCGTGCTGACGTCAAGGGACAAGTGCTGTTCGAAGGCTCGGTTCTGTCGAAGCTGTTGGTCCATGAACGTGCGGGCGAGCTTTTTCCGTCATGGATCGACCTTCTCTTGCGCTTCGACCGTTTGACTGAAACCGATACGCGCTTGGCGGAGGTCAGCCAAGGTTTCCAATCCCAGAGAGGCGGAAATCACGTGAGCGGCGTGCTGTTCGCCACTCAGATGCGCAACATCACGACAGTTGCGGGTTTCCGCGCCCTGCTTGAGCGGCTCGACCAAGAGCCTGCCGGGCTGCGGGAACGACTTTTCTCCTCCTTTCAGGTCGGGCGTGGCGACATATCGATCCTGGTCATGCACGCATGGCTGAAGGAGTCGCGAACGGACGCTTTCGATTGGGAGGCTGCGGCCGGCCAATATGGTGCCTGCGCGGATATCGCGATAAGATGGCGGAACCCGACGCTCGCGGTTCGTTGCGCGATAGCCCAGTCGATCTGTCTCGATGAGAGCGGGGATGATGCCGAGCGCGCCTTTGCTTGTCTTGCGGACGCGGAGAAGCGGTTTGGTTTCGACATAGCGCTGGTGCGTGCTCGCGCCAAGATCCATTGGCGGCGGCGCGATCATGCCGCAGCCTTGCCCTTGCTCGCCACCGCAGCACGCGCCGGCGGCCAGGACGCGCTCGAGCGGGCCTACATCGCCAGGGAAGCAGGCATCAGCGCCGCCGAATTGGGCGACTGGGCCGAAGCTGAGCGTTGGTTCGAGCAGGCATGGACCGAGGCATCTGATCTGCAGGTACCGTCGGTTCGGGCAATGGCGATCGGCTTGCTTGCCGATACCGCGCATGCTGCGTGTTGCGCCGGACGTCCTGACGTTGCCGTGATGAAGTTGCGTGAGGCCTTGGAGCAGTTGCCAACGATAGATCCTGACGGAACGCTTGCTGAAGCGTATTGCCATCGCGTGGTGAGGCATGCGGTTTTGTGGCTGTTCAATGAACTGACGCACAGCGTGCCCGCGGACGTTCAGGACATTCGCTATGCTCCTGGTTGCGCCAGCAACCTGGAGCCTCCAGAAGAGATCCGGTCACATCCGCTGGGCGACCTTGACTTTGCCTATTACATGCTTGCGGACGCCGACGAGGCTCTGCCTCGGCCGACAGGGTTCCACCTGGAATTTCGGCGGCATCTGCTTAAGGGACCGATTCTTTCGTCGGAAATTTCGCGGATTATCGCGGCGGGTCGCAAGGCCATCGTCAGCCACAACGCGACGGACTTCGTGCCGCTGCTGCGCCATCACGCGGCAATGGGCGCCATGGTGGCGGCTGGCGGTGGACGCGACTTGGGCGAGCAACTGCAAAACCCCGAGCGCGGCGTCGTCCCGCCCGCGATCATAGATGACGCCGCGGATCCGGAGGTCTTGCGCGGAGGTGAAGACATGCTTCTCAGTTTCTCGATCGCAGCCGCGCTTGCAGGTGCGTTCGCCGCTGTGGATAGCGTCGTTCAAGCCGGCTTGGGTACGGCGGAGATTTCTGGCTTGCACCCGCTTCTTGAGCGAATGGCTGGCAAGCAGAAAACAATCGGCACCGATCGCCAAGGGGCGGCACTGTCCGTTGATACCCTTCGGCGCGATGTGACGGGCGAGCCCGTTATCCTTTGGTGGGCGGGCGCATGGATGCTTTTCCACGTTCGCGCCTCGAAGCTGCGAAGCGGAGTGGCCGAGCCGCTCGTTTCCTGGATCTTCGACAAGTGGTCCGATCTTGCAGGAGAAGGGCGTTTCAGGCTGGCGACGCCCACCGTCAATGTGCCGCCGATCGCGGCGGTCCTCTCGGCTTCGGACTGCTCTCTGCCGAACGCTGCGCGTCTTCTGCTTGCAGCCGCGCCGGCTGCATCGGTTCGTATGGGGAAAGACGTGCGTGAAAATCTGGAATTGTTGGCAAAGAGCGACCGTTGACCGCCGCCGCGCCGCAAGGATCGCTCTGGGCACTTCGGCGAGCGTCGTTTCCAAAGTCGTCGTCGCTGTCTGAAACATAGAAATCGCCGAAATGGCAATCCTTTTCATCTCGCATCGAAGGCCCCTTTGTCGTTGAGATATCGAGATCGGCGAAGCTTGCGATCAGGATCCAAATAGCGCTCCGCGAACAGATAGCGCATGATGGGCCTTGCGTGCCCGTTCCGCCGCTCTTCGAGTTGGACGGCTGTCCATGAGGTGAGGGGATCGTGGCATCAATCGTCTTCGTTCTCGGCCTGATCGGCTTCGCCTTGTTCACAGATGGCGGGCAGGAGGCGCTGCTCTCTAGCTCAGCGACCGTGCAGGGCTCACTTTCGATCCTGTGCGGAGCCCTCATTCTTTCAGTGGTTGGCTTCCTCTTCATGATTTCGCTGGCGACCAGGCGGCGGCAACAGCAATTTGCCGTCGCTGCCGCGAGCATGTTCATGGTGGCTTTCACCGTGGCCGTCGGCCTCACAGGAAGCGATAGACAGGCCCTAATCGGCGTTGTCGCCTTTGCCTTTGCGCTGATTCCGTGGCTTTGGTTCACTAGCGTGCGCGGCCTGGTCAAAACGGCAGCCGTCCTTCAGGCCTTCCGCGTCAGGATATTATCACTGGCGCTTTTGCTGTTTCTGACATTTGCAGTGTTTGCCTCTGCGATCGGCAGCATCTTCGGTCCGGTCGGCTCATGTTTTGCGATCGGGGCCTTGATTGTCGCGATCCTTGGCTGTTTTGCGCACATGCCAGCGCGAAGAAATGTCTTTCGGGGCGTGATCCTGTCGACGGTGGCCGGCTTTGTCTTTTACCGAGCGGCGCCGATCCGTGAGATCCCCGAACCAAAGCTGTTTTCGATCCCCGCCGCCTTGGCATGTCCAAAAGGGGCAGCTCCGGCAGGGATGATGCAGGTCGAGACATCCTTCGATTGTTGGCTCGCCAGTAACCAAGACAAGGACGGCCAGGCGACAATGCTTCTGGTGGAAAGCGCTGGCGGCGGCATACGGGCTGCCGAATGGACGGCGACCGTGCTCTCGGAACTCGACCGCCAGGTGCCGGACTTCTCCAACAGACTCTTTGCAATTTCAGCGGTTTCCGGCGGCTCGCTTGGATCTGCAATTTATGTCGGCGAGCTTGCCGAAAGACCGCGCCGGCCGGACTGTCGGCCTTCGCAGGCCGGAGGGCTTTCGCCTTGCGCGCGCGCCATGCTTGACGGCGAGTTTCTCGGGCCCGTCGTTGCCTCGGCGCTCAGCGGGGATCTGCTCAGGACGATCTTCTGGCCAGCGGCCCGATTGTTCGATGATCGCGGCATTAGCCTTGAGCGCGCGTTTGAGCGGTCTTGGGCCGATGCCTATGGATCGGCCTTGTTTGCCTCATCGTTGAACGCGCTTTGGCCGCAGCGGCCCTGGCCGGCGCTGATCATGAACTCGACGCTGACGAGTCGCGGCCTGGTCGCCGTCACATCCAATTTCGGCGACGTCGGGGCAGCGACGCTTACGCTCCCCGACATTGAAATCTTCGGTTTGGGCCTGCCGACCACACGCGTTAGCACGGCCGTCGTCAACTCCGCCCGTTTCCCGGGGATTTCGCCGGGCGGCAGGTTCACGCTTCATTGGGGGACTGACGCGTCGGGCACGCCCTTCCCCATCAGTCCGAGCGTGGTCGCTTCTTATTCCGGCAAGGTGGAGGAACGTTATTTCGACACTCTGGTCGACGGCGGGTATGTCGATAATTATGGCGCGTCGTCTCTGCTGCGGCTGACCGAGCAGCTCGATGACATCCAATGCCACAGAATCCGGGAACGAGCGAAGAACGAGAACCGCTATGCCCGTTCTTGCTCCGAGCTCCTGGCGACGAAACGCTTCGTCAGATATGTCCTTATCCAGATCACGTCCGATCCCACCCTTGCGGGCAAGTGTGATGCTCCGCCTGAACTTAATCTGGGTCTTGACACCACCATTTCCGAATCGCCCGACATCCTGTCGCCCTTCTTGACCCTGATGAGCACCAGATCCCTTGCAGGGCTCGGTCTGTCGAAGCGATTGTCCGATCACATCGATCACCTCCGCCTGGGTGATACCCAGTCCCGGACCTGGGGAACCTTCGCGGCTGGCGACAAGATCGTCGAACACACCTATTTTCACTTCGGGCTCGGCCCACTTGAGGAATTGCCGCCCTTCGACGATCAGGTGCAGGAGTTTGCGTTCCTCACGCATATGGCGCAGCGCCGCCAACACGGCGACCCGGAAGCCGACGTCCAGCTTGACGGAAAGGCCGAAGCGCAGCGGCGGCTGAAACAGGAGGCAAGCCGGTGGGTGCAGGAGCCAACCTTCGAAAGCCCTGTGCCGCCATTGACCTGGGGGCTCGCTCCGGACTCGAAAGCAGCAATTGCGCGGCACTTTGAGCAATGCGGAGCCTGGGCAGTGCCGCAATTGCAGGAGATTGCCAGCAAGGGGCTTTATTATCCGCGGCCGGAACTTGCCTCGCAAGGCACCGCTCCCGCCAAAGACAAAGGCACCCAGGATAAGACCGCCGAGGGAAAGGATGAGCCCCATTAGAACAAAGTACTGTGCTCACTTGATTGGGAAGGCGACTCCTTGCAAATCATATCGATGGTGGAAAAGGAGCCCAGCCCCGAAATTGCGCGCGGTTCGAGCCCGGCATCGCGGGGGCCGGCCGGTGCCTATATCGAAGGTGAGCTCGGCGCGCTGTATCTGCTCGCGCTGTTGACGGGCAATCGGGCACCCGGTTTGCCCGACGCCCGGGTCGTCAGCGTTCGGTTCCAGGGCACGGAGCAAGGGTTCAAGCTCGATGACTTGATAGTCTCGGGCGCGGGATCGGCGGGCAACTTCATCCTCGAAATCCAGTCGAAGCGGGATATCACTTTCTCGTCCGGCGATGCCGTCTATCAGGATGTCGCGTCGCAAATTGCGCGGAGCGTGGTGGGTTCTGTCCCGGAAGTCCGGCACTTTCTCGGCATCGCGACGCAGCGGACCAGCCGCAAGATTTCTGGCGCCTATCAGGATGTGCTCAAATGGGCGCAAACCGCGGACAGCGCGACAGCGTTCTTCAACCGCATCGACGCCAAGGGCGTCGCGAGCAAGGACATGCGCGACTTCGTCGCGACGACGCGAAAGCATTTGATCGCCGGCGGCATCGCTGACGATGACCAGGCGATCTGGTCGCTTTTGCGGCGAATGCTCATCCTCGAGTTCGATTTCGAAGCGACGGCGCCGATTGCCCGGACCTATGGTCTGGCGCTCGCGCGGGTGGCGCTGGCAGACGAGGATGTCGCCCGTGCCGAGGCGCTATGGAGCCGGCTGACCGACCTGTCGATCAAGACCGGGACCACTGGCGGTAAAATTGATCGAGATAGCCTCAGGGCCGATCTCGCCGAGGCAGGGTTCCGGCTTGCCGGGGAGCGCGATTATGGGCCGGCACGCGCCAAGCTCGCCGAGCTCGCGCAGAATACGCTTGCCCATATCGGGACGAGCGTGGCAGGTGTGACCTTGCCGCGATTGGAAGCTGTCGCTGCGGTTGACGATGCATCCGAATCACATCGGTTCATTGAAATCCGTGGGAATACCGGTGTCGGCAAATCCGGGGTTCTTCGGCATGTCGCCGAACGCATGGCGCGCCAGGCACCGATTATCGTGCTCGACCGCGACGCGACGCCGCCAGGCGGCTGGCTGCCGTTTTCCAACGCGCTCGGCATCCCGGGTTCGGCTGTCGAGTTTCTGACCGATTTGGCCGCGAGCGGCGGCCCGACGCTCTTCATCGACGGCATCGACATGTTCGACGATCGCGGACGCCAGCGCACGATCATCGAGCTCATGCGGGCGGCGAGCGCGATCCCTGGCTTTACGGTAATCGCAACCATGCGCGCGGTCGGACATAGCGATGTCGAACCCTGGCTCGACGAAGGGATAGGTGCAGTCCTGGGCGGCGCGCACCAAATAAGCGTCGGACCGTTGTCGGAAGATGAAGTCGCGATACTAGTCGATCAGGCGCCGGATCTCCGGTTGCTGCTCCACCCCGAGCATCCCGCCGCCGGTCTTGCTCGTAATCTTTATCGGCTATCCCGGCTGCTGACGGTGCCGAGCGCGACCGAGGTTCGCACCGAAGCGGCAATGGCTGACCTATGGTGGAAGAGAGCGGACGGCACGCCTGCTCCCGAGGTGCGCGCAGCGCAGCGGTTGCTGGCCACACTCGCGGCCAGTGCCTTGAAGGGAGAAGACGGCATCGATCTGCTCGAGGATTCTTCTGCTCGGTCGCATCTGCTCGGAACGCTGACGCTCAGGGAAGTACGTCGCGACCGGCTCGATTTCTATCACGACGTGCTGCGCGACTGGGCGATCGGGAACTACATCGCAGAGAATCCGAGCCGTCTGACCGAACTCGATCTGAGTGTGCCCGTATCGCCGCGCGTTGCGCGCGGTATCGAGTTTGCCGGCCGCCTCGCGCTCGAGAAGGGGACAAATTGCAGCGCCTGGACCGATCTGCTCGCGCATCTGTCTCCGCAAGAGGCGCACGGATCATGGCGGCGCCAGGCGATCCTCGCCTTGCCGCGGTCGGAGGCTGGCTTCGAGCTGCTCGAAAAGTGCGGCGCTGGCCTATTGGCGGACGGCGCAGCTCTCCTTATCGAATTGTGCACGACGATCGCGGCGGCCGAGACCGTAGCGACGGCCGACTTGATGACCATGCGGGACGGGTCCAAGGTCAATCTGCCGCGCTCGTATCGTACAAATATTACCGGGTCAGCAGTTCTGGTGCTGCGCTGGGTGGTGGCGCATGCTGCCGAGATCCCGATGTCCGCGATCGGCGCGGTGGTAGAACTGGTCCAAATACAGATCTATCTTCTCAAGCACCTTCGATTGTTCGCCGAGCAGGCGGCCGTCATGCTGTTCGGCTGGCTGCGTCAGCTCGATGTTCGCGACGCCGAGGTGACGATCCCCGGAGACCGAAGCTTCGGCCGGCTGGCGAGCGATGTAGGGCGTAGCGCGATCGAGCATCTGCGCCTGACTGCCGTGTTGCTTGGCGAATTCGCGCCCGATCAGTTGAAGGCTTATTTAAGGGAACTCGGCGGCGAGCGGGACAGCTACAAGGTCAAGGCGATCCGGCCGTTTTCCAAGATGATCGCGCCGGTTGCGCCGGCCGAGCTTACGGACCTCGTGTTGTCGAGCCTCATCGAGAAGAGGGCGCGGCGCGGCCGCCATGACCGCTCGATGGAGCGAGCCTTCACCTTCGCTGACGGCGACTATCTGCCGGCCTCGCCAGCGCAGCCGCCATTTCTCGATCTGTTGGAGTCCGGGGCGGCCGAAGGGTTGAGACTGATTCGGACGCTGGTTGCGGAAGCGATAGCGTTCAACACAAACGGGCTTGCGCTGGAAGACGACGGCTTCACCGTCGATCTCGGCCATGGCACGCGCTTCTTTCCCTGGACTTCGAGCTACTTGTGGTCTCGCGACCAGAGCCACGAATATTCAGCAGCCTCCGGACTGAAGGCCCTCGAGGCGTGGAGCCAGCAGCGCCTCGACGACGGTGTCCCCGTCGATGAAGTGCTCACCGACATCCTTGGACCCGAGGGCAGCTGTGCGGCCTATCTGCTTGTCGCGATCGACGTGCTGCTGTCGCATTTCGGTGTCGGTCGTGATGTTCTCGCGCCGTTTATCGCAGCCCCTGAGTTGCTGGCTGCCGACCACGCGCGGCAGATCCATGATCAAATCGGGTCGGGGATCGATTTTCCAATCGGGAAGGAGCCGGATGGAAAGGTCAAGCTCGCCGACTTGAAAGCCCGCCCGTCACGGGGTGCGTCCTTGCTTGACATCGTGCCCAATTATATGGGCGACGATGCCATTGCGAACCGTCTGCGTGAGCAGCTGGGCGCCGCGATCCAGAACTTGGAGCCCTATGAACCTTATTCGAACTGGGGCGATGCGCGGTTCATCGCACGCTGTGCCAACAACATGCTTCAGCGGTCGAATTGGACAGACATCGGGGAGGGTAAGCTGGCCTATCAGCCGCCCGCGGATGAGGCCGCTCATTTTGCAGCGATGGAGGGGAAGCGGGGCGAGTTCCTCCGATCGACCGAAATCGAGGCGCGCATCGGTCTGGCTATGGGTGGAGAAGGCGAGCACGCCACCGCCTCAACGGCACGCGATGCGGTCGAGTATGCAGAGGGCGATCTCCCCGACGACAGTGATACCGATGTTCTCAAATCGCGCTCGACGAGGCTGATCACGACTGCCTTGCTGGTAGCACGCGATGGGGATGACGAGCTGCTCGCGACGCACGAGAAATGGGTTCGTCAGGTCATCTCGGTCGCGTTGGAAGAGCTGTCCGATCGCGGGGGTGGTTCGCAGCACACGCTGCGCTTCAACCGCCCGGCGATCGCGACGCTTGCGCTGATCCATCTCTGGGGGCGCAACGGGAGCAACGCGGACCGAGATGCGCTGATCCGGCTCGCGACGCGCGATGATCGCAGCGTCGCGCCGGCCTTTTCCGCCGGCCTCTCGCGAATCCTCGAGATCGAGCCTAGGCTCTTCAAAGCGGCGATGCGCGTGGCGTTCGCAAGCATGACCGGGCGCTGGAAGAGCTATCAGGAGGACGAGGCCGAACATGCGCGTTTCGAAGCGGAGCGGGCCGCAGCGATTGATGCAGCGGTCTCGGCCGAGGTCGCCTGGCTGGATGGCGGCGCCGAATCTGCATGGCCGACATGGCCCAAGGAGCGTCCACATCTGCGCCGCGGCTCGCGCATTCGCGTTCCTGGACCAGTCCCGCCGGCACAGTTCGACGAAGACGAGGCGATCGAGATCGTCCACGTCGACAGCACGGCTGCGGCGCAGTGGCTGGCGATGATCCAGGCCGCGCCTAAGGGATCGATCGGCTGGCGGCAGGAGGTGGTCGCGGCCTATGCTGACTGGACCGCGCGGATGAACGGGTTGGGGCTGTCGGTTGATACCGAGATCGACCGCGATCCCCACGACTGGAACCTGCACTATTATGCGCTGTTCGCCGAGCGGCTGCTCGACGGCATGCCTATGTCGTTCGATACCGATCTGAAGCTCGTGACCGATTTGCCAGACGAGCCCTTCTGCGAGGTCGCGCAGACGGTCATGCATGCGGCCGACGCGCTCTATTTCAATGATCCCCAGCGTACCGCTTCTCGGCCTGCCGATTTGCGCGCCAAGCTGGTTGAGCGGGTGATCGCGCTCAAGCGGTGGGAATATGCCGGCGATCCGGCCAGCTCGCGGATCGACATGGAAAGTGGCGGGATCATCGCGAAGATGCTCCTCAGTACCCACGATCCATTCAACGGGACAAATAGCTATCTCCCGCCACTACTCTTCGACCGCGTCGACCCGCTGCTAGCCACAATGCGCCCCCTGCTGCGGGGCGGCCCGACGGTGTTCGTGGCGCTTTGCACTATGAAGCTGCTCCTCGTTGCGCCGCGGGCACGGCACCTCGACTTTGTCCTCGATGCCGTGGAGGCCTGGTTCGATAGCACCCGCGCGACGGGCCTGTGGATCACCGCTGGTATCGGCGGTCGCGTCGTGCGCTGGTTCGAAGCCGCGTTCGCCCAACAACCGGAGCTGCTGATCCCGGCGCATCCCGCGCGGGGCCGGATCGACCGCGCGCTGGGCAATCTGACCGGGGTCGGCGTTGCTGAGGCGCACGAGCTGGAGCTGCGAGTGCAAGCGGCGGCCAGCGACACGCTGGCATCGGTCGGGCATCCGGATCGGGGTAGCTGAGAAGTTGATACTACGCTACCGCGCAGAAGGTGAATCTTGGCACATCAAGCACCGGCTCAAACAGCTCAGTCAGCGGACAGTGTCTCGGATTGCCGGTTAGCTTCCGCGCCAGCCGCACTACAATCTAATTGTAGGGGAAGAATGCTTCTGGTGACGAGATACGCCGGATGCCACTGACTGTTGTCTGGCCAGGTCATCTCGAAATCAGACTGTCGGCTCGCGGCTAACGAAGATTGTGATGCGTAGCTGGTGAGCTTCGATTCACCGGCAGGACAGACACGATTTCGCCGGTGGTCATATACACGATCGCGCCGAGTGGCGCCGAGGCTGCCTGAAGGTAGCGCTGCAGCTGCTGGACATACGCAGCGCGGTGCAGGTTTGTGTCGCGATCGCTCTTCCAGTCCAGAACTTCCAAGACTTTGCCGCCCTCGATTGCGATCGCATCGACGCGCCCGGCGAGCAGAGTGCCCGGCTCTATCTCGCCCCAGATAGACAGTTCAGGCACAAGCACGGGCAAGAGTCGTTGCACATACGGCAGCCGATAGGTCTGCAACGCGGTCGCCGCGAGTTCGCCTGGAGCCGGTAGCGGTCCCTCCACGGGGTCGATGGCAAGAAGCTCGTTGAGAAGACGTTCAGCACGTGCGGCAACGTCATCCTGCGGCGAGAGTTCGCCGGTCAGAAGTTCTTCCATAAGCTTGTGAAGAACCAGCCCACGAGTCCTGCCGGCCCCAATGGGCTCGACATATTCGAACGCGCTGCTCGGTTCGGCTGCCATGGTGGGTGCGAGGATTTCAGCACGATCCGCATCGTGGGCGCTGGGATTGACCCAGCGCAATGGTGGTGAGGCTGCCTGAACGATGGCGGCTTGCCGTGCGAAAGTACCTCCGTCCTGAGGCAACGCGGCCGCGTCAAAATTGGTGGTCGTGCGTGGCTCGAGCTGGTTGAACTTTAATTCCTCAAGCAGGTCGAATCTCAGGTTGAGCAGTTTCGACCAAGCGCCTGGCTTGGCCGACGAAAGATTGGGAACGACCAACAGGTCGCGGGCGCGTGTGGAGGCGACATACCACATGCGTTGATGTTCCAGCGCCTGACGCTGCGCTTGCTCCTCGCGAGCACGCTTGAGCGCAGAGGAACAGACGCCGCCGATGATCCAGTGCAGCGTGTTGTCGGATTGACGATGAACGAAACGCTCGGAGGGTCTTGCACGCGTGCCCATGTTGATGGGGATCACCGCCGGCCACTCCAGGCCTTTGGCGCTGTGAATGGTCACGATCTCTACCGCGTCCTTTGACGCGTCGATCGGGCCTTCCTGCCGCGAGGCGCGACGGTCCCAATCGAGCTGGAGATGACGGACGAAAGACCGGAGCCCCCGGACATCAAATGGCCGCGCCAGTTCAACGATGCGATCAAGATTGGCAAGTGAGCGCGCGGCCCGGTTGTTGCCGCTGCGCGCCGACAGAGCGACGCGCAGCTGAAGCTGCTCTATGGCCTCGGCCAACAAAATGCGGGGCGTGGTGTTGTTCACCCGCGCGCGGAGTTTTTGCAGGACCTCGAGGATGGAGCTGGCGAAGCGATGGGACACCAGAGCCGGCGGGGTCGTGATGTCAAAAAGGCCAGTCGGTGAAGCGTCTGGACCGGCTTGATGGACCTCTTCGGCGATGTCGAGCAACTCTTCATCGGTTAGACCGACCATGGGTCCACGCATGAAGGCACCGAAGGCAAGCCGGTCGCGCGAATCCGCCAGTGTCCGCAGCAGCGCCAGAACGTCCTGGGTTTCCTGCTGGAGCAACAGCGTCTTGCCGGCCTGCGACGCGACGGCAAGCCCGAGCGCCTCCAGTGCCCGCTCGTAGCGCCAGAGGTCAGTGCCGGTTGGAGCAAGCAGGGCAATGTCGCCCGCTTCAAGGAGGCGGCGCCTGCCATCGTGCTCGTCTTCGATCTCGATTGCGCCAACGAGTTTGGAACATATCCGTGCAACGATGGCCGCCTCGTCGTCGCGCTGCTCGGGCATGCTCGCCGTTCGACCGTCGCCGATGGTCACATGGGACGCGGAAGGCAGGCCATGGAAGGCGCCCTCCCGTGTGGCGGTGAGTGCGCCATAACTTGGCTGACCGTCGGCATCAAGAACCGGTTGGAATGCGGCGTTCACGTAGTCGATGATGCCTGGCTGGCAGCGAAAGTTGGCCCCGATATGAACGACGCGGTCATCCCCCAGGCGTGCAATCGTCCCTTTCGCCTGATTGTAGCTATCGATGTCGGCACCACGAAAGGCATAGATGGATTGCTTGGGATCGCCGACCACAAACAGCGCCCCGTCGCGAAGTTCGGCATCCTGCCAGCGATCGGGCATGGCGCGCGCCGCGATCGAAAACAGGATGCTGGCCTGGATGGGATCAGTGTCCTGAAATTCATCGACCAGGATATGCGCAAAGCGTCGACCGACAGCCTCGCGCACCACATCATTCTTCGTCACAAGGGCATGGGCGCGCAGCAGAAGGTCGTCGAAATCGAGGACAGCCGCGTCGCCCTTGCGCTCAACATAAAGGTCGGTGACGGGGTCGAGGGCACGTGACATTTGATCGACCATGGCATCGCCGATCTGGCCGAGGAGCTCTGCGAATTGCGTTTCACAGTCATGGGAATGCGTCTCGGCCTGCTGATCGAGTTCTGGTCCTTTGTCCTTGCCATAGGCCGATTTCCAATAGCCGAGATTACGCTGCTTTTTAAAAGCGAACTCGTTCCATTTCATCGTGGCAGTGCGTGGCGGGTCGGCAAGTTCCCATAGCCGAGCAAAGGTCGGCTTCGTCTCGAAGCAGTTCTCGTAGAATGCGGCGAGGGTTTCGAACTCGCCAACCAGGGTCGCGGTGCGGCCTTCCTTGGGATAGTCCGCTTGCCAGAATCGGAACGCACGGACACTCTCGACAAAATCGATGTCCTTGCGCAGCGAGAAGTCGACCGAAGCCGTGCCGGCTCCTGGGTGTTCGAGCTTGAGCTTGGCAAGGTCGAAGCTATCCTTGACGACCTTCAAAGGTTCGAACTTGGAGAGGACCGCGACCGGATCCTCGCCCTCCCTGGTTTGTAGGGAGAGACGCTCGAAGAGCCATTTGGAGATGACGCTCTCGAACATCGCATCGGCCGCAGGCCCATCCATCATTCGCGATCCGGGATCGAGTCCCGTTTCGACGGCATAGGCCATGATAATCTGTTGGCAGAACGCGTGAATCGTGCACGCGGTTATCTCGTCGAAGGCATCGATTGCCGACTTGAGGATAGCCTTCCTTTCGTTGAGCAGCTCAAGGGTTACAGCGCCGCGCAGGACCTTCGGGATTTCTCCTGCCAGCAGCTGGGTTGCGTATTCGCGAACGCGCAGCGACAGCTCGCTGGCAGCCAGTTCGGTAAACGTAATCGCGGCTATGCTGCGGGGCGGCGCACCGTACAACATCAGCATCACGGCGCGGCCGGCAATCAGCGACGTCTTGCCCGTGCCCGCGGCCGCTTCGACCAGCAATGTCTTGCCGAGTTCCGTAAGAACGCGACTGCGCTCGAGGGCATCGCTCAGCATCACCGCTCCCTCCAAAGGGGCGCGAGCTTGTGCTGCGCGGCATTGAAACCTTCATCCTTGCGCCCCTGGTAGCGGTCGAGCGCCGCAGGCAGCGCGATCCTGAGTTGATTGTAGCCAGCGAACGCATCTGGTCCCGGATAGGCGATCCCAGCTCTGAGCCCTTCGACCGCGATATCGATGAAGCGCAGCAGCGTCTCTTCCGCTTGTTCGAGCACCTCGCCTTCAAGACGCGCCGGAGGTTCCATGGTGTCGAGGTAGACGAGACGGGAGATGATCGTGCTCACCTCGGGGATTAGCTGTTTGATGGTGACGGCGTAGAGCGCGCGCTGAACTTCCGCTCCGCCGTCGAGGATGACGTCGCGCAGATCGCGCGGCGTCCTGCCGGTCTTGTAGTCGGACATCCGGACGCCACGGCGGTCGGGCTTCACGTCGACACGGTCAATGCGTCCCTGCAAGAGGATGCCGAAACGGCCGATCAGGACCTCTTGGTCTTCGCGCCAGGGATCGGAGCGCTTTGCCTGCGACTCAGGCGTGCCGAATGGCACCTCACTGAAGCTGTGGGTACCAGGACCGAAGCGGTCATCGACCGTCAGTCCGCGGCGGGCCCGTCGCCGTGCCTCTTCGATCGTGTCCAGCCAGAGCAAGCTCGGCGGCACTGCGCGGGCAAGCGGCCAGTGCTCCGCGATGCTGTGGGCTGCTGCCTCAAGCGCGCTTTCGATTTCTCCTGGCGTTGCGCTGACAAGGTTAGGCATGCGCTCGACCGCGAGGCGCAGCAATTCATGCACCAGCTCGCCGAAGGTCATCGCATCGAGTTGCAGCGGCTGAACCGCGAGCTCAGGCGCGGTCATCCCCAACACTCTTAGCCACACATAGCCCAAGGGATCACGCAACAGCCGCCGCAGTGAGGTAGCGGATTGCGGCAAGCTCAGAGCGCGCAGAACAGCCGGATGATCCTTTCGGAACCCGCCGTCATGTGGCGTTGTCTCAAGCCTGCGCGTCCAGTTGGTCCAGCAGGAAATGACGCTCTGTATGCGCGGCAAAGCGAGCGCTTCCTTGGCACGAGCCAGCAGACGATCACCCTCGCTGAACGCATGCTCCGGCGTCCGCGTCCGGGAGAGGGGACGCTCGGCAACCCGATGCTGCAGCAATCCGCTCTTGGCGAGGAACGCGCCTTCGGCCGATCGCCTGCTGCGCGACAGGGTAACCTTCGAATCTGGGTGGCCGGTCAGCACCTCGAAGGCAAGCCGATCGCGCTCGAGCCGGGGCAGATCCACTAACTCGCGCTCGTTGAGCACATGCTCGGGCAGCAGCGGGTCCGCATTGTCGCCACGCGGCCAGCTTCTGCTCGAAAGCCCAAGCAGACGCATATGCTTGCGTGGCGCGCCAACCAGATCCGCTGCCCGTGCCCAAACTACATTGTTGGCAGGATCGCTCTCATCCGCGATGCGCAACGACGTCAGGGTCATCTCCATTGCTGCCGCCGGCGCCAAACGAAGGGCGGCCTGCCAGAGCCCAAGGCTGCTGCCGCGCAGGAGCAACTTTCCGAGTTTGACCGCAGCTTTTGCGCCGTTCACAAGGTCATAAAGCACCGGCATCACGATCGTTGCGATCGGAGGACCATCGGTAGGGGAGAGTGTCTCCAGATTTGCGCCCAATGCTCCGGCTCAAACAGACCCGCCTCGGTGGAGAGTCCTTTCATCCAATCAACCGGGAGCGCCTCCGACAGATAAGGGGAGAGCAGGGACAGACGACGAATGCGATCTTGCGACAGGCCGTTGATCATCGCATCGGCGAGCGCCGCGCAGGTCTGGCCGGCGCGCGTGCTCAGGGCTGAAACGCCGCCAGCGAAATGGATCGGCAGATCAGCGTCCGCCGCCAGGACCAGCATGTGATCATCCCACACGCTCAAGTCAGCACTGGCGATCGCGATCTCGCTGGCTTGTGTCACGCCATCGCTCAACAACGCACGCGCCCAGCGAAGCGCTTCAACAACCTCCGCGCGTGGATCGGCGCAAACCTCACAGATCAGCTGTTCGGGGCGCTGCAGGGGTCTTCCCAGGATCTTACCAGGAAACCAGCTCCGGTCGCGCGTGCCTGGCGCGTCCCACGTGATTTCGATGACCGAGGCGAGGGCTTCGATGAGGGGCCGCCAGAGCGGCTCGACGGAAACAAGACGGTGGAGATGGAGAGGGCCGACGACAGTGCGCGCATGATCGATGTGCGCAAGCGCCCGATCGCGCAGATCCACGGGCAACAGCGCGCCGATTGGAAGATGCTCGCGCAGGAAGGCTTCGATGTGACCAAGGTCGCTCAGCCTGGCGCTTGGATTGAGTGGATCGACAAGGCGAATGTCAGCGGCCCACACGCGCTCCAGACTGGAGAGGACAGCCCGCGCCATGCCAGGCCTTGCCTTGACCTTTTCGAGTTCTTCAAAAGTAATCTCTGCAAGTGCTCGGGAAATGATTGGCACAAGCGTTGCGTGGTCGGCTGGTCGGCTGAAACCACCCGCAAGGCGCGCCGCGAGCAGCAGGACTGTGGCGACGTCGAGACCGTGGTCACCCGCTTGCGCGGCTGCGACACGCTGCATGCGAAAGGCTAAGGTGCCCTCGACGACGACGGTGTGACGTTCCATGGTGACAAGGACATTTGTTGCGACGCTGCAAGCCGGTCATCCGACTGTAGATCATATCGTAGATCAGGGACCCTGGACTGCAAGGCTACCCTTTACAAAAGCAGGGACAACCGTTTCAGATTGCCTGCTGACACGGTCGCGGGACGGTCTCTTGAGTGCCGATACGCTTTTCATCGTGCCCCCGATAGCCTTTCTGTAATCAAGTCGCCCAGGTCCGGAGCCTCCCATGTGCAACGATTTGTCTGATTGCGATTGTCACCGCAACCTTCCTCTGCCAACTGCACGTCAAGTCCCGCGAGGCTCTCTCTTGTCTACGAGGTCGATGCTTGATCGCCTCAAGATGGTGGTCCGATAATCGAAGGCTGCTATCTACGAAAGCGTGCTGGAGCACAATCGTTGCAGCGCAGTCACTTCGACCAGGTCCTTGCGGGACATCACTCTGCCTCAGGCAGATTCTGGAATTCGATTCACGCCAAATCAGTTGGCAGTCGCGGCTTTGCTCTCCCAACGATATTCGGTTCCGTCCGCCCAGACACGATGCATGACGATGGCGAGCTTCCGAGCGACGGCCACCACTGCCCGCCGAAGGCCGCGTCTCTTCGCGACCGCGAGACCCCATGCCCTGATGCCCGAGTTCTTGGTCGAGCGCGTCAGCAACGCGAGACTGGCTTGGTAGAGGGTGGACCGCATCGCTACGTCACCGCATTTGGAGATGCCGCTGTTTCGGTCGACCTCACCGGAAGCGTATTTCTTCGGCGTCAGGCCAAGATGTGCACCGACGTCTCGAGAACGTTCAAAACGGGCTGGATCATCAATGGTCGTGAGATAGGTCACGGCGGTGATCGCTCCGACGCCAGGGATGGTCATCAGCCGGCGGCACGTTTCGTCCTTCCGAACCATGTCCAGCATCATCTTGTGCAACACCGCGCATTGCTGTCGAAGAGCCGCTCGAGCGATCAGCATCGGTTTCACCATGGCCGCCAGGCGAGGCGCGTTCTCTATCAGCTCTAGAACGCGCCCTTCGAAAGGGCCGGAGGTTATGCGACCGGCGAGCTTGATGCCGAAGACACGGAGTGTCCCGCGGATTTCGTTCTCGATGTCGATCTGTTTCGTCTGAAGCGTACGGCGGTTGCAGAGAAGCATCCGGATTTCCTGGCTCTCATCACTTTTGACATGGACGATGGAGAACCAGCCAACGCGCATGCAGCCGGCGATCGCGCGAGCGTCATTCCGGTCGTTCTTGATCGGCATCGTCTTGGTCAAGGCCCGCAGCCGCCGCGGATCGATGCAGATTGCGGCCAGTCCGCGTTTCCTCAGGCCGTTGTACAGCCAAGCTGCGGTTGCGCCGGCTTCAAGCCCAACCCTTGCCAGGTTCAGATCGAGCCGCTCGAGCCAGTCGGCGATCTCATTTGGATCCGAGGCCGCCACTCCTTCCCGGAAAATGATACCGTCCTCGTCGACCACGCAGATTGTTGTCCAGTCCTTGAGCGCCTTGCGAGCCATCTCTTCGACTTGGGCAAGGTCGCTGGTGAAGAAGGGGATACGGTCGCCATCGTCAGAAAGCGGCTCGACCCGATCCAGCGTCGGCCGCTCTGGAACCCAACCGAGAACGAAGGCAATATCGAAATCGATCTGGCGGTCCGGGCCGGTCGTGATCTCCAGCCGCCTGACGACGTCAGGATAGAGCTGCTTCCGCTCCGGCCAGGTGTCTGGAATCGCCTCGGCTTGCAATCTCGTTCGGGGAACGTTGATCAGTTCCATGGTCTGATGGTGCGGAACTTCATCCTCCGGCCAGTCCGCACAACATGCAGTCGTCGCAGCCTTGTCGGCCTCCATCCAGACTGCCGCAGCTCGGTCCTCCTCTTCGGTAGGCTTGTCGTCTTCTGGAAAGCCCTTGATATCCCACCCTTCCAACGCAAACAGGCCTTCCGCGCCTTGCAAAGCCGTAATGCCGGCCCGCGCGAAGACAGCTTCGGCCGCAGCGATACCACGTGCCAGTTCTTCGGGCGTCGCACCTTCAATGTTCAAGCGAAGTTCCATGGTTCGCCTCCTATGACCTAATCCTGCCAATGTGAACAAAATGAGAACAAAGAGTCAAGCAGGCTCTTGACGGGAGAGGAATATGTTCCTTATTTCAGCGTGATCTGGAGCAGCAAAGGACCATGGCTCGGCGTCAATCGCGCTGGCCGGCGAAGCTATGGCGAAAACAGCGGAAGACAATTTTCGGATCGAGGTCTGGGATCGCGAGGAGCAGGTCTTGTCAGAAACCATTTCGCGTTCCCCCGATTCAACGGTGAGCCAGGCAGCCTGGCAAGCCGCCATCCGGCGCCGCCCAGGCATGTTGCTGGTTCACTACAACAGCCGGCATGTGATGGAGAAAATCCTGACACCGGGCGAGGTAAAGATCCCGCCACAGGCCATCATCGACGGCAGCGTTCACGCCGGCCTCGATGTTGCGCTCGGAGATCTACGCGAATGGCATGTGTTGCGGGCCTGGTGCAGATCCTGTTCGCACCATGCGACGGTGAAGCCAGCCGGCCTCATTGAGCGCTATGGAAAAGGCGCTCTGTTCAGTTCGGTCGAGCGAGCGCTTTTTTGCACGAGTTGTGACAGGGGCGGGCCTGTCAGGCTGGAAATTCACAAGCTGCCACGCAATTGAATGGAGATGAAAGGGTGCAAGATTTGGCGGACCGCCGCGGACGGGGACAGTCGGTCCCGCGTCCCGTCCTGCGGCCGGCGCTATGCTGACGCTCCTACGGCTGTCCCGTTCACCGCCCGCAGCGGGGGCGAATTTCCTCCTTCCTCCGCGCGACAACCGTCCACTGTTGCGGACGCGCGCAGGACTGCGGTTTATACGCCGTTCTTCCTTAGAGCGCCGACGGTCGCCGGCGCGGAGATCAACGAGGCAGCGGCGCGTCGTTTGGAAAGACGAATGAGGACGGCGCCACCGCCACTATGCGCTCGGCTGGCGTGGTTAAGCTGGGGACGACACACTACGCTGCGCGTAGTCGGCAATGTCGCCTCAGATGCAGCCGGTGTAGCGGTCGATGATGATGTAACGCATGCTCATGCTCCCGGCCTCTTCCCGGCCAGCGTCACGCAGACGATCCTGAAGTCGCGCTGCTTCAGCCCCAACTCGCGCAGAAGCCCCCGATCAGGCTCTGCGCCGTACCGCTTGTATGGGTCGTCAACTCGACAGCCTTCAGCCGGCGGCCATCCGACACCTCGAACTCGAACTCGGCGAGAACCGGCTTGCCGCCGGCTGCGTTGATCGCTTCCAGGATCTCCCGGTTGCGCCCCTTCTGCGCCTCCTTGCGCCCTGCCTCGGTCGCCTGGGCGATCGCCTTCCTGGCGCGCATGCTCCTGCTGCGCCTCCTCGTTGTGCTTGCGGTACTCGGCGAGCGCGACCTTCTCCTCGGCCTCCCGCTTCTTGTCTGCGACCAGGGCTGCCTCATCCTCGTCGGTCCAGTCGTCAACGACCTTGAGCCTCTGCCCACGCAGCGCATCGGCCATCAACTCGCGTCCGATCTGGCGCTCTACGATCACCTTCAGCAGTGGCTCAAGCATCCGCCACCCCAGGCTCACCGCGCCTTTCGCTGGGTATTCATCCGGCCCCTTCAGGACGTGCAGCGTGATGTAGCCGTTCTTCGTGTGGCCGCCCCAGCTTGCATCCACTGCCATGCCGTAGGTCGTCGTGTCGGAAGTCGTTGCATCAAACGTTCTAATTTCAGCGAAGTTAGTCATTGGAAACCTCAGTTCGGGGAGGAGGAGGGGACCCATCATCGCCCCTACCCCCGGTCGGGCACCGTCACCATCCGCCTTGTATACACGACCGCTGGCTTTTGTATCCCAGTCGTCGAATTCCCATGGTCATGATAGACGGTCTCTTCACACAATGCTTAATTGCGCCGACCTCTTGCCGCCTCGCAGCCGTCCAATGATGCCAGCTCGGTGACAGGACTCCGGCGAAAGCTGAAAAGGCGGGCCGTTCCCCCGAGGCTCCCCGCGACCGGTCCAACGCCGGCAGAACGCCCGCACCAACAGGCTTTGCGCCCGATCATTCGAACCTGTGATGGAGTATGCGAACAATAAGCGGACAGTGCCACATGGATGGTCTTGATCAGTCCGGCCTTTTGTTAGCGGACCGTTCGGAGCCGGGTGCCATTTGAACCTGCACTCGTCTTGTGCAAGTGTCCGCTTTGGCATGGACAGTTGGTGGAGCGGAAAAGTATGGTCCTGTATCTAGAGCACAAGGATGCGATTGCTGGAATTTTGCTCGATCGGGCGAAGCAACGCCGCACGATCTACTACAGCGAGTTGGGCGCGGCGCTCGGCATTCCAGCCCAAGGCCCATGGAAACCAATTCTTGACGAGATCTCTCGGGAAGAAACGTCAGCTGGTCGGCCAGACATCACATATCTCGTTGTCTCAAAGACCACGAACTTGCCTGGCCAAATAGGCTTTACGGCTGCGAAGCCGCCTTCGGCCGAACAAACCAAGAGAGCACTCGAGACGATTGAAGCTGTCTTTGACCACTACCACAAGTAATTCTCTACTAGTCGACGCAATGCGTTGATCGCGCCCATTTCAGGATTATGCCCCCTTTCGGACACGTTAGATCTTCTGAATTTGCGGGGCACGCTTTCGACAGGCGCAACCTACAAGACTTGGTGGGCAAACGAGTTGCACCAAACGCAGAAGGGCTTCGACGCGGTTACAAAGAAATTTGCAGCCATAATTTGACAAGGCAAGGTCTAGCAGAGGGTTCGACCGAGCTTTCCAGTTCGGCAGCGACGATCCGGCCGATCCGAAAGCGACCGCCCGCGTTCTCACGATCATGCTCGCCGGCGAACACTAAGCCCTCGACCGCCCCTGGCGAGGGAGAACGAAATTTACGGCTCTTGCACCGCCGCTGTCGCTATGTGAGATCGATGATAGTGGAAGACCGCTACATCTCGGTTCCCGCCGCGCGAACTCTGCGTTCGAGCGCCCGGACGATACTTGCGCTACCTGTCCCTTGCACATATTCGAGACGATCTCTTACCTTATCGAAAGCACGATAAACTGCGTGTTTGGCGGCACCCCACACGAATAAGATGACATCTGCCGTTGCTGCTGATGTGGTGCCTTCGCCCGCAGCATGATCCGTCACTATAACGACATGGGCTTGCGTGCGATGTTCGATTTGCGCGGCCGCTTCTCGCGCCGCACGTTCATGCAACGATACTATTGCGATCTTCTTGAACCCCGCCGCAAGCAGCGGGTCGTCCGCAGATTCGAGGGGTTGCCAATCTCCACCGAGCGCTTTGTCGGTCGTGGCCACGTCCAGGCCGAGGCGGCGACCAAGCCGATACCAAAGATGCCGGTCGGCGACAGAAAACCCTTCATGGTCAATGTTTATGAGGCCGGCACCCGCGTACCATACGGCAAGATAGTCTTGAGCGGTACTCTGCTCAGTGAGAAGCTCTAGTGCTTCTCCAAGCCAGGCAAGGCGCGAGCGGACCGGCCGGGCTTCCCACCAGCGCGTGACCGCGGTTGCGACCACGCCCTCCAAGCGGCCGTCGAGACGCAGCAGTGCGTCCGCCATGGTGAGCAGCAACTGTCCGTCTATCAGATCGGTGGACAGTGCGCGGTTCGACGACCAGATGTCGAGCACCGCCTGATAGAGTGTAAGGCGTTCTCGTCGCGGAAACCGCTCCTCGCAGACATAGGCGTCGATGACTGTCGTCAGGACCTGATCAGCCTGGGCGCGCTTCTTCGTATCCGCTGTGATGCCCGAGTCCGTGAAGAGTTCGATGACGAAGTCGCCGTCACCCGGATCGCAGGCGTCGGGCATCAGAGCGGCGTGCTGGAGGAAAGCCGCCAAGGGCTCGTGTGCGCTGGTCGCAACGAGCGTAGGAACGTCCGACCAGCCGAGCGGCGGCGTGGGTTCGGCCGTGACAAGGACCCGCTCGGCTCTGTCCGTTTCACCCTCGGCAACAGGAGGCTCGACGGGCTCTACAATTGGCGACGCGACCGGCTGGGCTGCGGTCTTTGCAACCTGTTGCGGTGCGGGTTCTGAAGCTGGCTGCGGCGCGATCGCCGTCAGACTCGCGGCGATCGCCGCAACGACCGTATCGCCCGAAAAACGGTTTGCCAGTTCATGGAGCCGGAGCGCGTCTTCCGTGACCGCCGCCTCATAGGCCGCCATGCGCACGACTGCTGTATCGGCATCATCCGCAGGATGATCGGCAAGCCCGGCAAGCCGGTCGCACAAGGGCAGATAGGCCGCAAGGGCAGTCTTGATGTCCCCGGTAGCCTCGTGATCAGCCAAAAAGACCGCATGGTGGGCCAGGAGCACGCTTTCGACGACGCGCTGGGGCACCTGCATCGACAGAAGGATGTCTAATTGCGGATTATCGACGATCGCCCGATCGTCGCCAAAAGCCGCCGCGAGGCGAATGCGCATCGAGAGCGCATTGGACGCCGTATCGAGTTGGCGCTGGTCGATTTGGTCGATCGCCTGGAGCGCCGTGTCCCGGTCGCCAGTAGCGAGCCCCAGCGTGAACTGGCGGCGCAGCATTTCAAGGGTTGGGCGCAGCTGCGACTGGCGGGCGGGTGCTTGCGCGATGACCGCGCGCATCGTGGCCAGGCGCGCGATGAGATGATTCGTGTCCGCCGGACGGCTGTGCCAGCGGAAATAGCCGTGGGGCGACTGCGCCAGCAACAGCGACCCCATTTGTCCACTCGCGCCGCCCTCCGTGACGATCGATGGCGCGGATTCCCAGCCGAAGCTCGGAAGAACCCAACACCGCAGATCCTCGATCACGCGCCGAAGCTCCTCCGCCGTCGGACCGAGGGTCACCCACATGACATCCTGCCTGCGAGGATAGGGGAGAGACGCGGCCTTGCCGCCGAGCGCCGCGGCGATCTCGCCGGCGAGCGGATGGTCGGCGGAAACGTTGCCGTTTTGGGATAGCGAAAAAGCCAAATCCCCAGGAAGTCGCGCACCAAACATGTCGAGCATTGACATGATCGTGTTGTTGTCGCTCATGCAAGCGTCTTCCAATGACGGTCGAACTCGAGATAGGCCGCCGCAATCTTTGCGGGCACGCCATTGCCGACGACGCTGTGATAGACGACTTTTTCGCCGCGCACGCGAACTCCGAAATGGGTGAGGTTCATCGATCCCTCAATGTAGAAGGTTGGTGCGAGAATGCCCTTTTCGTGGAACTTGTTGTCGCCGAGGCGACACGCCACGCGCGATGCATTCCTAAGCGCCGGGGTGCTCATGAAGGCGCCCGAGCGGTCATTATCGGTGGTGAGCAGTCGCACATCGAGCTTGGTCGAGAGCACGCTCAAATAATCCGAGAAACGGATCCATGGCTGCTCGGCGAGACGCGGAAATAGCGCGGCAAAGTCCCTAAAGCGGTTATCGAACAGGTCGAAATCGGTGATCCAGGGGCTTGCAAAATAGGCCGGCCGGTCATGCACGCCCAAGAGCAGGAGCGACGCCAGCGCCGAGCGCAGCAGGTCGGGAAGCGGCCAGCCGCCGCCGTGGGTCCAGATGTCGCGGCTTTGCAGCACGGGTCGCATCATCGCACTCCCATGTTGCGGATTTCGACGCCCACGCGCCAGCCGTCAGGATTGCGCGACACGCCGCTCAGGATAGGCCAGACGAGCAGATAATCGCGCTCAAACGGCTCCGTGAGGAGCGTCTGCAGCGCCCGCGCGATTTCCCCCAGGTCGTCCACGGCGCCGATGATCTCAACCCTGTCCTCGTTCGCCAGCAGAGCCTGGAGCCGCTCGACCCAACCCGGCGCTACCGAGAGCGACGGCGTCTTGGGCCCCGAAGCGCTTAGCCAGTGGTCGGTCAGTTCGCGCGAAGGACGAAAGTCGCCTGCGAAGCGATTGGTGTTAGCAAGGCATTGCGGACAGCTGTCGTGGCAGCCGGGCAGCAGAAAATCCTGGATCCGCGCGAACAGCTGTACCTCTGTTGGCTGTTGACCGGTCTTGCGCTCGATCATCGCCGAGAAGCGCCTCCGGACACTGGGGGAGTCGACCAACAGATAGGCGAAAACGCGCGCATCGATGGGCGCACCAAGCCGCCCTTCTCTGTTCGCCCACAAGCGGTTAAGGGCGTCGAACCAAGCGTCGGTGGTCGAGTCGCTGCTCTGTTGGAGCAAGTGGCCGGTCACTGCAACGACATTTTGGCGCGATGCACCAAGGCCCGCCTCTTCCAAAGTCCTAGTGAGGCCCGCTTGCGCGGAGAGAGTTTGCTGATAGCCCCGCGCACGCCTGACCGTGTCGAAGGCGTCTGCGAGCGCCTCCGGCGTGCGGGCGCGTGCTGCGACGGCGACCAGGCTCTTGCTAATGTGCGCGCGGGTGCAGAAGCCAAGCGCGTGCGCCAGCGCCCGCTCGAACGCACCGTCACCGTCGAGCGACGTCTGCACGAAAGCTTCGATCTGCCCGATGCCGCCGGGTGCGCTTTCCGAAATGACGATCCGCGGATTCCCGTCATCGCTGAGGACATCCACCATGAGATCACCCTCGCCGACATCGGTCGCAATGGCATGGACGGCGCTGAGGCAGGCCTCGGCGAGCGTTCGTAAATGGCGCTGGCGCAGCCAGGCCTCGAAATCCTCGCCGAGGTCTGACCACAGCGCGGTCTCGGCGCGCGAGATTTCTACGCCGCAAGCGGGGTCGGACCAGAGCGCCTCGAGCCGCTGACGCGTCTTGCCGCCGGCATCATGATCGTCAGCATCGTGATCGTCGAGCGCGGAAACGCTGAACATACGCGAAAGCACTCGCCCGATCGACGCTACCCGCTTGCTGGAGAGTCGCTCCTGCGCCACCTTCAGGCTGCACTTGCCCTTGAACGCCGTCGCGGTGAGCATCGCAAGACTGGTTTGCCACAGCCATTCGAGCGTAAAGCTGCTCGCCGCTTCACGCAGCAGCGACGAGTCCATGAGCAGATGCTTGAAATAGTCCTGGCGCAGCCGGCCCATGGTCGCCTCATCGAGCGACGGGCGGGAGCGCAGATGCTCTTCGCGAATCTGGAATACAAGGGCGTCTACCGTCTGCTCAAAGCCGACGAACTCGCGCACCTTCTCGCCATCGTCCGAAGTTGACGTGAGCAGGACGGTACCGCGGCGTTCAACGCCGCGGTTCATTAGGATGTCGAAGCGGCCTTCACTGGTGCGACGGCGAATCAGCACTGCATTAAGGTCGCCGTGAAGATAGGCGCGCGTGTCGTCGAAGACGTCTTGCCAATGTTGCCGGTTGAACAAGGGAAGCGAGCGCCCATCGCCGACACGCTCGGCGCTATTCACCCAGAGCCAGGCGGCATTGCTACTGTCCTTGACGTCGCGCGGCCGCTCGACCAGTGCCACGCGCAGCGGCTGGAGTGCTGCCGAGGCCCGGTCAGTGCCGATGGCGAGACTGTCGGGGAAGAACTGGCGCGCCGGCACCATGACTGGACTGGGCGCGGTGAGAAGCTGCTCGGACCCGGCGAGCCAATAGCCGCGCTCCTGGCGGCTTACCGAAAAGCGCTTGGAGACGCGCCCCGGACAAGATTCAATGAGTTGCGCCGCGATCCCGCGGGTCTCAGTGTCCTTGTTCGTCCCCGGAAAGTCGACCGTCACATCCGACGCCGCGAGATCGGCAAAGGATGCGGCGGGGATGAAGCTTGGAAGCGGCTGGCGCGCAGCGCTGTCCTCGCGATCATTGCTCCGGCGTAGATCGGCGAAACGCCATTCGGCCTCGAGCTTGCGCAGCAGCGACGGCACGGCGTGGCGAAGCACTGGCCGTGGCGCTTCCCAGAGCATCGTGTCGACGATCCGGTCGATGTCCTCGTCGCTCGCGGAACTGAACCGCTGGGTATGGCGCACCACCCAGCCTAGATCGCGGCGGAAGGCGGCATAGTCGTCGCCGAGATCGAGCAGGCGGCGCAGCAAGGCGACCGCGCGTCCGCGCGCGCCTGCGTCATATTTGCTGGGGCGCCGCAAATAGCGCACCGGATCCGCTGCGCCCACCCGCCGGCCGAGCCAGTCGAGCAGGAAGCTCGTCGCCTGGACATGCTGTACATAGGGATTGAGCAAAGGCACCTTGATTGGTTCGACGTCCGGCTGGAACAGGCGCTCGCTGTTCTGAAACAGCCAGCGGTCGCGGCCCCAGTCCGACAAGATCACGAGCGTCGTCGGTCGCGAACCGCGCGTGCGCCCCGCCCGACCCTTGCGCTGCAGGAAGGATGCAATGCTGCGCGGCGCCTTGTGGTGAACAATGGCGCCGACATCGGGGTCATCGTAGCCGACCTCGAGGCTCGCGGTGGCGACGATGATGTCGGAGGAGGTATCGGCGCCTGGGTCTTGAGAGCTGCAGCGGCTCACTCGAGCGCCCTGGCGGAGGTCATAGCCGAGCGTATCTGGCAGCGACCAAATCTGGCCGTCCGCAAGCATTGCGCGTTCGGTCGACTGGCTTACCGTCTGGCCGGATTTGTCCGGCGGCAGCCGATACTGGGCCAAGCGGTTCCATTCAGCGTCATCCAGATCGGGGAGCCAGCGGTTGAGGCTGTCAAGTTGATCCGTAAAGCCGAAGACCTTGCGGAGATAGAGCGACCGACCGGCAAGGCTCGTCCCCGGCGGATAGCTGACATGGGCGGGTGTCAGCAGCCGCGATTGCAACATGGCTGCCTGGATCGACGTGGCGAGCAGCGAGGCGCCGGACGCAGCGTCGCCCTTGACGATGACGGTGTAATCGCGGCCTTCAGCTTCGAGTTCGTCATCCATCGGGGTGCATTCGACCACGCGTTCGGGATTGACGCAGCCGATCGTTGCGAGATGTTTGGGCGCGTCACGAAGCGTTGCCGACAAACCGACGACATGCAGTCCCTTAAGCCGCGCCGCCTGACGCCAGCGCGCGATGATCCAGGGCGCTTGGGCGCCGCTCAGCCCGCTGTAGTTGTGGACCTCGTCGAACAGGAACAGCCGCGGCTTCTCTTCGACTCCGATGCCAAATGTCTTGGCCCAAGCCGGATTGCCGAGCTCGCGATGCATCATCTCGAGCGACAGGAACAGGATATCGGGCGGATTGGCCTGCAGACCTTCGCGGGTCAACTGGATGACACCATCGGAGATCTCCGGCGGCTCGTCGAGCGCGTCGACGCGATAGAGGGTGGTCCGTCCGGCCTTGCGATCGGCATCCAGCCAGACGAGTTCGCCACGGCTGACATGAAAGGGCGCGCGAAGGAAGGGCACCACCCATCCGCGATTATGTACGCGCTTCCATTGTTTGAGGAACCGGCTCTTGTCCCCAAGATCAAACTGGTCGGCGGGCGGAAGATCCCCCAGCAAAGCCCCGACCGTGATGGGCCGAATGCCATTGGCCTTTAGGAGTGTGCTGAGCTTGCCCGCCTCGGAAATCGCTTCACGGAGCTGATCGGCGAGTAGGACATTTCGCGGATAGACCGCAATGACCTTGGTGAAGCGATTGGCCGATCTGCCGAGGTCGCCAGCGATCGCGGTGAAGGCGGGAATGTAGAACGCTTTAGTCTTTCCCGCACCGGTGCTGGCGCAAACCACCGTCCCGCTTTGCTCCTCGGCGCCATAGGATCGGAAAATCCGCTCGAAGGAGCGCACCTGGAACCCGGCGAAGGAGAAGGCGCCTCCTCCATCTGGCCGGGACGCGAGAGCTTCAAACACTGCGCGCTGGAAGGTCGGCTGTGACGCATACGCCGCCATGCTGGCCCATGCGGTGTCGGCGGTGATGCCGATCGCTGGATAGCGTCGCGGTGCGAGATGGAGCTTGATGTCGGCGACAAGGCGGCGGCCGCTCGCCCAGTCCTGATAGCCGAAGCGCTGGCGCAGATGCGCAAGCAATCGAAGGCCTTCGGCAAAGCGGCTGCGGACGCGTCCCGAGCCATCGGACACCAGATGCAGGAGGTCGGCGCGCCGCATTTGGGTCAGCAGGGTGCCAAGATCGAGGCCGTCGGTGGCAAGCGCATCCCATGCCTCGCGCAACGGATCGGGCGCGTCGGTCTCGATGAGAGCCGAAAGGTCGGCTTCGTCGAAGGCGACATCGTAGAAGCCCCAATTCTGGAGCCGCTGCTCGCATTCTTCGATGAAATTGAGGAAGTCCGAAACGAACGTCGGCGATGGGATGGTCATTTAGAGCCCGACCTTCAGCATTGACCAGACTGCCGGATTGGCACCAAGGAATGCGAGCACCTCGGCATTCTGGAGATCCTTCGCCTTCGCGCGACCGCTCGCCGCATCAATCATGAACTTGCCGGCATGCCCTTCGAGACCTAGATTGGCGATCGAGGCCGGGATGCGCGCGGCGTTCGCTACATAGACTTCTGCCGCATCTGGAGTCGTGGGCGGGGTGTCGCGCCAATCTCCGAGCCGCGCGATCGCGGCATTGAGCGCTGCTGCACCAGGAAGGGATGCGCGTTCGGCGGCTTCGGCCAGCGGCTGGTAGCGTTTTCCCTGTTCGTCGACCAGCGTCCGCCAACCCTTGGTAACAGCGTCCGACGTATTTTGGAGGCGCTCGTTGATCGCAGTTAGCGTGACGTCAGCCTGCTTGCGATCGAAACCCGCTCCGGTTTCGAGGCGCGCTTTGAATCGCGCTGCGCTAGCAGACACCTGCGCAAGGCCCTGTTTGGCCTTTTCGACAAAGTTTGCGCCTTCGACCGCCTCAAGCGCCGAACTCAGGCTGCGCAATCTTTCGGCAAGGTCAGCGGAGCTCCTGAGCTTGTCGCGGATCGCGACCATCTCTCGCAACTGGGTGGCGCGCTTCTCCTTGTCGGGGATGCCTTTCATATATGCGATGAGGTCTGAGATCCGGCTCATGCCACGACCCCCTGCGCAACATCGCTGATCCGTCTCAACTCAGCGACAATCTCGCCCTCGATCACGTCGGGGTCGCCCTCCCCACTCATATGAGCTTGCTTCGCCTCGGCAAATTCGTTTGCTGCTTCGATCAGGAGCCGACATCGCTCGACTATGGCCGCGACTTCAAGCAGCGCCTGCGGATCGAACAGCAAGACATCAGTGTCGTTTGCCCCTTCCGCGACCGCGGCGGCGTTCACCAACATTTGGGCCATAGGCGCACTGCGATCGGCAATCTTGTCGCGTCTGAAGAAGTCGGTATCGGTAGTCGGCCAGCGGAAGGATGACTTTAAAAGCTCGATGAGTCGAACCATGTCCGCGATGAAATCGACGAAGCCAGCATAATCTCCGCCGGTTGCAAAACCGTTGCGCGCCAGCACATGATCGATCTTGTGAAGCAACTCGCCGATCGCTTCGCGCTCGGTCGCGATCGCGTCGGGTAGCGCTGCCCAGGCCTTGAGTCCGTCGAGCGCTTGGTAGCGCGACTTCCAGTATCCCGCCGAAAAGCCGGGGGGAAGGGGCGCGATCGAGGGATCACTGCGCGCCTCGGTGATTGCCTCTATGATCACCTGGGGGTCGATGACGAGTATGCCGCCCGTCGCCCCTTGGGGAAGATTGGTCTCCTCGACGAGAAATGATTGCAGCATGCGCCGCCGCTCGGGCAGGTCGCTATAGAGTTTGCGTAGCGGATCGGTGAGGACCGTCGGCAGCTTTATCGCCTCGATAGAAGTCACGTGTGACAAGGCGGCCGGCGTATCGCGCGGCAGTTCGGCGCGGCGCTCGATGATCGCCGACATGCACAAGAACTTAGTTGCGTGCTTTATCGGCACGGTCGTTGAAAGATCGACGGGATCGAGCGAGGCAAGCATCGCGTCCTGGTGCTTGCGCAGCCAGCGCGCCACAATCCTCTTGTAGCGCTCGCCTTGCGGAAAGTCCCACGTTCCCATGCCTTCGACCGCATGATGGGTCAAGGCGACTATGAGATCATGGCTGTCTTGGGTGCGCTCGAAGGCGAAGGAGACCCTGTTTGGCACGGCCTGGGTGGCGGAGTCCTGGATACGTATCGAACCACGATTTGCCTCACGCAACAGACGTTGGGCGGGCGTCGCCGGAGACCGGATGTCGTCGAGCGGAAGCGCACCTTTCAAGAAATCGAGCAGCATCTCCTGATAGTCTCTTGGGGTCTCCAGCTTCTCACCGGACCACCAGCGCTCAAGCCGGTTGAGAAGATCCGTGAGCCGCTTGTGTGTGGCGGCATCGACCGGGGCTGGTGGCGGTGGGGGCACCACTGCGTCGCTGCCGGTAGCTTGGCCGCCGGCTCCCTTTGCGCTCGCAGCAGGGTCGCGAACCGTCTGGATCGATTCGCCACCGGCGGCCTTAGTGCTGAACTCCGGCAGGCTGAACGGCTTAAGCAACGCATTCAGGTCGCTGGCAATGTCAGGTACTCTGGTCTTGCGTGTCCACGCTTCGACCAAGAGGCGCAAACGTGTCTGATCGCCAGCCGCCCATCCGCCGAGATAGGTTTCGGCGAGCGTTTGCCAATCGGTTGGGGGCTGTCGGCTGATCGGCAGGGTCAGAGGATAGCGGTCGCCTTGGTCGAGCGCATCGATATGGCGCATCACCGGTTTGGTAATATGGTCGAGCAGGCCACGTTGGGTCGGGCGAACGCCTGTCTGCGACTTATCAAGATGGTCGAGCAGATAAGGTGCGGTCCCCGGCCGGAAGGGAAACAAGCCAACGACCGTGTCGCCAAAGGCCACACTGCCGAACGCTGCATGACAGGCCTCTCTTACCGGGCAGTCGTCACACGCGCTGACGCTCACATCGCCCCCCAGTTGCCGATGATCGGCGATTAGGGCGACCTGCGGTTCCGGCAGGCGCGCGGCATTCAGATAGCGCGCGATGAAACGATCAATCTCCGCATTATCGTCGGCCCAGAATGCAGCGGTCGCGTCCTCGGGAAAGGATAGAATCAGGCCGCTGCCGGCAACGCGTTGATATTGGTTGTCACGCAGACGCTGGTAGGCCTGCTCCGTCATCCCGAGGACCGACGTGAGATCGCAGAGGCTGGCGTCGTCCTGCGGCTCGACCGCGTTGACGACTTCGTCGTCGAGCACCGAAAGCGTCGAGACATCTTCGATCAGCAGCACTAGCCGTTTGTTCTCTTTTTGCAAATCTTGGCGGATTGAGCGCAGAATCGTTGAGAGTGCCGCGTTGCCGAGGCCGGTCAACTCGCGCAGCGCGGCGCGCAGGCTTTCGTTGCAGAGGCGCGCCGCCTCTTGGGCGGACTCCGGCTCCTCCGCGAACTCGTCGATCAGCCGGCGGACATTGGCTGTGTTGAGGCCGTGGCTGCGCTGTTGCGGATTGTCGATCCGGAACTCGTCCGCTGTGAAGGGCGGAAAGCTCTCGCGGTCGCGCACTTCGCTCGGGCTGATCAACTGCTGGATATTGCGGTCGATCACCCCGCCCTCGCGGCAGAGCCAGGCACCGAAGCCCTCGGCGTGGAAAGCTTCGGCGAGATGGCGGATCGTGCGCGGCAGCGGCGGCCTGCCCGCCTCTTCCCAGCGAACACCGAGTTCGAGATGGAGTTCGGTCGCAAGCTTCTTGCGCGCCTCCTTCTCGGAGATGCGGTCGATCGCGGATTGCACCGGCTCAAGATATTTGTGAAAGCGGCGGGGCAGTTGCTCGACGAGTTGCTCAAGCGCATCCTTGAGGCTTCCGGTGCGCCGCCGCACGAGCACAGGCAGCACATTGGCAAACTGTCCGGTTTTCAGCGCGTGGTCGTAACGCAGTTTCACCCAGTTAATGAGATGCGACTTGCCGGTGCCGGGCGCGCCGTGCACCAACACGACATTCTCGCGCGCGCTCAAGCGCGCAATATGCTCGAACACCTTAGCGTCGGTGAGCGTACGTTCGGTGTCGCCGACGCGGACGTGCGACATCGGCGCATGCGTGGCGAGGAAGCGCGAAACGCTTTCGTCGCCCATCGCGGCGACAGTCCGCACTGTTGCCTCGATATTGGCATCGGTCCAGCACGGTTGCCCCAATCTGGTGGGCACGACGATCGGCTCAGCCATTGAAGCGGGTTCCCTTGGCCGGGGCATAGCGCACGCTGGAGACACGGTCGGACTTTAGATGAACCCCGTCCCGCGGCGGTGCAGCCTTGGCGATACTCAGGCCATCGCTATCGAGCGGGCAGTTGAGCGTTAGCACTCCGTCGAGATGAAGGTCGACCAGCGCATGCGACAGACCGAGTGAAATCACGCGGGTGGATCTGTCCCAGTTCGGATTGGCTCTCAGGAAGAGATGCCCTCCGTCAAGTTCGGGGCATTGCTGAGACAATCTGTCCATGAACGTGTCAATCGAAAGATCACGCTCCGGGTTGAAGACGGCAGGAAGTTGCCGCGCCATACGCTCATAAGGGTTTGGGTGGAAGCGTTCCTCGCCGTCGTGCCAGCCTAGCCCGCTATAGCGAAACCAGCGCCGGAAGCCCCGATATTTGCTATCGTTGAACCGGTTCGGCTGCTTGGCTCCGCCGAACACTTCCCGCTCGAAGCGCGCTTCCCAATGGTCTCCCGCCTCTTTGCCAGCTGCAGCTGACTCGTCCCGCCCGAGCAAGAAGGCGTAGAAGAGCCCAAACCAGGGTTCGATCTTGTCGTCGCGCAGTACTTTGTCGTCAATGGCTTCGACCACAGCCGTCCGAGCGGAGCGGTTGTCGCGAGTGCGGCTGGCGCGGATCATACCGTCAGCATGGTCCTCGATGAGATCAAGTTCCCGCGCCGCCGTGATCGCGCGGCCGGCCTGGTCACTCTTGCTGGTCCGCGCCGGAAGCCCCTCTGGCTGGAGTAGCAGGCGTATCGTCGACGAATCGAGCTTGCGATCGCTCATTGAACGGACCACTTCGAGCAGCATTTCGACGCGAGCAGGGGTAGCTTCAGAGTCCGTGAACATTAGATTTGTGTCCGCCATTCGTCATAGGATGGAAAGAAGAACGCGCCCTCATGGGTGAGCAGGACGCGGTCATTGGCATCAGTGATCTGCGCATCCTTGGGGAAGAGATGCGAAATCCGCGCCCCGGCGCGCAAGCGAAGCACCGCGCGATCAGGTATGCGCCCATGGATGGCGACGACATGCTTGTCGGGATCTATATTGAGCCTGCCAATCTCCCGCGTGTCATCGAGCCGATAGAAGTGCCGGCTGGCGGGGAGGAGGCGCACCGCCAGCGCCGTCGTCAACTGCCCAAGAAGGTCGGGTGCGCAAAGGAACTGGAGGAGCCGCTGCTCACTGATTAGGTCGGCCACGCGATCGGCCAACGCGCCGATCGCCTTTGCGCCGTTTGAGAAGATTTCTGAGGAGACGATGTCGAGCCTTGGCTTGGTCGGTCCCAGCGGATCGAAGTCCAACGCCGGGATCGAATAGCGATCGAGCGGTTCGTCGCGGCAGGCGATGCAGCCGCCACAGGCAATGATCGTTTCGGCGCCATATTCGCGGCGCAGCAGCCGACAGATTTTGGCCGTGCCTGCGAGATAGTCGTCGAGCGCCCTGATGCCGCGGCCTGCCTCGCGCAGATCGTGTTCGCGCGGCGATTTGAGTAGTTCTGCGATCCGAGGATCACTTGGCACGAAGTTGCAGCGTAGGCGCACGCGCTCGACCCGACCTTCTGGAAGAGTGCTGTCCTCTTCGAACTGGAGGTCAACGAGGTCGATCAAGCGGGCGCGTGCCATCATCAGCAACAGCCGCTTGTTCCATCGGATATTCTCGCCATAGCTGCGCCCACCCATTAGCCGCTCGTGCTTGGCATTGGTCGGAATGTTGAGAATGCCGCCCTCCTCGTCGCGCGCCGCGCCCAACATCGTCTGCCAGCGCAGCGAGATGAGGTCAGCGCCGAGCATTTTGGGCAGCAGGCTCGTCGCTACCGTCCGATCCTTCGGCATCAAGGGTATCCAAAGCGCGATGGACTTCGCGCCATCGCGCCCGCCGCGCCCGACTTCCTGGTAGTAGCGATGGACATTTTCGGGGTAGCAGGCGTGAACGACGGCTCGGACATCGGCCTTGTCGACCCCCATACCGAAGGCGGAGGTCGCCACCATAATCTCGATCTCGTTGGCTCGCCACGCGAGCAGCAGCCGGCGTCGATCAGCGCCGGAGGTATCGCCGTGAAAGCATTCTGTCGCGGCAAACCCGATCTTGACAAGCATGTCGCGGAGCCGAACAGCCTCGCCGACCTCGGTTACATAGAGGATCAGCGGACGAGGCAGATGGTGAAGTGCCTCGACTAGCGCCGCCTCGCGATCATCGGGCATCGTGAAGCCACTGCTGAAATAGGAAATCTCCGGGCGCAGTCGCTGGCAGGCGAATTGTCGCCATAGATCGCCACCGAACATCGCGCGCAGCAGGTCGAGGCAATGCGGGGTGAACGTCGCCGAAAGTAGCAGAGTACGCAGCGATCCTCCGCTAGACTTCAGCCATTGGCTCCGGCGGAGTGCGAGTAACTGGAATTCCACGCGGAAATGCCCACCCCAGGAATCGATGATATGGGCTTCGTCGACCACCAAAGTGGCGAGCCGACCTGTGGCCGCCAGATCATCGATCACTGGACGCAAGCTGCCTGACACCAAGGATTCAGGCGATGCGAAGAGTAATCGGCAACTCCCATCGCGCAAGGCGGCGCGCACCGCTGCGGGATCGCTTGCAGTGTCGCTGGCGGAATAATAGCGCGGGCCGAGATGCGGGAAGTCGGCCAAGATTTCCTTGGCGGCGATGTACTGGTCGATCGCGAGCGCCGTGGTCGGTACGACAACGATCGTAACACCGGCGCTGAACCGCGCGGCAAGTTGGAAGCTTAAGCTCTTGCCCGCGCCGGTCGGCAAGCCCAGCAAGGTGGTCGAGCCGGGCGGTGCCGTCAGCGCCTGCCAGCAGGCCTCCTTCTGCGCTGCGGAGTGCCAACTGCGCATTTGCCCTTTTGATAGCGACCACAGCCACGGCTCTGCGGGGAGGCTCTCGTCGGGTGTCGCCAACAAGGGCGGTTCGTCAAGCCCCTGGCCGTCGGGCCAGATCTCTCCGGAAAGCCAATCCGGGCAATATGGAGCAACGATCAGATCGCCTGCCGCGGAAAGCGTGACCCCGCATGCCTCGCCGACGGCGGCGAGTTCGGACGTCCAGTTCCCGATGAAGAGCCTCCCGCGCGACCAGCGCACCGCCTGCCGCAGCAGTACGCCATGATCGAGCGTGGGCGTGGAAGAACGCTGGAGCAAGGCCAAGAAACGCCAACGGGGATAGTCGGGGTGCCAGGTCGAGGGCGGCGATACGATCATCTCGGGTGCAGTCCCGGTCGAAAGAGCGGCGCGAAACTGCTGTGCTAGGGTTGGTCCTACCGTCGAAGAGGCAAAGCTCGCCATGTCAGCCCCGCACGTTGACGGCGAGAAAGCCGATCGCGTCGACGACAATGTCCCAACTGTCGATCAGCGCGGAGTAGCGCTCCAACATATCCGCTTCCGCTGCTCCGGCGGCATCGCCCCCTTCAGTCAACTGACGCCGTTGGAGCGCAACGCGTTCGCGTTCGGAAGCCAGCGGCTCGGTCAATTCCTTTGCGAAAACCTGTCTTACGGTGGGGATGTCGTGCTCCATTGCGTGATTGAGGCAGGTCGACAGATCACCATCGACGCGCCGGACGAACTGCTGAACCTCGTCGCCGCTAAGATCGCGCCAACGCGGCCCCTCACCCTTCGCGGACAGTGAATTGCGTAAGGTGGCCAGTTGCTGTCCATCGACCTTCTGGCCCTGGAACAAGGGCACGAACAACGGCCGCCGCCGTGTCCCGAAGATTGCTTCCGCGAGGTTCAAAAGACTTGGCGAGATGTCGCTCGTGTCGAGGCGGGGTCGCGCCGCAATAATCATCTCGAGGCCGATAAAGCTGGTCGCGCCCGCGGCTTGGCAGGCAATCGCATAGGTCCGCCCGGTCAGACGATGGCCGAGTGATTTGACTACAGCATCAAACAGCGGATTGCCGTAGGTGAAAAATTCTGCGTCGCGCTGCCGCTGAGCGAGCGCGCGCCGGAATGTGCCGATGCGCTTGCGAAGCTCGCCATCAGCGTCCTTGTCAACGATAGTGAGTTCCCCGTGCCGGACATTCTCGGGCCGCAGGCACCAAAGGCCCTCGGATCCGTCCGCGCTCTCGTGCCTTGAAACGCCCTTGCCGCCAGCCAGTAGCCGAAAATAGTCGAGAAAGGCGGCCTCAAGCGCGGGCTCAATTCCCGGCGCCGGCGTGTGGATGAAACGTTCAGCGCGCGCCGCATGATACGAAGCTTCATCGAGCAGTGCCTCGCTATCGTCGCGAACGCGCTCTTCCGCGGCAATCGCCTTCAGCCGCGGTACTAGGTCATGCATCTCATCCTGACCACCCGTGAGCGCCGCATCGACAATCTCGTCCTGGAGGTGGCGCAACGCGAATTCTAGGCCGCTGACCGACGTCCCGAACAGGTCGAGTCCATCATGGTAGCAGGCAAAAAGGCCAGATTCCCACGCGCCGGCGCTGACGCAGATATGCGAAACGACTTGGTTGGAAATGGCCTCGCGGCCAAGACGGTCAAGGCGACCGATGCGCTGCTCGATTACCGCAAGGTGCCAGGGGAGATCGGCGTGGACGAGACTATGTGCGAACTGGAAGTTGCGCCCCTCTCCACCGCTTTCATCGCTGACCATGATCGAGACGTTGGATTCGGCACGGAAGCGCCGGACATTTTCCTCCTTGGTAATGTCGTCGAGATCGCTGCGGAACTCGGTCACGAACTTCTCGCCGAACGTGTCCTTGAGGAGCGTAGCGAGTCTTTGTGCAACGCCGGGGAAGCCTGCAAACACCAGCGTCTTCCGGTCGGCGGCGATCTCTCCGCGTAACAGTGAGACCATCACATCGCAGCGGGCCGATGACGACTGCGATGATTGCCAGTTGGACGCCAGACGGAGCCCGGCTGACAACAGGCGGGGATCAACGTGCGCCTTGACACCCGCGCAGGCGGTGTACAGTTGGACGGCCCAGCGCTCACCACCCAGACCAACTACCGCATTCAGCATCTCCCGGCCATAGGAGTTGACTGTTGCCGCCTGTGCATCGCGCAGCGCGGTTAGCACCTCTAGCGTGGCGATGGGATCGACCAGCGCTTGCAGAAGGATGCGGCTAAACGGACGTAGGATATCGCGCGACAGGCTGGCGTCGGCGGCGAGCGCCGCAAGCATTGCCTCGGCTGCAGTAACTGCCTCGCCTTCGATCTGATCGGGCTCGTAGCGAAGCGGCGTCGATATGCGGGTAATCGCCGCCAGACGATCCTGGCTGATTAGGCGTTCTCGGCGATTGCGAAGGATACGGCGATTGACGCGATAGCGCTCCGATACTGTTAGATGGACCTCTCGCGCAAGCGACGCAACGCGCTCTGGCTCGGCTTCGGCGGCGGCAAGCAACGCGTGAAGTTGCTCGTCTTCTCGAAGGATCGGTAGCGACACCAGCCGACCAAGGCGCGCGATTACATCTTTATTGGTGGCCTCGCCGCTCACTAGGTCTGTGAGATCGTGCGACAGCAGGTTGAGCCGGCGCCCGAGCGGTTCCTGTGCTTCGTAGATGGCGAGGAATGCTTCTTCGCCGGTGCCGTCCTTGGCATAGGTTCGCGGGTCGAGCAGCGCGAGAAGGCGATAGAGTTCGGACTCTCGCCGCCGAACTGGAATTGCGCTGAGCAGCAAAAGGTCACGCGCGCTGCGCGAGAGTTGCTCCACCATGTCGTAGAGGTGCGGCGCATTGAGTAGATGATGGACCTCGTCGACCACCACCAGATCCCAGGGAACTGCCAGCAGTTCTTCGTCGAGACCGTCGAGCGCAAAATTGGTCGAGCAGATGACCTTGGACCAGCGACGTAAGTCGATAGACTCGATTGGATGAAGATCGGCAAGCTTGAACGCCTGCCCACCAAAACTGCTGTGCATTTCGCACAGCCATTGGCGGGTCAGCGGGCCGGGCGTGAGCACGAGAACGCGGGCGTCGGGGCGCCGCGACAGAAGATCATGCAAAATGACCCCGGCTTCAATCGTTTTGCCGAGGCCCACTTCGTCAGCAAGGATGTAGCGCCGCACGGGGTCGAGGATGACGGTTCCCGCGACGAACGCCTGATGAGGGTGAAGGTCGATCCGGCTGGCCAGCAAGGCTCGCAGGCCGCCCACTTGCCGGTTGAAGCGCGTGAGCGCCACAAGCAACCGGTGCCGGGCAGAAAATAGCGCATAAGGATCAATTCGTCCCTGGAGAAGGCGCGCAGGAAGACTATCAGTGAGGCTCGCCGGCAGCGGCAGAAGTTCGATCTCACTCACCGCCGCGCTTAGACCATCCTCATAGATAACTCGGTAGCGACGCGGTCCCACTTCGTCGCCTTCGACAAGGGCATTGATAACGCATTGCCCTTGCGGGCCGATCGCCAGTGCCCCGGGATGGAGTACAACACGCTTAAAGTCGCCGCCTTCCAGCGCACTACGCGAGAAGAGGCGCCGGCAGCCGACATCGCATAGCTTGACGTCGATCGTGCGTCCATCAATCCCGATGATCTTGCAGCAGCCGAAGAGCCGATGCTGAAAGAGGTAGCCTATCATCGCAGCTGTCAAAATTGCCGCTGAACGTGTTGCCATAGAGGAATCAGGCCCCGTAACGATGCGGGTGCCACATTTGTCCCGGCACACGATGGAACGCTCGGCCCCTTAAACCCGACAAAAAAGTCGATCTGAAATCACTTGTCGTTCGCATCTATCCGCCCCCCGAGGCATCATGCAGAATTGATTTGCCATACGCAATTGCGGATTAGCCGAAGGGGGGCTTAAACACTAAGGAATACTTCAACCCCTGCTCTGTGCCGCATAGGCATCCTTTACAAGGTCATGCAATAGCCATGAAGCAATTTATTGCGAAAAGGGATCTGCTGGCCGTTTGGACTTCGGAAAGACACGGCCAGCTTGGGTTGGCAAAATAAAGAAATGGGTTGGGGCAACGCGGAACTGCGACCATTGAGGCATGAAGAGCACCGGCCGACGAGTCTTTGTGCGCTGGCTCCGGATTCTCGAAAGTCACTTTTGGCGAATCACGCAGTACCAGAAACTCCCGGAGGCTCTTCCGTCATCAGTAAGACGGCAGACCGGAGATTTAAGCCATGCTAGATGCGGGCGAAACTGCTGAGGGGGAGAATCGTGAGCGAGAATCAAAATGGAGAAACCGGGCCGCGCGCTGAGAAGATCGGCACTGATGCTGACCTGGGGTGGTTTAGAGCCATCGTTCGCTCGTTTTTTGACCGCAGTATCGACTTCTATCCTCGCTTGGGAGCGCAAAAGATCGAGAGCGTATCATCGGCTGTGATCATCAAAGAGATGGTCGAGGCGACAAAGCATTGGAAAGAAATCGATCCTAGCGACCTGCAACTGGACAAAGCGATCGAGCTCGCGCGGGCGTCATTAAACGAGGCAAAACAACAGACCGAATATCAGGACCAGAAGGCAACTCGTTTGCTTACTGTTACAACATTTCTAACTGCCTTGGCTGGAGCGTTCTTTGCGGCTTTTAGCAGCGACTACCCTCTGCAGACAATCAGTGCCGTCCCATTCTGGTGTAAAGTACTTCTTGCAGCCACGTATTTGACCTTCTTTCTCTTCGTGTTGTCGGCGTTGACTGGCGCCCTAGTCACCTTCCACGGTACGCGAACCACGTTCAAGTATCCGGCCGAGGCGACAGTGGATGGGCAAGCCGGACCGACTCGTTCCTACCTCTTCTTCCGGGAAATGATTGGTGTATCGCCGACGGGCTGGGTCAATTCCTTTGTCACTACCCAAGAAAAAGATGGGAAAAAAGTGGCTGTACTTAGGTCAGACCTGAAGGTTAAATATCTAGAGAATTACGTTAGTGAGGCATATTTGGTCGCTACAAAGACCGCAGACAAGCTTCGATACCTCCAGCCAGCTCAAATTTTGCTTGCTTGTGCACTTCGTTTTCTTATCGTATTTATTGTTCTCCTAATGATTGCCAAAACCGCTATCAATCCAACGAAGCCGACGCCGGGCTCTTGCGGAATCGAACTGACCCTGTCACGGGAACCTGTGGTCCACAATTCCGTATCAGGGACTGCAGCATTAAAGCCGTGTAGCGGACAGTGACCTATGGCTCGCGATTCTGAACTGGTGGCGGTATTCATCGATGCCGATAACACGTTGTGGGACACGGACGCAGTGTTCGCCGGCGCGCAACTCGCTCTCCTTCGAGCTGTCGAATCAAGGGTTGGCATTGTGACGCCGCAAGCAGATCGCCTTCTGTTCGTGCGTGCGATCGATCAGGCACTCGCAGAGCGTCATCACGCCGGTTTGCGCTATCCGCCTAGGTTGCTTGTGCGTGCCACCGAACTGGCGCTCAGGGGTGTGCAAGCCAACGACGCTGCCCGGGCGGTATGGAATGGCGGCAAGGACTATCTCTTGTCGGACGGCGATCTCGCCGCGATCGAGGAACGTTTTTTTGGCGATCTGGCAAAGCCGCCACGAATTCGCCAGGGCGTCGCGGAGGGACTCAGTCAGCTTAAAGATTCGGGCTGCCTGCTTCTGATGGTGACAGAAGGGGCGAAGGCTAAGGTTGAGCGGAATGCCGACGTTCTTGAACTCACCAGATTTTTTGATCGGATCATAGAAGGCCGGAAGACACCGGATTTCTATCGGCGGATGCTTTCCTTGACCGGTGCGCCTGCGCGGGCCTTCATGATTGGCGACCAACTCGACCGGGATATCGCGCCGGCGAAGGCAGTTGGGCTTGAAACTATCTATTTCCCAGGAGGATTTCAGCCGCGCTGGGCGCCTGACCAAGCGTCGATACAGCCAGATCATCTAATTTCCAGTTTTGACCAAGTGCCTGCGATCGTATTTGACGCGGTAACCAGTGCGGCCGGAGCGCGAGGCTGACATTTCTAGGGTCAGCGCAACTCGGCTATACAGTCACAGGCGCAAGTCACACGTTCGCGAAGCCATGGCCAAGACAGGGCGGCCGGCGTGCCGATGCCATCAAGGAGCATTCCAAAACAGCCCTCCAAGATAGAAGGCTTTCTCCATTCTTGGCGATCTGGTGTTGCATCCACATCCCGTAGCGGCTTGATAGCAGCTATCAACATTTTCCAGATTTCAAGCCGGCACAAGGCCCAAACGACGGTCTCGCGCGCGCAGCAATACCAGGAATGGAAGGGCGGCCAACACCATCCAGGCCTTACCCACGACTTGTCCTGCTAAAAATTCAATGGAACCAAAGGCAAGGCCGAGGAACACGATGCTGTCGATAACTAGCCCCACCATGCTGCTTGCGACGGCGGCGCGGATGAATCCGCGACGCTGGAGCGGAGTGTAAACCGCTAAGTCAGCGATTTCCGACAACAGAAAAGCGGCAGTGGAAGCAACGACCAGCGCTGGCGGCGCAAAACTTGCGGACAACAAGGCACCGATCGCGATTGCGGCGACCGCCCAACTTAATCCAAGTCGCCGCTGAACAAGGTCGCGCAACACCAAAGCGAGACCGACCGCCAACACCCCGCTAGGAGCTTCAAGTCCAGGTGCGACGGGAATCAGACATGGACCATTCGGTACGCAAGTTGTCCCAACATTCCCGATCAACCAGTTCGCAAGTGGGATGCATCCAGCAAAGCACAAAGCGAACACGATTCCTTCCGCCCTACGGAGGCGATCGATCTCAGCCATGGGACAACTCCTGAGTCTGCGGCAGCGTTGAAGGTCGCTTGGCGAACTGTCGATATCCCTTCGCGCGCAACTCGCATGCCGGGCACACGCCGCAGCCTCGGCCCCACTCATGAACGTTCCCCACGTCCCCATCGTAGCATGTCAGAGTGCTAGTGCGGATCAAGTTCACCAAGGCGCGCCCACCGAGTTCTTCGGCAAGGGCCCACGTCTGTGCCTTGTCTATCCACATAAGCGGAGTTTCAAGCACGAAACGACTCTCCATACCTAGGTTGAGAGCGACCTGAAGCGCCTTCACCGTATCGTCACGGCAATCCGGATATCCGGAAAAGTCTGTTTCGCAAACGCCAGTCACTACGTGCTTGAGACCTCGACGATAGGCGACAGCAGCCGCAAACGTGAGGAAGATAATGTTCCGCCCAGGCACGAAAGTGTTCGGCAACCCGGATTCGGTTGCCGCTATCTCAACGTCGCGTGTCAACGCAGTCTCACTTATCTCGCCAAGCACAGATAGATCGAGCACCCGATCCTCACCGAGTTTGGCAGCCCATTTCGGAAAATGACTTTCCAAGCCCGCCCGGAATTCACCTCGAGCGTCGAGTTCGGCTCGATGCCGCTGCCGATAGTCGAACCCAATCGTCTCCACGTGCTCGAACCGATTGAGAGCCCAAGCCAAACATGTAGCGGAATCTTGACCGCCGGAAAAAAGTACGAGCGCGCTTGAATTGGACATTATTGAGATTCCGTACCGTAGAAACTACAGGCTCCCGTGTCGCTATCGCGTCTTACGGTCACTCGCCATAAGTTCGGACAGATGGGCGCGACTTTCCGCCAGATCCACGACGAAAGGTTTTCCATTGTCGCGGGTCCAAGGTCATTAATCTCGTCCAGAAAGCGGTGGTCGAGACCATCGCGAGCCTCTTCGAGGGCCTGATCGAGCAGTCCTAGATCGATTACCATGCCACTCTCCGGATCAGGACGGCCGCGAACGACTACTTCTGCGCGGTAGGAATGGCCATGAATCCTGCGGCTCGGCTCGACTTCAACCTGACGTTGAAGCGTGTGCGCCGCGTCGAAGCGAAACTCCTTGCTCAGTTCGTACATTATCGGATCCCCATGAATTTGTGAGTTTGGAGAGACAGACGCCAGTGCGGATGCTGCAGGCAATATGCTATTGCCGCCGCCGTATTTGCTTCGAGCATAGGACCGTCGAGAGGCTGCAGAAGGAAGTGGTCAAATGCGAGCTTCTCAAAAACCGCAGGATCCAGACCGGCTTGAGGAAACACAAGTTTCAGTTCGTTTCCCGTTGTTTGTGCCAAGGTTGTCGCACCCTTGGGGCTAACGGTAATCCAATCAATCGTATCGGGGGCCGCCAGCGTGCCATTGGTCTCTAAGGCAATTTCGAACCCGTGGTCATGGAGTGCCGACACAAGCTGATCCCCAACCTGCAGAAGCGGTTCGCCGCCCGTTAGAACGACGAATCGTTCGGACGTCCCACCACCCCACATATTCTCGATCGCGATCGCCAAAGAAGATGCATCGTTGAACCGTCCACCGCCAATGCCGTTGACGCCAACGAAATCGGTGTCACAAAAATTGCAGGCGGCTTTCGCTCGGTCGCGCTCCCGACCACTCCAAAGATTACAACCGGCAAATCGACAGAAAACGGCCGGCCGCCCAGTGTGGCGACCTTCACCCTGCAACGAATAGAACATCTCTTTGACTGCGTAACTCATTTTTCACGCTGCCCGCGCGGATTCGGCCAGGCGCCGCTTGAGGACCTGGACTAGGTGAAGTGATAATTGGCGGACATCGGACGGAACGTTCTGGAGTCCATTCCAACGTCGGCGCTCAGCGCCGAACTCCCACTCGCCCTCGCTCCAAGCGGTCTTTCCTTTTAGCAGCCGTAAGCCATTCGCGAATTCGTCGCGTGTGGCAGCGCCGGTAACGCTGTTGAGAAAGTCCATAACATACCCGAGCGCGACAATGCCCGTGCCATGAATCAACCGAGACGTCTTGGGCGTCTTACCGGCCCAATCGTCTGCAAAGACGTGTTGCACTGCATGGTAGAACTCGCTCATCATTGTGACGCCCTGGTCAAGCAAAAGCTGATCTTCACCCGCATAAAGACGCAGTGCTCCGTCACTTAGAGAATTCATGATTACCCGCTGCAGAACGGTATCTCGAATGACTCCCTTTGGGTTTGTCTGTTGCTTGATCAAGCCCCTCAGGGACGATCCCTTGCGATAGTTAAGCGCCTCTGTGGCCAGTGCCGCCTGTGATCGACTTGACATGCGGTGCGGCAGATCTCCCACTTTTGGGAGCAGTTCGTACACCAGCGCTTTTGGCAACGGACGGGTGTTATTCACGAGGATGAACTGTTTTTGCAGTTCCTCCTCTGTCTCACAGAGGAAACCCGACACGAGCACCTCGAAGTCGCGGCCTCGCAGTTCCGAAAGCGCCGTGAAGCGCTGTTGTCCATCAACGATCCAACCGGGCGGGCCCTTGGATGTATCTATGACCAGTTGGCAGAGGCGACTTTCCGGATTCGTCGCCGGCTCTAACCAAGCGTGCCCCATGAAGGCGACCACGATAGCATTGGGCAAGATTGAGTTCGGCTTTTCGAGATAATCACGGATTTCGCGAATGTGCCCCGCGATCTGCGGTCGCTGAAAACCTTGGAGCGCGCCGCCATCATCGCGACCCGCCCGCTCGATTCGAGCAATGCGTGCAACTTCCGCAGCATTCGCAATGAAGGTGAAGACCGTCAGTTTCTCGCTCTGAACCGGTGCCAGCGCATCAAACCGAAGAAAATCTTGCTTGTTCATAGGCTCTCCCGTCGGAATTCGCTCAAATGGGTGTGAAAGACGTGGAGGTTGTGAATGCCGCGTCGCTTGTTGCGATTTGAGGTGCGGAAGATCACGGCCTCCACGCCGCTCTCCCGACAAACTCGGCAGTTACATCGCTCCCAGGGACGATCGCCAAGGGTGTGGGCGTAGACCTTGCGCTGTCGGGTTGCGGCGTCGGCACGACGGCTTGGTGACGCCTCGTCGTGCCAATTCAGGGCGGCCCAATAGTCCATCACGGCATCAAGACTTTGGTCGAGGGTCGCGCCACCGTCGGCGTAGGCACGCACGCCGCGAAGCGCGGCGTCTTCAAGACGCCTCGCATCTTCCTGGTTGAGGCTGCCTTCCAGCGCCTTATGCTTGAGCTTGTTGTTCTGGGTGGCCTGCGGAATGCGAATTGCGGTGTAGTACGAGAGGTCGCCGTTGGGCGTCCGCACCCAGTAATTCTTCCGGGCATCCTTGAAGGCGCGCAAGAGCGGTGACGTCGTATCGAAACTGGTTACACGGTACTGTTCCAGTACGGCCAGTTCCTCGATTTTCCCGAAACCGAGAAGATGCAGTCGAACCCGATCGGGGAGAGCATCACGCAGAGCTTGTAGGACTCGGCGAATCTGATCGATCCTCAACGGCACGGTGCCGCCGATCGCTAAATAGTCGTATCCCATGCTGGCCAGGTTGCGGGCAGCCTGCGCCATACTCTCAGCCGACCAACCCTGTATGACCCCCATCGGCGTGAAGCCTGGGCCTATGCTCTTGGCGGATTTGTAGAACTCAGTCGCGTTCTGCAGCGTAATTTCGTAGCGACGGCGCACATCATCTGGCACGTCGTCCAAGGCCCGCGTCACCCCAAGGTCGTCAAAGTCGAAGATGAGGTGATCGGGCGAACATCCATGCGTGAAGCCGGCATCAGCATAGAATTCCGCTGTGTCGTCGGCCTTATAGGGCGGTTCCGGTAGGTTCCGATAGGTGAAGGCGCCGCAGTCGCCTATCAACAAGCTTCCCGGAAATCGATCGATCGGATAGCGGAGAAATCGTCGAGCGCCCTCGCGACGAAAGCGCATCAACTGAGCTTCTGAATACTTTCCTGGCTGGCGAGCATCGCCGACGATTCCGCGGGAAACTAGGATACCGTCATACGGTGCCTGTTCTAGGAACTCGTGTGGATACTGGTCATCGCGGTGAACCGATCGGCCCGCGCCGTTGCGATCAGCAACAAAGTCATACTCTGGATCGATCGTATCGACGCTGTCAGCGAAAACGAATTGCATCACGCGACCTTTGCAAAGGCATGCATGTGGTCAAGGCGCGCTAGATGCCCAGACAACAATTTGATGTCGCGTCCAACGTTCTGAATCTCATTCCAGTCGCGCTGCAACTCCGCCCACCGGCCGTTGGTCCAGCGACAGTATGGAGCGATGCGCGTCAGCGACTCGGTCGCGTGTAGCAGCAGGTCCGTACCAGGAGCAGCGCGCGACATCATGCGATCCATCAAAAGACTCATCGCCTCGATGCCTGCAGAGTGCATTAGCCGGCTTTCGGTCGGTGGGCGACCCCACGCCTCAGGAAAGACGCGGCGCACAGCAGTCCAGTAAGCGATAAGCGTACGGTACATTGCATCGACATCGGCGGGATATTCGGGGGTCGCCTTGTACGGAGCAAGAGCGCCAAGAGCGCTGTTGATGCTATTACGAATCGCCTTGATCAATGCTGAGTCCGTGATCACCGCGATCGCGGAATCTTCCGAAAGCCTTTTAATAAGGCCTTGGAAGGGAGAATCAGGAGAGACCTGAAGGAGATTGACGAGTTCGCTCGGGATTTTCCGAGACGACAAGTCACGCGGAAAGGCTGTGTCAACTTCTGGGAGCAATTCATTGATTAGCCGAGGATCGAGCGGTTTGGCTTTGTTGACCAAGATGAACTGTTCGCGATGGACGGACAGTTCTTCCGACACAAACGCGACGACAGGGACAGGGAAGCTCTTGTTCTGAGCTTGAGACAGGGCAATCGAACGCTGCTGGCCGTCGACTATCCAAGCCGCTTTTGGGCCGTCGTGTGGAAGCGGGATTCGCAATGTTCCGGCCTCGCACGACTTTACGTCGCCGCCCGGCTTTTCGCCCCGCGTCTGGGTGAAACGCGCGCGCGGCGAAAGCGCGAGAATGATTGCGTTTGGGAATAGTACAGGTCCCTGATCAAGAAACTCCGTGATCGCTTGAACGTGGCTCTTAATGCCTTTGCGCTGAAATCCCTGCAAGGAGCCTTCGCCGTCGCGGTGGACGCGGCTGATCTCCGCAAACTTGAGAAGATCGGCGCCGGCGACAAAGAATGCATAGACAGCCTTGTCGGCCTGTTCGGTACGGACGGCGCGAACAGCCAGCATTGCTTCGTTGGTCCTTCGCGGACGGGTCATGCTGCTTCCCTTTGATCCATGGCAGTCCGGTAGAGACGACTGAACCGCGATTGCTCGCACGCAATTCCTTCTTCATCCCGAAGCGCGCGGAGGATTCGTGCAATACCTGATTGCGTATGAAGTCGTGCCAAAATTAGCTGGACAATCTCCGCGTCATTGCGGCGCGGCCGGCGCATGCGTTCGGGGGGCGTCACCGCGCTCAGAGCCGCCTCCACGGCTGCATAGTCGGCATCCCGGTCATATGAGTTGCGGTTGACCGCCACCAACCGAGTAAAGTGGAGCACGGCTCGTTGAGAAAAGTCGGCACGAGTACCTGGCAGGATCGCATCCAGCCGATCGTCGTACGGCACAAGCGATGGGCGGAGTGCAGCCGGCAAGGCTGGTGCAAGAGACGCGCCGAAGATTCGCAATCGCGCCAAGGCTTGAGGTTCAAGTTCACTGAGGCTTTTGCCCACCATCTCGGCATAAGGACGAGTGAGTGCTATCAGCACCCGCCCTGAACTTTGGCCGAACACATCGGCCCACTGATCCGAATGCGGACCTGACAGCAGGCTGGAAAACCAAGCGTCGACATCGAATTCACTTGAGATCCGGGCGGCGACAGACTCTGAGTATCCGCTGGAGACGGTGAGTCCGTAGAGGGGGACTTGCCGGTCAGCGGCCACCAGGCCCAATCCGGCAGAAATGATGTAGAGTCTGGCCTCAGCGATCTCTGCCGCCTGGGTCGCCAGTCCAAACCCTCGACCAGCATAGAGTGCTCCGGCAAGGACCTCGGGCTGGAGCGCGCGTAGCTTTTCTATCCAAGCGGTTTGGATGGCATCCTGTGGACCAATTGGCAAAGAAACTGGTGTTGCCGTGAGAGGTGGTCGCTTCTTCTTTCGAAGGGTGCAGATAGTGATGACCACGGCGGCTGGTGCGCTTCCGACATAGCCAGCCGACGCGACATTTGTCATCAATTTCATCGATAACTGCGCCTCAAATGACTTTGGTTGATTTCGCGCAACAGATATTTTTTCTGCATCTAGTGTATCGGGCAGGACATGCCACAACATGCAGACAGTAGCACAATTGCGGCCAAACAGCTACAGGAAATTGCCGGTTTTTCGATTTGAGGGACGAACAACTGCTGGCCTTATGACGGCTTCGTCTTTGAGGGCTGCAGTTATCGGGGCATTGGCGCGCAAAGGCCAAGGTGGAAATGTCAGCCAACTATCTGTGAGGCCAGCCGTCTTAGCTGCTCGAGCAAGTCAAGGAGATGTTCAATGACGGCCTGATCCGCAATCGGGGCGAGCGCCGCCAGGATGCAATTCCCGAGGCAACGAAAGCAGGGGGGCAATGACGTAATCGTCGCATCCACCAGTCGCCAAGCGGCCGGTCTAGAATGAGTTTGGTCATCCATTAGCTAAACTCTGGTTTCCAACATCTGCACAGGGAGAGATGGTCTCGGCCATCTCTCCCCCGCGAATGCCGCCTGCGACAGAGCGGGGCCGCCCGCTCGCAAGGCGGCAACTGCCCATCATCGTCTGACCTGATCCGATCCGCCTCGCTCGGCGCGCAGCCCAGTTCCGCTCGCCGGCATGCGCCCCCCTCTCTGCCGCGCGCTCACGCGCCCCCGGAAGGCATGCCGAGGGGCATGCCTTCGGCATCTAACGGGAAAGGATCAGAACCATGACCACTGTTGAAACGAGTGCGAAGACCGGAACTGTCAGCGATCGCGGCATCGAGGTTTTCATTCCGCTGAACAAGTTGAAGAAGTCGCCGCGCAATGCGCGCAAGACCCCGCACAGCGGGGCGATCATCGAAGCCTATGCGGCAAGCATCGCCGCCAAGGGCATCCTACAAAACCTTGTGGTGGAGCCGGAGTGTGACGGCGAGGGCGTGGAAACCGGCTTCTACTTCGTAAGCATCGGCGAGGGCCGCAGACTGGCGCAATTGCTGCGCGCTAAGCGCAAGCAGATCAAGAAGACCGAACCGATCCGTTGCATCGTCGACACCGTGAACGACGCGCATGAGATCAGCCTGGACGAGAACATTACCCGGGAGGATATGCACCCCGCAGATCAGTTCGAGGCGTTCCGGGAGCTTCACGAGGAACGAGGATGGGGTGCGGAGGAGATTGCTGCCCGCTTCGGCATCACCGCCCATGTCGTACGCCAGCGCCTGCGGCTCGGCGCGGTCAGTCCGAAGCTGATACAGGTCTACCGCGACGGCGATCTGACCCTCGACCAGTTGATGGCGTTTGCGATCACTGACGATCACGCCCGGCAGGAACAGGTTTTCGACAACCTCACCTACAATCGCGATCCCTACATCATCCGCCGCGAACTGACGCGGACGCATGTTGCGGCGAGTGATCGCCGCGCCATCTTTGTCGGCGCGGAAGCCTATATGGGAGCCGGTGGCGCCATCCTGCGCGACCTGTTCACCGAGGATCGCGGCGGCTTCTACGAGGATGCTGCGTTGCTCGACCGGTTGGTGATCGAGAAGCTGCAAGGCATCTCGGAAGCCGTCAGGCAGGCCGAGGGCTGGAAATGGGCGGATGTCCATATCGACTACCCGCACGCAAACGGCTTGCGCCGCACCTATCCGCAACCTGTGGATTTGTCGGAAGAAGATAAAGCCGCCTATGCGACGGCATCCGACGAATTTAACCGGCTCACCCAGGAATGGGATAGTGCCGAGGAACTGCCGGACGATGTCGATCAGCGTTTCGGCAAGCTTGAAGCGGAAATCGAGCGCATCGACACTCTGCGTCACGCCTACGATCCTGATATTGTTTCGCGCGGTGGCGTGTTCGTCGTGCTTGCCCATGACGGATCGGCGCGCATCGAACGTGGCTTCATTCGCGCCGAGGATGAGTTGCCGGAGCCGGAAGCGGTAACGCTGCAAGGCGGCGAAGATTACGCCGTCAACGACGATGGCGAGATCATCGAAGCCGGCACCGGTTCGGATTGCGATGGTGGGAACGAGGAAGAAGCGGAGGACGACGGCAAGCCGCTGTCTGATATTCTTATTCGCGACCTGACCGCTCATCGGACGCTTGGGCTTCGGCTTGCGCTAGGCGAACAGCCGAACATCGCCCTTGTCGCGGTGACCCATACGCTTGCCGCGCAGACCTTCTATCAGGGTGCCGAAGCCCCCTGCCTCGAAATCCGCCCTACCAGCGTCTACCTCGCCGGTCACGCGGACGGCATTGAGGATACGGCGGCTGGCAAGGCACTGGCGGATCGACATGCCGAGTGGGCTGCGGATATGCCGCGCGATGTGGCCGACCTGTGGGACTTCATCGCGTCGCTCGACCACGCAAGCATCATGGCGTTGTTCGCCCATTGCGCCTCGCTCACCGTCAATGCCGTAAAGCAGCCTTGGGAGCGCAAGCCTCTCGCCAACCAGACGGCGGACAGGCTGGCGACGGCGGTCAGCCTCGACATGACCGCACATTGGAGGCCGACCGTCCGGACCTATCTCGGGCGCGTGACCAAGGCACACATCCTCGACGCCGTACGCGACGCTGCCAGCAACGAAGCAGTGGACAGGCTGTCGGACCTGAAAAAGCAGCCAATGGCCGAAGCCGCCGAGCAGTTGCTCGCCGGAACCGGATGGCTGCCTGCGGTGTTGCGCACCGAGCAAAGTCCAGTGTTCGCCAAATGGCATGACGAGGAAGGTGAAGATGCCAAATCGGCGGCCGTTGCCGAACTGGAGCCGGAACCCGCTCAGCCCGACATGGCGGACGCTGTGCTCACCGACAGCAGCGCCCTGGCCGAGCAAGGCGAGCCTTTCAACGTTGCCGCCGAGTGAGCCGCAAACGGCCGGAGCCGCAGCGCGGTTCCGGCCAGCTTTGCCGTCAGGTCCGAGAACCTTTCGGCCGCGCTGATGGCGGGGCCGGAGACCTCGACCAGCATGACACTGCGAACGGCAGCAATGAGAAGCGATCGAGAACCCGTTGATGATCGTGGCCTGCGGCCACCATCGCCCCACACGACAGCGCCTCGCGATCAGACAGGACGCATCGTCGTTCTGCAGGGATGATCAGCCGTTCACTGCGTCCTTGAGAGCCTTTGCCGGCTGGAAGACGACTTTCTTGGAAGCTGCTATCTTGATCGTCGCACCAGTAGATGGATTGCGTCCCTCACGAGCCGGTTTGTTCTGCACCTTGAACTTGCCGAACCCGTTGAGGCTGATTTCCTCGCCCTGGGCGGCGGCCTCCGCAATGCGCTTCAGCACATCTTCGACCATGGTCTTTGCCTGGGTTTTTGACAGGCCATGCCCGTCTGCAAGGCGTTCGGCAATATCGATCGTGTTTACAGCCATCGTTTCCATCCCATCTGTTGTGTTGGTTGAACGGCTGGCCTTATGCCACAGGCGATTCCGCACTGTCATCGCCCCAACAAGCGGAATCGGGGCAAACCAATGCAAGAACCGGAAATTTCCCCCACTCTTATCGAGACAAAGTCAGGCAGCAATCGCGGCATCAGACGCCCGGTGGGGAGGCGGCCCTTTCCCGGCAATGCCTCATCGTGCGTGAAGCGTCACCGTAGTCGTATCATTCGGCAATGCGGCGGCGGATCAGGTGGGACGAGGTCATCCTCGCCTTCGATAGCAGCCAGGCTTGCATCGGATCTGTCGGAAACAGGAATCGTTGTGGTACTTGGCAGCTTGATGGCCGCTGCCCTTGGCAGTCACCTTCCATGCCGCTTCGAATGCATGGCGGTTCAGCTGAAAAATCTGGGAAGTCGAGCCATGTCTTCGTCACCTGTTTTGGGCGTAGTGACCAACACCGCCCTGGCGCTAGAAGCGAAGGTTCACGTCTTTGGCCAGAATGGCCTAGCATTCGCGGTGCGCGAGAATGTGCGTGAGCGATCGACGTCGCCGTCATGGCGTTCCCTTCTGTCTGGTCATTCCAAGCCACGCCCACGGCGCCCTCGAATGGATTGGGTCTGACCGAAGACCGTCTTCGCTTCGCTCAGCCTCGATCGTCTTCCCGCAACGGCGTCGCTGCGTTTTCTTCCCCTGGCCGCTGCGCGTCCATTCCTCGCGGTCCAAGAAAGCCTCGCGTCGCCGTCTTCCACTCCGTTTCAGCCCCTCCGGGATGCGGACCGATCGTCTCCGGTCCCACGACCACCATCGAGGCCGCGATGGGCGCGGCCCGAGAAAACGGAAGGAACCACCACAATGGCCACGATCGGCACATTCTCGCGCACTGCAAACGGCTTCTCCGGCTCGGTCAAGACCCTCAACCTCAACGTCAAGTCGGTATCGTTCACCCCAGCCGAAGGCGACAACGAAAAGGGCCCCGACTTCCGCATCTTCGCCGGTGCCACCGAGTTCGGCGCGGCATGGAAGAAGACCTCGCGCGAAGGTCGCGACTACCACTCCGTCAAGCTCGACGATCCAAGCTTCCCCGCTCCGATCTATGCGAGCCTAGTCGAGACCGACACCGAGGGCGATTTCTCGCTCATCTGGTCCCGCCGCGCCGCCGAGTGATCCGGCCCACCAAACGAAGCCCCGTCGCAAGGCGGGGCTTCGCCATGTTCAGGTCCGCCATTCCTGGCACCTTTGTCAGGTGCAACACACTAAGCTTTGACGGTTGCCTTGCGTGCCTTCTTCACCGGCGACTTGACTGCCGCTGGGGTTGTTGTCGCTGCCGCCGCGCGAGCAGATCGTTTGGGTTTTTCCGCTACAGGCGCTGCCGCCTTTCGCCCGAGGCCCGATGCCTTCGCCAATGCCGAGCGGGTGGCCGCGTAGTTCGGTGCCACCATCGGATAGTCGGCGGGCAGGTTCCATTTCTGTCGGTATTCCTCGGGGCTCAGATTGTAGTGAACTCCGATATGGCGCTTCAGCGATTTGAACTTTTTTCCGTCTTCCAGGCAGATGATGTGATCCGGCGTCACCGACTTCCTGATCGAAACCGCCGGTTCCTGCCTGACCACAGCCTCTGTCGCCGGCGTGCCGATCCCTTGCAGCGCGGCATGGATGTCGCCAATCAGCTTAGGCAACTCTCCGACCGGCAGTGGATTGTTCGACACATAGGCGGCGACAATGTCGGCGGCGATCGACACGATATCGGTACGATCTTCCTGATCCGGGGCGGCGGTCATGGGCTTTCCTCTGGTCTTGTGGACATACTGTACAATCTTGCCTGTTTACTCGCAGGCAGATTATTTGCAATCGCTACGATCCCCATTGGCGCAGTCTCAATTCTGAAGCTTCGCCTTTTTTGTTCGAATCGCCTGTGTAAACACCTTTCCGATCGTTTGAGGGAAGCGAGGAGACTTTCCCCTCGCTTCCCCGCCAATGCCGCCTGTGCAGAGCAGGGCCGCCGGCTCGCAAAGCGGCCGATTGCAGTAATTGTCGTGATCAATTTCCATCCGCTCCGCTCGACCGTGCAGCCCGGCTCCGCGCGCCGGCATTGGCCCCCATCACTCCCGCGCGCTCACGCGCCCCCGGAAGGCATGCCGGGAGACATGCCTTCGGCATCAACGGAAAAAGGAGTGAGCACAATGAACATGACCACCATTATCAACAGCGAGAGCAATATCCGGCAGCAGGCGATTTCCAGCGGCTTTCGCGTCGATATCTCGCGCGGCGAGAGGATCGGACGAGTTTCCTCGGAATGGTTTTCGCGTCCCGATGACGAGCGCTATCTGAGCCTCACCGAGCTTTATGATGCCGTCAAACAGCGAGCGGATCACGCCACCGCCCGCACCGTCGAGAGTCGCGCCCTGCGCGTCGAAGCCACCCGCGACAATTCAGAGCGGCTTTCGCTTATCGTCCCCGGGCAGGAGCAACCGATTGCGCCTACGCATTGGAGCTTCGGCCAGCTTTGCAGTCTTGTCGGCGCACCGGCAACTTACATGCGCCAGCTTCCTGCGCCTCTGGCAGGCATCAATTTGCAGCACGGTCTGTTGAGCCATCGGGCAGAGTTGATGAAGACACTCGAGACGGAGGACGGACGCGTTGAACTTCGCGCCGTGACTGGACCGGACTATGGCCGCATCTGGGATCATGAGCTTGTCACCGCCGTCATGAAGATCGCGGGCAATGGCACCGGCGACACCATGTGGAAGGTGCCGGGCGTTCTGGATTGGGCGACGATGACGCACAATCCGCTTGTGGACATCATCAAGGACACCACCACACTTTACGCCAGCGACCGCGACGTCTTCGTGTTTCTGGTGGATGACACACACCCGATCGAAGCCGGACGCCTTCCGAATGGCGAACCGGATTTGTATTTTCGCGGCTTCTACTGCTGGAATTCGGAAGTCGGTTCGAAGACTCTGGGCATAGCGAGTTTCTATCTCCGCGCCGTCTGCATGAACCGCAATCTGTGGGGGGTGGAAGGCTTTGAAGAAATCAGCATCCGGCATTCGAAGTTCGCAGCACTTCGTTTTGCTCATGAGGCAGCACCCGCTTTGAAGCGCTTTGCGAACTCAAGCCCCGCGCCGTTCATCGCCGGCATCAAAGCCGCGCGTGAGAAGATCGTCGCCCGCACCGACGAGGACCGCGAAAACTTCCTGCGCAAGCGCGGTTTCTCCAAGGGCGAAACGGGCAGGATCATCGAGGCGGTTTTGCAGGAGGAAGGCCGCCCGCCAGAGAGCATCTTCGATTTCGTACAGGGCATGACCGCGCATGCCCGCACCAAGGCGCATCAGGATAGCCGATTGGAGCTTGAAGGCAGGGCGAAGGCCCTGTTGGAAAAGGCGGCATGAGCATACGAAAGGCCGCGCAGCGAACGTCTCGCCGCGCGGCCTATCAGGTCCGCCGCATCAACGAGACCGCCATAGCATAAGAATATCTAGCGACCAGATTATCGGGGTCGGCGCGTGCTGCCGTTTTTGAACACGGCGGCCGCTCGCCGGGCTCTGCCCGGCTCGCGATGCAACTGATGTCATGAGTGCTAACAAAGACAAATGGGAGCAAATTGCCCTCTATTTTGTGACGCGCAATGGAGGTCGCCTTAGAAGGTCCGCGGCCTCAATCCCGAGAACATTTGCCAGCTTGTCGACGACGTCGATCGTCGCGCCGTAGACGCTGCGTTCCAACGCACTGATATAGGTGCGATCGACTTCCGCGCGGTGGGCAAGCTCTTCTTGCGAAAGCCCAGCCGCCTGCCGATGCCGCCTCAGATTGCGCGCAAACACCTCGCGAATTTCCATGCACGGGAGTGCAACGCCTTGTCGAGTATTCAACCACGGAGTATCCTCGACAAAGTGCCTTCAAAGATGGAAATCGCGTTTGCTCAAACCACTGCTTGATCCCGATGTTGCCGACGTTGCTCCAGATTCCTCGATCTTGACCGGGTATGATGAGGAGCGGCTGCTCACCTACATCCGCCTGCTCGACGCGGCGGCTGAAGATGCGGACTGGCGCGAGGTGGCCAGGATCGTCCTGCATATAGACCCGGCTGAGGAACCAGAGCGGGCGTTCCGATCATGGGAGACGCATCTTGCCCGCGCCCGCTGGATGACGACGAACGGCTACCGATATCTTCTTGCAGGCGGTGCGCCACACTGAGCGTCCAAGGCCATGGTTTGCTGAATCAGCACAGCGGTTTGCCGACTCTCCAACTACCCGATTTGCGTATCGGCAGGGATGCTCATCCCGAAGCCCGCAGCCTGATGCGGGTACCGGGAGAGGATTTGGCGCATTGCAAGGCGATTGGACCGATCCGGCAGCCTACGCGGACATGCAAGGCTACATGCCTGCAGAGTTCGCTGCCGAGTATCTGATCAGGAACGACGACTTTGTCGCCGAGTGGGGTCAGCTTTCGTCACATCTCCCAGGTGCCGTAGAACCTGTTGGTCCCCCCGACTTCATCGCTCGTTGGGGCGCGCGATTTCACAGTCACCGGTGACGAACTTCCGTTAGCTGGGAACATCGTCTGGACGGAACAGGCCTCGCCGCGCGTGCTGAGGGCCACGCAAATCCGATCGTCAGTCAGCCCTTCGCATCAGACTGTTCAACCTTCCAGACTCAGCGGCGCCGCCGTCTGGAAAGCCGACGAGCTTCATATTCTTTGGCCTGCATCGACCGGGACAAATAATCTCGTCACAGACCTCCGCAACGGCGCGACCGAATTCAACGCTATCATCCTGCCACTCGATGCGGCGTTCGAGACACGGCTCGACGCAGCGCGCCGGTTCTGGCGGGCGCTCGACCATCGACCACCTGGCCCGGTCTACGGCGCGGTGCCGAAGCAAGCGAAGACGAGGCATATTCTCAATCTGCGCGCTCATGACGCCCGTCGTGCAGGGGCTGTCTACCGCGAGATCGCGGAGGTGCTTTTGTCACGAGAGCCGGTCGCGCCTCGAGACTGGCGCGACCATCATCTCCGGCACAAGGTTCGGGCGATCCTGCGAAGGGCCGATCGACTTGTCGGGGGTGGCTACCGCGACCTTCTCTTCTATCCACACAGCCGCGGCCGAAAATCCGATCGCTGAGTCCTTCTTCCCATGGGAGCAAAAACACAGCCCCCGATGTTTGCCCTCCCTCGACTTTTCTCATTTCGACCATCGTCCGTTTCGCGCGTCCCGGCAGGCCAGGACGACAGCAGAACCGAATGGAGATCGAGCGATGTCGAAGGGTCCCGCGGACGCGCCCCAAAAATACCTGCGAACCAAGGAGGCGGCACCAATCGTCGGCCTTTGCGCTCGCACGCTAGAAAAGCACCGGACGTACGGCACCGGACCAAAATACCGCAAAGTCGGTGGTCGCGTCCTCTATGACATCGACGATCTGCACGCCTGGATCGAGCTTGGTGCGCGCACGTCCACCAGCGATGCCAACGCGACCTTTGTTCCGCCTGCCAAGCCGCATGCCGCCCGCGCGCCAGCCTATGCCGGCCGGCGCCATCGCGTCTCCTGATACTGCGGGCAAAGAAAATGCAGCTTCGATCGACCGATCAGGGGCAGCTTGATCTGTTCCGCGCGCGCGCCAGTGTGATCACGCCACGCGATGCGCAAGACCTGATGTCGTGGCCGTTTTTCTCACTCGCCAAATCCCGCCGCGTGACACCGATCGACTTTCGCATGGGCGAGGTTTCGATCCGCGTCGAGGCGACGATCGAACATGGCATGGCGACGATCTGGGACGCCGACATCCTGATCTGGGCAGCCAGTCAGATTGTCGATGCACGTGACAAAGGCCTTCGCACGTCGCGTCTGATGACGGCCACGCCGTATGAGATCCTTGCATTCATCGAGCGTGGCGACTCCGCTCACTCTTACGACAGGCTGAAAGCCGCGCTTGACCGGCTGCAATCGACGACGGTTGCCACTTCTATCCGCCAGTCGTCCGAGCGGCGGCGACATCGCTTTTCCTGGATCAACGAATGGAAGGAGCGAATGGACGCCAACGGGCGCCCACTCGGCATCGAACTCGTCCTGCCCGACTGGTTCTATGCCGGCGTCATCGACGATGCACTTATTCTCACGATCGACCGCCAATATTTCGGGCTAACGGGCGGCCTGGAGCGCTGGCTTTATCGTCTCGTTCGCAAGCACGGTGGCCGCCAGACCCATGGTTGGAGCTTTGATCTCGGCCACCTCCACGTGAAGTCCGGCAGCCTGTCGCCCTTCAAGCGCTTCACCTTCGACCTACGCGAGATCGTGCGACGCCAGCCACTGCCGGGCTACCGGCTGGCACTCTCCGTCGACCCCGACGGTCGGTCACGCCTGAACTTCCAACTCAACCCTGTCGATCCATTCGTGAGCGCCAGCGCAACGCCGTTCGCGCCACGTGGCCGCATCACTAGGGGTGTGAAATGACTGTGGACAGGCCCGTGCTATCAGGAACCGCAACTCCCGTGCCATCGGGAACCGGATTCCCGTGCTATCAGGAACCGGAATCGGGCTTAAGCCATTGCAGCGATTGCCGAACCCGCTCCTCTAACGTTTCTAACTGTGAATCCTTCGGATTCTTTCTAACTGAAAGCGCCGATCCACGAGGCTGTGGACGACAGCGCAGCCATGATCTTTCGGACAGGTCGCGAATGATCGATGTCCCTTGTTCCTCGTGGAGCACGACGGTTTTCTCCGCCCCTCGTTTCGCCATGCTGGCTGCTGACCTCCGATCACGGGGGCCAGTATGAGCAATCTCACCCACGTCGAACTTCTGTGGCTGAAGAAGCGGATCGAGAACTACATCCGGTTCGGCAAGGTTGCTTCCAACAGGAACATTGACCGTAGCCGTCGTGTCGTCTCCTTTGCGCCAGGCAGTATCTTCGCCTTCGTTCGCTGGACCGCGAACGACTTCGGCACTGTCGCTTCGCGCATCGATATCCTGCGCGCCGTCGCCGCTGGTCAGCGCTGCTCGACCGTCGTCGCCTATGTGCGGCCTGGCGCCGACATCCTGCTTACAGTTATCGGATGGCCGAACGTCGAGAAGGTGCTGAAGATCATCGACGCTATCGAAGCGATCGGCATCGATCCCATTGATGTGTCGCCGGACTACTGGCGGCACGCCCACAGCAGGTTCGCCGCGCGCGAGGCGCCCAGGCCCTACACGCGCCAGCGCCATGAGGCATGGCTCCTGCGCCGCCGAGTTGAGCGATGAACATGCGCGCAACGATCATCGTCGCGATGTTCGGCGGCGCGGTCCTCGTCGCCGCGCCGGCATGGATCGACCATCGACCGAAGTTCATCTGGAACGCGTCAGCGAGCGTCCCGGCCGGGCTCTACCACGTCGAGCCGGTCGACCGGATCGGCATTTCTGATATCGCCGTCGTCATGCCGCCCAAGCCGCTGGCGGATTTGCTTGCCCAACGCGAATACCTGCCGAACGGCGTGCCGCTGCTGAAGCATGTGTTGGCACTCGGAGGCACGATGGTGTGCCGGCGAGGCGCCTCCATCATCGTCCACGGCGTGGCCTTTGGACGTGCGCTCGATCGTGACAGTCGTGGCCGGCCGCTGCCCGGCTGGAAGGGCTGCCGCATCATTGCCGATCGTGAAGTCTTCCTCATGAACTGGAACTCGGCTGACAGTTTCGACGGCAGGTATTTCGGCCCACTCCCGCTTAATTCGATCATCGGCCGCGCGGTCCCGGTCTGGACCAACGACCGCATTTCGCCGGTACCGGATGATTCCGGCGAACCGGATCGCCGCGAGCCGTGACGGCTCGCACCAACCCTCACGAACGCTCATGAAAGGAGCAACACAATGGCCCAGATCGGCACCTTCACCCGCAACGACGACGGCTTCTTCGGTAACCTCTCTACGCTGACGCTCGACGCGAAACTCGCCATCCTGCCTGCCGAGAAATCGGACGCCGAAAACGCGCCAGACCATCGGGTCTTCTGCGAAGGCATGGAGATCGGCGCGGCGTGGGATCGCACCGGCGAGAAGGCTGGCGTCTATCTGTCCGTCTCCATCGACGATCCGTCCTTCACGCAACCGATCCGCGCCAATCTGTTTCAGTCCGATACCGAGAAAAGCGTCTGGGCCTTGCACTGGAGCCGGCCGTCGAAGCGCGACGAGCGAGGGTGATCGGATGCTCCGATTGCGCCTCAGCGGCCTTTCTGCGTCAAACCCTTTGATCGATCGGCCGCCGTTCAAACCCTTCGACCCGATCGCCTATCAGGCGGCCGCCGCGCGCAGCGCAGGTCAAGGGCGGTCGGACGCTTGCCCGTCGTTCAGGACGTTCGTCGCGCCGCAGTTTGCGGCAAGCAAGTCCGGCCGGCGAAGCCTTGCCCTTGACGGAAGCGAGCACGGTGGCAGGCTGCAGGCGCGTCGGGATCGTGGTGCAGGTGCTTTTATCAGCCGAGGCATTGCAGCGCTGTCTGCAAGCGTCATGGTCGCCCTTACGGCGTCTATTGTCTGTGCTGAGCCTTCCGCGCACCGTGAGCGGCCGGCGCACTCCAGCAGTACCATCTCGTCCGCTGATCCCTGGTCGACGCATATCCGGGAAGCGGCCAAACGCTTCGCGCTTCCCGAGCAATTGCTTCGCGCCGTCATGTATGTCGAGAGCGTTGGTGATGTCCATGCGGTGTCGAGCAAAGGAGCAATGGGCTTGATGCAGATCATGCCGGCGACATGGCAAGGACTGCGCGCCAAGTACCGCCTCGGTGTCGATCCTTATCAGCCGCGCGACAACATTTTTGCAGGTGCAGCGTATCTGCGCGAGATGCTCGACCGCTTCGGCCGCAACGGCTTCCTCGCTGCTTACAATGCCGGTCCTGGGCGATACGAAGATCATCTTGTTACCGGCCGGCCACTTCCGCGCGAGACGATCGACTACATCAGGAAACTGGCGCCCCTGATCAATGGTTCGGTTCCCATTCCGATGCGCGCACATCGAGGAGCGGGCAGGGCGAGCGCACTCGAAGCGGCGATTTTCGCGAGCGTCGTGAACATGCGGAATGGCTCAACTTCGCAAGGCGAGCGCGAGATCGACGTTCCCGTCGAGACTGTGTTCACAGCGATCCGCTCACCCAGCGTACGAACACCGGTGGGTGAAGGGGTTACCGATCTTACGGCGCTCGTACCGCAACCGATCGGCTCCCGCAGTGATCATGCGTTAAATCCGCCACCCACTATTCGGAGCCCGTTTGTGCATGGTTCGTCCGAGACACCACAATGATCGTAGCACTCCTGGTCAATCGCATTCCGGTCTGTTCCGTCGCGGAAATTGCGGTGGGAGGATTGGCCGTGAGAGAGGACGGAGAGGGATGGCAGGATAAAGGGCCGCGATGTGCGGCTCGGTCGGTTGTTTGTTTTCCTTATGATTTTGACGCCGTTTTGCGATGTTCTCCGGCAATCGGCGAGGTGCGCGATTGCCATTTGGTCAATCTTTCCAATAGAAACCGCACCTCGCGGGAAAACGGCCGTGAACAGGGATGACTTCCGCATTCGGCCGGGTCGCATCCGCTCCCATGGCGGCCAGCGGGCGCGGCCCTTCATCTTCCAGGCGCTTGCTGCGGCTCAGCGAGCTGGCGGCCATATCTCGCGGAAGGGCCAGATCACCTCGCCACGCGCCTCGACCTTCGGCCGCGGCAGGTCAGCGAGCATCCGGGCCAATCGCCTCATCAACGGCCGCTCGCGTGGCGTCGTGGTCAAGGCGCGTATCATCCGTCAGTTCAAGGGATCGACGCCGCTCGCCGCCCACCTTAAATACCTTCGCCGCGACGGCGTCACGCGCGATGGCGAGAAGGCGAAGATGTTTGGGCCTGACACGGGCAAGGCTGATCATGATGCCTTCTCCGATCGCTGCAAGGAGGACCGGCATCATTTCCGTTTCATTGTCTCACCGGACGATGCGGCTGAAGTGGGGGACCTCAAAGGCTTCGCCCGCAACTTGATGACCGACATGCAGCGCGATCTTGGCACCAGGCTCGACTGGATCGGCGTCGACCACTGGAACACCGAGCATCCACACGTTCATATCCTGGTGCGCGGCGTCGCCGACGATGGCGAGAACCTTGTCATTTCACGCGACTACATCCGCCAGGGCATGCGCGATCGGGCAAGCGATATCCTCACCCAGACCCTGGGACCTCGGACCGACCACGACATCCGCCGGACAATCGAACGACAGGTCGATACGGAGCGCTGGACACAGCTCGACCGCCAGCTTGTTCGCGATGCCGATCCTCATGGCATCATCGATCTCGCGCCGCATCCAGATCGCCAGCCGGACGAGTTCCTGACGCTCAAGGTTGGACGGCTCCGCAAGCTGGAAAACCTTGGCCTCGCCAACCAGGTCAGTCCCGGTCAATGGATCGTGGCGGATGAAGCCGAACCCACCTTGCGCGCGCTCGGTGAGCGCGGCGACGTCATCAAGCGCATGCACCGCAGTCTTGTTGGTCATGGTATCGACAGAGAAACGGCGGGCTATGTCCTGGCGGCCGAAAAAATCGACACGCCCGTCATCGGGCGGCTGCTGGAACGCGGAGTGGACGACGAGTTGCGTGGCTCGGCCTACGCAATCGTCGACGGCATCGACGGACGTACGCACCACATCCGGTTTCCTGATCTCGACGCCACTGGCGATTCCGCGCCCGGTTCCATCGTCGAGCTTCGCCGTTACGAGGATGCCAAGGGACGCCACCGTGCTGCACTCGCTGTTCGCTCCGATCTGTCAGTAGCGGACCAGACTCACGCTGAGGGTGCTACCTGGCTCGACCGTCAGCTCGTTGCGCGCGACTCGGCTGAACTCGGGGAGGGCGGCTTCGGCGCGACCGTAAGGCAGGCATTGAAGGATCGCACTGATCATCTGATCGAGCAGGGCCTCGCCCGGCGCGAAGGTCAACGCGCCATCCTCGCCCGCAACCTGATCGATGTGTTGCGCAGCCGGGAGCTTGAAGCACTCGGCGCTCGGGTCGCCGATGAGACGGGGCTTCTGTTCACGAAGGCTGCTGAGGGCGACCATATAGGCGGCATCTATCGACAGAGGTTTTCGCTAGCCTCCGGCCGCTTCGCCATGATCGATGACGGGCTCGGGTTCAAGCTCGTGCCTTGGTCGCCATCCCTTGAGACGCAAGTCAGCAGCCATGTATCGGGTGTCGCCCGCGCTAGTGGCGCTGTGGATTGGAGTTTTGGCAGGAAACGAGGTCTCGGACTTTGAGCGGTTTTGGCCGTCGCCTCAGCGGACAACCTCGTGCCTGCGTAGGAGACAAGTCATGCCCCGGAGACCAGGGCAGGAATCGCCAGGGCCGTATTCGCCTCGTCAAGGATGGCGAAGGTGTATCGGCCATTTGCATCAAGGTCGACTGAGTAGGTTAGGCGATCAAGTATGTGGTTGTTTTGATCGAAAGTGACGATCCGAGGCTTCAACGAGGTGATTTGTGCTTCATCCAGGTAAATGGAGTTGCAGACAATGATCTGGTCTCCAGGCTGGCATGTTCGGGCGGCCGCTCCGTTGAGGATGCAGCATCGTGAGCCTCGCTCGCCGACAATGACATAGGTCGAAATCCGCGCACCCGAATTCTTGTTCCATATCTCCACGAATTCCATGGGCAGAATCCCGGCTGCCTCGCAGTGGGCAGGGTCCAGCGTTATCGACCCATGGTAGTTGAGGTTTGCTTCGGTAACGTGGATGCCGTGCAGTTTGCCGGCGACGATTTTTCGCATTGGTCTGTTGCCCTTCGTGTCGGGAAGAAGTCACTGCCGATGGTCAGCCCGCTGCGGTCAATGCTCAGGGTAATCGAGACCGACGTCGAGGATCGGCGCGCTGTGGGTCAACCAGCCGATGGAAATCAGATCGACGCCGGTCGCGGCGACGGCTGGCGCAGTCGTGGGCGTTATCCTGCCCGACGCCTCGGTAATCGCCCTTCCGGCAACCATGACCACCGCCCGACGAAGCTCGTCGAGGGACATGTTGTCGAGCAGAACGGCGTCGGGGGCCAGGGCCAGGGCCTCTTCCAACTGGCCAAGCGTATCGACCTCGACTTCGATCTTGACGAGATGACCGATGCTGCTTCGTGCGCGCTCGATCGCCGGGTGAATTCCTCCGGCGATGGCGATGTGGTTGTCCTTGATCAGGATGGCGTCGTCGAGGCCGAAGCGGTGATTTGAACCGCCCCCAGCACGCACGGCGTATTTCTCGACGGCTCGCAGTCCCGGCGTCGTCTTGCGCGTGCAGACAATCTTTGCACGATGGCCGCGTACGGCTGTGACGACCGACGCCGTCGCTGTGGCGATGCCGCTCAAATGACAGAGAAAATTGAGCGCGGTGCGTTCGGCGGTGAGCATGGCCCGGGCCGGACCGCTGACCGATGCAATGATCTCACCGGGCGCGACTTCGCTGCCGTCCGCGCGATGGACCACCATTTCGACGCCAGGATCGATGAGCCGGAAAGCGAGCATCGCCAGATCGAGCCCGGCGACAGTTCCGGCTTGGCGCGCTCTCAGCACGGTCGTCACATGATGGTCCTTTGCTACGACAGCGCCCGAGGTCAGGTCGCCGGCCCTGCCGAGGTCTTCAAGCAGAGCTGTCCGCACCAGCGGTTCGAGCATGATTGCGGGAAGGGGTGGGAGGCTCATCAGAGGATGCTTTCCAGAGTTGGGGGCATGCGAGTTCCCGCGCGGCGGCTATGGCCGCGTCGAGCGTGATTTCGGAACGGCGCGCGACGGCCGCTTGATAGGGAAAGTCGGTCCGGTAGTGAGCGCCGCGGCTTTCCCTGCGCTGCAAGGCGGCAACCGCAATCATCAGCCCAACGGCGGCGGGATCGGACCCCGCGTCGTGCCGCTGCGACAGCGGCAGCAAAGCCCGCGCAGCCTCCTTCAACCCTTCGCCATCCCGCGTGACACCGAGGGCCCGTGACACGAGAGGACGCACAGGCCTTGGATCCGGCGCGGGCAGGTCAGCTGCCATCGCTGGCTTTGCACCCCCGTCAGGTGACCCGGCGACACTTTCGGCAACCCAGCGCGCGTAAACGACGGCCTCGATCAGCGAGTTGCTGGCGAGCCGATTGGCACCGTGCAGCCCGGTCGACGCAACCTCTCCGCAGGCCCAAAGTCCCTGAACCGATGTTCGCCCGGCGAGATCCACGGCGACACCACCCATGTGGAAATGCTGGGCCGGTCGGATGGGAATGAGGTCTCGTGCCGGATCGATGCCGACGCCGCGGCAGGCTGATGCGATCGTCGGAAATTGCCGCGCAAATATCGCGCCTGGCCTTTCGCGCACATCGAGGAAGGTGCGGTGGCCGTCTGCAAGATGTTGCCAGACTGCGCGCGCCACGATGTCGCGCGGTGCGAGCTCCGCACCACGCACGCGGTCGAGAAAACGCCGCCCTGTCTCATCGACGACTATCGCGCCTTCCCCGCGAACCGCCTCACTGATGAGCGGCATCGGACGGCCCAGTCCGTCAAGCGCGGTCGGGTGGAACTGGATGAACTCCAAGTCGGCAAGCACGGCGCCCGCACGCGCTGCCAGCGCCAAGCCTTGTCCGCAACTGCCCAGTGGGTTGGTTGAATCTTGGAACAGGCCGCCGATCCCGCCAGTGGCGAGAATGACCCGCCCTGTGGCGAGAAATACCGGACCTGTCGAACAGTTCGCAAGCACACCGGCGACTCTGCCGTCCTCTATGGCCAACCGTCTTGCTTCCACGCCTTCCAAAATCACAATCGACGGCGTGGAACGCACCGCGGCGACCAGGGCGCGCATGACCTCCCGTCCGCTGCCGTCACCTCCGGCATGAGCGATGCGCCGCCGGCTGTGCGCGGCTTCCAACCCGAGCCGCAGAGCTCCTTGGGGTGTGCGGTCGAAGCCAACCCCCAGGCGCGCCAGATTCTCGATCCCGGCCGGCGCCGCGTACACGATGCGCCTTGCTGTATCCGCATCGCAAAGGCCGTCACCTGCGGCGAGCGTGTCGGCAAGATGGAGCGCCGGTTCATCATCTTCGCCCAGGCTGGCGGCCAGCCCACCCTGCGCCCACACGCTCGATGTGTCGGCGCCAAGCGGCGATCTCGACAGGAGAAGCACCGGCTCAGGCGCCAGATGCAGCGCAGTCATCAGCCCGGCTATGCCGCCGCCGATGATAATCGGCCGGCCGGCGAGGTCGCGGGCGTCCACGCTCATACCGCCAGCATCCGCTCGACGGCCAGCCGCGCACGCCCAGCAATCTCGGGTGCGATGGTCACCTCATGGCGGTTCTGCTCCAGCGCCGTGCGTATGTTGGCGAGCGTTATCCGCTTCATGTACGGGCACAAATTGCAGGGCCGGATGAACTCGACCTCGGGGTGTTCGACCGCGACATTGTCGCTCATCGAGCATTCCGTCATCAGCACGACGCGGGGTGGCTTTTGCCGCCCGACATAGTCGGACATCGCCGCGGTCGAGCCGGAGAAATCGGCCTCGGCCACCACTTCGGGCGGACATTCGGGATGCGCCAGTACCGTCACACCCGGATGGTCCTCGCGCAGCTGGCGAATGTCGGCAGGCGTGAAGCGCTCATGCACCTCGCAATGTCCTTTCCAAGCGATGATCTCCACATCGGTCTGGGCGGCAATGTTCTGGGCCAGATATTCATCTGGCAGCATGATCACCTGAGGAACGCCAAGCGACTCGACGACAGCCTTCGCGTTGCCTGAGGTACAGCAGATATCGGACTCGGCTTTCACCTCGGCTGACGTGTTGACATAGGTGACAACAGGCACGCCCGGATAGCGCTGCCGCAGCAGGCGGATGTCTTCGGCGGTAATTGAGTCGGCCAGCGAACAGCCAGCGCGCAGGTCTGGAATGAGTACTGTCTTCTGCGGATTGAGCAGCTTTGCCGTCTCGGCCATGAAGTGAACGCCGGCAAGCACAATGACGTCCGCTTCGACTGACATCGCCTTGCGGGCAAGCGCCAGGCTGTCGCCAACGATGTCGGCGACACAGTGGAAGATCTCCGGCGTTTGGTAGTTGTGCGCCAGGATAACGGCATTTCGCTGCCGCTTCAGATCAAGGATGGCGCCGATATCGTCGGTGAATGCCGGCCACTCGATCGGTGGGATGACCCGTCGCACCCGGTCGTAGAGCGCGGCTGTACATGCAGAGGCGATCGGCATTACCTATTATTCTCCAGGTGAGTATAATAGGCATATTCTTATATTGAGTATAAGCAATGTCAAGCGCGTGAGAGCGGCAATTTGGTCCCTGCGACAGCTCGCTCCGCCAGAACCGTTTGGCGAAAGCGGAAGCGCTTGGCTGGACGCCCCCCGGTATCTGACATTGTCTCACCTGTCTCCTCGACCAGATCCTGGTCTTCGATCAGACGCCGAAAGTTTGGCTTATGAACGAGCCGACCTGCGAGCGCTTCAACGGTGCGCTGCAATTGCAGGAGTGTAAATGTTGGCGGCATCAGCTCGAAGACAACCGGCCGGTATTTGATCTTGGTCCGCAACCTGGCGATTCCCGTTGCCAGAATACGGCGGTGGTCGGCAATCATCGGTCGACCGGGAGCGGTCAGCGCACTGCCGCTGTCCGAGCCGCGTGTGGCTTCGGCCGCCAGCGCTGCTTCATAGAGCAGTTCGTATCGCTGCAGGGCGAGTTCCTCGTTCCAGCCACGATCATCCAGGCCAAAGGCGAATTCCACGCGCTGCCGGCGATCGAGGCGCATGTTCGGGGCTGCGGCTTCGTCGGCCCATGCCAGAAGTCGGGGCATGAGGATATTAGGCACGATAGGTGGCACGCCCGCACGGTGATCTTCCCACGGAAAATAGTCATACCAGCCTTGCCAACCATGTGTTGGAGACCTTTCGGTCTGCTCTTCCCGCGTTAAGCCGAGATAGCTGATCGAGATCACCCGCTGTACGCGCTCGTCGCCAATCCTGTCGCGATCTGCGAACGTATAGAGCTGTTCGATGTAGCCTAGCGGATGACCGGTCTGCCGCTCGACCCAAGCCCTCAAACCCGACTGCAAGGATCGATGGCCGAGCTCAAAAGGGCCTGACGGCAAAGCGTCTGCCTGTCCGATGGTCAGAACGCGCGGTTCCCCATTCGTCACGGCTATCACAACGGCGATCAGATCCGCGCTGACGGCCCGGCTCCGGTTGGATGTGGCGGCGCGCTTCGTCGCCTGTGTTGTTGCATCTTGCATAGGGTTCGTGGAGTTCCGAATATCATAGCGAGCGAAGGGTGAACTGCTGGCCGCTGCCCGTCAACGTTCGTCCAAGACGGCACAGTGTCGGTCTTTGCCCTGCGCGTCGGCTCATTTCTATGCCAAATGCGACAGCCCGGCGGCTGACGTGTCGAAGTCCCCTGCTCAATGTCAAATGGACTCTGAACGCCTGGACCGCGCACCGTAACCCGCAAGTCTCTCCAGGTCCGGCCACGCCATGTCGTCCTGCCTGGTCCTTTGTTCTTGCATATGCGCAATCGCGGCATTTTCTAACGGCTCCCGATTGGTAACCCCAAGGGTGAAAACGTGCCGGCTACCAGGATATTGTGGGGCCAGATTCTAACCGTGCTTCTGATCGTTCTCGGTAGCACGTGGTGCGCGACACAGTGGACCGCATGGCGGTTTGGCTTCCAGCCGCAACTCGGTTCGCCTTGGTTCGAGCTTGCGGGTCAGCCCATCTACTCGCCGCCGGCTTTTTTCTGGTGGTGGTTTTTCTATGACGCCTATGCACCCGAGATTTTTCTCGAAGGTGCGCTGGTCGCGGCGAGCGGAAGCTTTGTTGCGATCGCTGCCGCCATCGGTATGTCGGTGTGGCGTGCGCGCGAGGCGAAAAACGCGGCCACCTACGGGTCGGCGCGGTGGGCGACGCGCGATGAAATCTTGGCTGAAGGCTTGATCGGCCCCGACGGTGTCGTGTTGGGCAAGTACGATCGGGATTATCTGCGCCACGACGGCCCTGAGCACGTTCTGTGCTTCGCGCCGACACGAAGCGGCAAGGGTGTGGGCCTGGTGGTACCATCGCTGCTGACCTGGCCTGGAAGCGCGATTGTCCACGACATCAAGGGCGAGAATTGGGAACTGACGGCGGGGTGGCGATCGCGATTTGGTCACGTGCTCCTGTTCGATCCGACCAACGCGGCCTCGGCCGCTTACAATCCCCTGCTCGAGGTGCGACGTGGGGAATGGGAGGTCCGCGACGTCCAGAACGTCGCTGATGTGCTGGTCGATCCGGAAGGATCATTGGAACGCCGCAATCATTGGGAGAAAACCAGCCACGCGTTGCTGGTCGGCGCCATCTTGCACGTCCTTTATGCTGAAACGGACAAGACTCTTGCCGGCGTTGCCAATTTTCTCTCCGATCCGCAACGGCCCATCGAAACGACATTGCGCACCATGATGCTGACGCGCCATCTGGGTGAGGGCGGTCCGCATCCGGTCGTCGCATCGGCGGCGCGAGAACTGCTCAACAAATCGGAGAACGAGCGCTCCGGTGTGCTCTCGACGGCCATGAGTTTTCTGGGCCTCTACCGTGACCCAGTGGTGGCGAAGGTGACGTCTCGCTGCGACTGGCGGATCGCCAATCTTGTCGAGGGCGCGCGTCCAACGACACTCTATCTGGTCGTCCCCCCATCGGACATCAGCCGCACCAAGCCGCTGATCCGGCTTGTGCTCAACCAGATCGGCCGCAGGCTGACTGAGGATCTGCACGCAAGGGATCGGCGCCAACGCCTTCTGATGATGCTCGACGAGTTTCCCGCGCTCGGCCGGCTTGATTTCTTCGAGTCGGCGCTAGCCTTCATGGCCGGCTATGGCATCAAGTCCTTCTTGATTGCCCAATCGCTCAATCAGATCGAAAAAGCCTACGGCCCGAACAATTCCATCCTCGATAATTGTCATGTGCGGGTGAGCTTTGCCACCAACGACGAACGGACGGCCAAGCGTGTGTCGGACTCGCTGGGAACAGGAACCGAGATGCGAGCCATGAAGAACTATGCCGGGCACAGGTTGTCGCCCTGGCTCGGGCATCTGATGGTGTCGCGGCAGGAAACGGCGCGCGCCCTGATGACTCCGGGCGAGATCATGCAACTTCCGCCGACCGACGCCATCGTCATGGTGTCAGGCCTGTTCCCGATCCGAGCGAAGAAGGCGCGGCACTTCGCCGATCCGCGTCTTGCCGAGCGTGTCCTGCCGCCGCCGAAGCCAGAAACGGCCCAGGGAATGTCGCGTCCCGACAACTGGACCGGCCCAACAGTCCTTCCGGCGTCGGAAGACAATCCTCAGCAATCGAAGCCCTCCATGAATCCACGGAACGAGGATCCGGCAAATGGCGGCATCCGCCGCCAGCCCGAGATTCCCGAACACGAGGACATCGCGCCGGAGCGAACAACACAGCGCGACGACGAGTTCGACCTTGACCGGGACGAACTTGACGACGACGCGGTCCGTCAGCGCTCGGTCGACCGGGTCATGCGCCGCGCCGCACGGCAGGCCGCCCTTGATCCGAACGACGGCATTGAGTTGTGAGGAACGCGAAGAAGAAGAGGCTCTCGGCCTATCTCGATCCGGACGTGATGAACGCGTTGGCCGACTACTCTGCTCGTCGTGATGTCCCGCTCTCATTGATCGCTGAGGCTGCGATTGCGTCATTCCTGTCCCCCGACGCCGAGGAACGGAAGGAGGCGGCAATCACCCGTCGCCTCGACCAGATCGACCGGCGTGTCCAGCGCGTCGAGCGCGACGTCGGCATCGCAATCGAGACGCTGGCACTGTTCGTGCGGTTCTGGCTCAACTCGACCCCAGCCTTGCCGGAATCCGCGCAGGCTGAAGCCCGTGCGAAGGGGCTGCAGCGCTATGACAGCTTTGTCGATGCGCTCGGTCGCCGATTGAGCAAAGGGCCAAAACTCAGACAGGAAATCGCTGACGACGTGCCGCCTGCGTCGCCAGCCGACGCGGATGATTCTCTGGCGAGATAGAGCGCGCAGCCACGCCGACGAGATAGTCGCACCGCATTCTGCAAGTCTCTGCACGTCGCATCACGATCGCCGGCTTTGCTTGTTGCAAGGTCGGTATTCCTGCCTCTTCTAATCATCCCCGACACCGGCACGAACCAACTCGCCGCGAAGAATGGGGACCACGGTGACAACCAATCATCACTCTAGTGAAGCGGTGTCACGCGGCGCACGCATGCTGCGCACCGCACTCGGTCCGGCCATCGCCGGCTTTCTTGAAGATCCAGCAATCGTCGAGGTGATGCTGAACCCGGACGGGCGGCTGTGGGTCGACCGGTTAAGAGAAGGACTTGTCGCAACCGATGAAGTCCTCATCCCGGCCGACGGCGAGCGCATCGTTCGGCTGGTAGCTCACCATGTCGGCGCCGAGGCGCATTCGGGTATGCCGCGCGTCTCGGCCGAACTGCCCGGGACTGGCGAACGCTTCGAGGGCCTGCTGCCGCCTGTCGTCACGGCACCGACATTCGCGATCCGCAAGCCGGCAGTCGCTGTGTTCTCGCTGGAAGACTATGTCAGCGTCGGCATCATGACGGAGGCCCAGGCCAACGTGCTAAGGCTCGCCGTCGAGAGGCGCAAGAATGTGCTGGTCGCCGGCGGCACGTCAACCGGCAAGACCACGCTGGTCAATGCGCTGCTCGCGGAGGTGGCCAAAACCGCCGATCGCGTCGTGCTGATCGAGGACACCCGCGAACTGCGGTGTGCGGCGCCAAATCTGGTTGCCTTGCGCACAAAGGACGGTGTCGCCTCTCTCTCCGATCTGGTGAAGTCGTCGTTGCGGCTTCGCCCCGATCGCATCCCGATCGGCGAAGTGCGCGGCGCCGAGGCGCTTGATCTGCTGAAAGCCTGGGGCACCGGCCACCCCGGCGGCATCGGCACCATCCATGCCAGTTCCGCCCTTGGCGCACTGCGCCGACTCGAGCAGCTCGTTCAGGAGGCCGTCGTCATGGTTCCGCGCGCGCTCATTGCCGAAACCATTGACCTCATCGCCGTCCTCGCTGGCCGGGGTGCTGCACGTCGTCTGGTCGAGATCGCCTGGGTCGAAGGGCTCGATCCGGCCACAGGCGACTACCGCACGCTCGAAGCCAGGCTCGAGACTGCACCAGCCACAAATCCCCAGTTCTCCATGGAGCACAAGAATGAATCCGATCCGCTTCACTTCATCGTCTATCCATAAGCTTGGCGTGGCGCTCCAATTCGCTGCAACAACGGCCGCGGTTGCGGCCATGATGATCGCGCCTGCCCACGCTGCAGGCTCCTCCATGCCTTGGGAAGAACCGCTTCAGCAGATCCTCGAATCTGTCGAGGGACCGGTCGCCAAGATCGTTGCGGTGATCATCATCATCGTCACCGGCCTGTCACTTGCCTTCGGCGACACATCGGGTGGATTCCGCCGGCTGATCCAGATCGTGTTCGGGCTGTCGATCGCCTTCGCGGCCAGTTCTTTCTTCCTGTCATTCTTCTCGTTCGGCGGCGGAGCGCTGATCTGATGGACGAAGACATCCGCGGTTTTTTCGCGCCAGTGCATCGCGCGCTCACCGAACCAATCCTGCTCGGTGGCGCGCCGCGCGCGGTCGCCATCGCCAACGGCACGCTCGCCGGCGCCGTCGGGCTCGGCCTCCGCCTCTGGATCGCAGGTCTCGTCATCTGGGCGATTGGCCATTTCGCGGCCGTCTGGGCGGCAAGGCGCGATGCACAGTTCATCGACGTCGTCCGCCGGCACCTGCGCTATCCCGCGAATTTCGGTTGCTGAGAGGTTTTTCCGCGATGATGAACCTCACCGAATATCGCAAGACGAGCGCCGGCCTCTCGGACTACCTACCCTGGGCCGCCTTAGTGGCGCCGGGCGTGGTGCTCAACAAGGATGGCTCGTTCCAGCGAACCGCTCGCTTCCGCGGGCCAGATCTGGATTCCGCCACGCCGGCGGAACTTGTAGGGACCACGGCGCGGCTAAACAGTGCACTTCGCCGTCTCGGTTCCGGCTGGGCGATCTTCGTCGAAGCCGTTCGCCTGGCCGCGCAGCACTATCCTGAAGGTCTTTTCCCTGACAGTGCTTCGGCGTTGGTCGATCTCGAACGTCGTGACCAGTTCGAGGGCGAGTCCGATCAAGGACCGCGTCGGTGGAGCGATCGCCGATCGGATGGCGATCTGTTTGAGAGCGATTATTTTCTCACCTTGGCCTGGCTGCCGCCTGCCGAGGAAGCCTCGCGCATCGAGAGTTGGCTCTATGAAGGTCGGGCAAAAAGCGGCCTCGATCCGTGGGAATTTCTGAAGAGCTTTGTCGACCGCACCGACCGGGTGCTCAACCTGGTCGAAGGTTTTGTCCCCGAAGCCGCCTGGCTCGATGATGGCGAGACGCTGACTTACCTTCACTCCTGCGTTTCCACCAAGCGCCATCATGTGCGTGTCCCCGAGACGCCGATGCATCTCGATGCGCTTCTTGTCGATCAGCCGCTCGCCGGCGGGCTGGAGCCGAGGCTCGGCAATGTCCATCTTCGCACGCTCACCATCATCGGGTTTCCCACCATGACCTTTCCCGGGATACTCGACGATCTCAATCGGCTTGCCTTCCCCTACCGCTGGTCGACGCGCGCGATCATGCTCGACAAGGCCGATGCCACCAAGCTCCTGACGAAAATCCGCCGCCAGTGGTTCGCCAAGCGCAAGTCGATCGGCGCGATCCTCAAGGAAGTGATGACCAATGAGGCATCAGTTCTCGTCGACACGGACGCCGCCAACAAGGCGGCCGATGCGGACGCCGCCCTTCAGGACCTCGGCTCAGACCAGATCGGCCAGGCTTATGTCACCGCCACCGTAACGGTATGGGATGCCGATCCATCGATCGCCGACGAGAAACTCAGGCTGGTCGAAAAGGTCATCCAGGGCAAGGATTTCACCTGCATCGCCGAAGGCGTCAACGCCGTCGAAGCGTGGCTCGGCAGCATTCCAGGTCATGTCTATGCGAATGTCCGCCAGCCGCCGCTGTCGACGCTGAATCTCGCTCACATGATCCCACTCTCGGCAGTCTGGGCTGGACCGGTTGAGGATGAGCATTTTGTCGCCCCGCCACTGTTCTTCGCCCGGACTGAAGGCGCGACCCCGTTCCGGTTCGCCCTGCATGTCGGCGATGTCGGCCACACCGTTGTTGTTGGCCCGACCGGTGCGGGCAAATCGGTCTTGCTCGCGCTGATGGCGCTGCAATTCCGGCGCTATGAAAACAATCAGATCTTTGCGTTCGACTTCGGCGGCTCGATTCGTGCGGCCATGTTGGCCATGGACGGCGACTGGCACAATCTTGGCAGCAATGCGGTGAGCGGGCAGGGCGCGGAAGATCCGCTTGCTCTGCTGACGCTGGCGGACCTGTCGGACCACGTCGACACCGTCTCGCTACAGCCGCTTGGCCGCATCCACCATACTCCAGAGCGCGCCTGGGCAGCCGACTGGCTGGTCGACATTCTTCTGCGCGAAGGCGTTCCCGTCACGCCTGATCTGAAAGAACATCTGTGGTCAGCCCTGACTTCGCTGGCCTCTGCGCCGGTACAGGAACGGACACTGACCGGCCTGACGGTGCTCCTGCAATCCTCGCCGCTGAAGCAGGCGCTGCGGCCTTATTGCATTGGCGGTCCCTATGGCCGGCTGCTCGACGCCGAGCACGAGCGTCTTGGCGAAGCTTCCGTCCAGGCTTTCGAGACAGAGGGGTTGATCGGCACGGGCGCGGCACCGGCCGTGCTCGCCTATCTCTTCCACCGCATCGAGCAGCGGATGGATGGCAGGCCGACGCTGCTGATCATCGATGAGGGGTGGCTGGCGCTCGACGATGGAAGCTTCGCCGATCAGCTTCGTGAATGGCTGAAGACCCTTCGCAAGAAGAATGCTTCCGTCATCTTCGCCACACAATCCCTTTCCGACATCGACGGCAGCAGGATCGCACCAGCCATTGTCGAGAGCTGTCCGACGCGGCTGTTCCTGCCGAACGAACGCGCAATCGAGCCGCAGATCACCGAGATCTACCGCCGCTTCGGCCTCAACGACCGCCAGATCGAGATCGTCGCCAGGGCAACGCCGAAGCGCGACTACTACTGCCAGTCGCGGCGGGGCAATCGCCTGTTCGATCTGGGTCTTGGTCCGATCGCGCTGGCTCTGTGCGCCGCATCATCCAAATCCGATCAGGCAGCGATCGACCGGATCATCACTGACGCCGGCCGGAAACATTTCCTCGAGGTCTGGCTTGCCGATCGAGGGCTCTCCTGGGCCGCAGACCTCATTCCCGATCTCCCCAACGTCATCGATCAATCCACAAAGGAGGTTCCGTCATGAATCCCGTTGGCAAGAATTCTCGCTTTCGCCACATGGCAGCAGCCAGTGTCACCGCCATTGTCCTCGGCTTGTCATCAGTGCCTGCATCGGCGCTCATTGTCTTTGATCCCAGGAACTACGCCGAGAACCTGCTCTCAGCGTCGCGAGCGCTTGAGCAAATCCAGAACCAGGTCACCTCGCTTCAGAACGAAGCGCAGATGCTGATCAACCAGGCGAAAAACCTCACCTCGCTGCCGACCTCGCTGCTTGGCCAGATCGAAGGCAATTTCTCTCAGATGAAGACCCTGCTCGGCGAGGCCGACAAGCTCGCTTACAGCGTTCAGGAGATCGAGAGCCAGTTTACCTCGACCTACGAAAATTTCGGCTCGGACCTTTCCAGCCAGCAGCTTGTCGATGGCGCGCGCGAACGCTGGCAGACATCGGTTTCGGCCTTCGAGCATTCTTTGAAAGCCGGAGCCGTCGCCGTCGACAACATCGAGGGGACACAGCAACAGACGAGCGCTCTTGTCGACGCCAGTCAGTCGGCCGTCGGCGTCTTGCAGGCTACACAGGCAGGCAATCAGCTTCTCGCCGTGCAGGCAAAGCAGGCCGCCGACCTCACGGCGATGCTCGCCGCGCAAGGGAGGGCCGTTGCAATCGAAGAGGCGAGGAAGGCCGCCGCGCAGGAGCAGGCACGCGAGCAGTTCAGCCGCTTCATGACCGGCAGCGGCTACCGACCGTCCCCGGTCCGTATGTTCCACGACTGAGGTTTTTCTCATGGACCTGAGAATGACGGCGCGACTTGTCGCGGTGACGGCGCTCGCGTTGGCGGTCGCTGCAACCATCGTGTCGCGCAACGACGAGAGATTCACGTCACCGCCAATCTTGCGGCCGGCCGATCCCAGTGGCGGCCCGCTCTCCCGCGAACTTACGCGTTGCCGCCAGCTCGGTGAACGAGCGGTCGATGAAGCAGCATGCAAGGCCGCATGGGAAGAGAATCGCAGGCGCTTCTTCATGCCCGCCGACAGCGACAAGCCGGCTTGGCCAGCGGACGACCGCTTCGACCGGATCGACCGTTCGATCGGCGAGAATAAGAAGCCATGAACGACACCGGCATTATCGACCGCTTCCTGGAGACTTTTACACGCTACATCGATTCCGGGTTTGGCTTACTTGGCGGGGAAGTGGCGTTCCTCACCTCCACCCTGATCGTCATCGACATCACGCTCGCCGGCCTGTTCTGGGCCTGGGGTGCTGACGAGGACGTGCTGCATCGGCTGGTTAAGAAGACGCTCTATATAGGCTTCTTCGCTTTCATCATCGGCAACTTCAATCGTCTCGCTGGCATCGTCTTCGGGAGCTTTTCGGGACTGGGCCTGAAGGCCGGAGGATCGACACTTTCAGGCTCAGCCCTCCTGCAGCCGGGACGCGTTGCGCAGGTCGGCATCGATGCCGGCAATCCGATTCTCGAATCCGCCAGCCAGTTGATGGGCTACGTCTCCTTCTTCGAGAATTTTGTTCAGATCGCCGTGCTGATGATCGCCTGGGCAATCGTCCTGATCGCCTTCTTCATCCTCGCCGTCCAGATCTTCGTAACCCTGATCGAGTTTAAGCTGACGACGCTTGCCGGCTTTGTGCTGATCCCCTTCGCGCTCTTCAATCGGACCGCGTTCCTTGCCGAAAAGGTGCTCGGCAACATCGTCGCCTCAGGCGTGAAGATCCTCGTGCTCGCCGTTATCGTCGGCATCGGGTCAGGTCTCTTCGGCGAGTTCACTCAAGGCTTTGGCGCTGAACAACCGACGATCACGGATGCGCTGTCTCTGGTTCTCGGCGCCCTGTCACTGATGGGGCTTTCAATCTTCGGTCCGGGCATCGCGACCGGCCTTGTTTCCGGCGCGCCGCAGCTCGGCGCGGGTGCTGCCGTCGGCACCAGCCTCGCTGCCGCCGGCCTTGGTGCTGCTGGTGTCATAGGCGCCCGCGCCGGATGGAGCGGCACCGCGAGCGCGCTCAGTGCAGGTGGGCGCGTGTCGGCAGCCGCCGCACGTGGCGGCGCGCATTTGGCCGGCAGCACCGCGACAGCTTATGGCCTCGCAGCGGCAATATCTGGACAGAGCGGTGCAGGCTCGATGGCCGCCGGCATTGCAGGTGTCGCCAAGGCTGGTGCCGGCGCTGCTGTTCAGCCGGCGAAGCGGGCAATGTCGCGCGCGGCTTCAGCCCTGTCTTCCAGCCAGCAGGCTGGCGGCGCGGCCGCATGGACCGCAACGGGTGGAGAGCAGCCAGCAGCTCCTGCCTCAGGGCGCGCGTCGATGGCTGAATCCAGTGCCGGATCACCACCGGCATGGGCCAACCGCATGAAGCGCGGCCAGACCATGAGCCATGGCGCGAGCATGGCCGCGCATTCCGTCCGCTCCGGCGATCACGGCGGCGGCTCGATGAATGTTTCCCTCAATCAGGACGACCGCCGATGAACCTCTTCAAACGACCTTCCATTCGCTACGGAACGACGCCTCAGCCGGAGACGCCATACCAACGTGCCGCACAGGTCTGGGATGATCGCATGGGCTCGGCCCGTGTGCAGGCGAAAAACTGGCGGCTGATGGCCTTCGGCTCGCTCATTCTGGCTGGAGGGTTCGCTTCCGCCTTGGTCTGGCAGTCGACGCGGGGCTCCGTGGTTCCGTGGGTGGTTCAGGTCGACAAGTTCGGCGAGGCGCAGGTGGTCGCTTCGGCCGTTGCCGACTATCGCCCGACCGATCCGCAGATCGCATGGCATCTCGCCCGTTTCATCGAACAGGTGAGAAGCATCGCGGACGATCCCGTCATCGTCCGCCAGAATTGGCTGCGTGCCTACGACTACACGACCGATCGTGGTGCCGTCTCGCTGAATGACTACGCCCGCCTGAACGACCCCTTTGCCAAGGTTGGCAAGATCCAGATCGCGGTCGAAGTCTCCAGCGTCATCCGCGCCACGCCGGACTCGTTCCGTGTCGCATGGGTCGAGCGCCATTACGACAACGGCAGCCTGGCCGGCACCGAGCGCTGGACCGCCATCCTGACCATCGTCACGCAACAACCCCGCGACGCCGATCGGCTGAAGGTCAATCCGCTCGGTATCTACGTCAACGCCATCAACTGGTCGAAGGAACTTTCATGATGTGTGCGGCACCAACACGCAAAGCAACGGAACAGACCGCGCCCAACGTAACAGCGGCGCACGTGCTCGCAGTTGCACTGCTATCGGCGACAGCGCTCGCAGGCTGCGCTGCGAAAAAATACATCCCGCCTGAGATCCAATATGATGATGCCAAGCCTGCAGTGCAGAAGGTCGACCCGCCTGGTCCCGTGAAGGTGGTGGAGCTTCCGAAACCCCTTCCGCTCCCCGGCCAGTTGAAGCCGGTCGAGATCAGCAAGGCAGAGCCGGCGGATCCGAAACAGCGGGTCATCCAGGCGAATGAGGCAGCAAGAATGCAGCCCGTCCGCGACGGTTTTATCAACGCGATCCAGCTCTATCCCTGGAGCGAAGGCGCGCTCTATCAGGTCTACGCTGCACCCGGCCAGGTCACCGACATCGCGCTGCAGCCAGGCGAGCAACTTGTCGGCTCCGGGCCCGTCGCCGCCGGCGATACGGTGCGCTGGATCATCGGCGATACGCAGAGTGGGGCAGGGGACCGGCTGCAGGTCCATATCCTCGTCAAGCCGACGCGCCCCGATCTTCAGACCAACCTTGTCATCAACAGCGACCGCCGCACCTATCATCTCGAGCTGCGCTCAACGGAAAAGACCTACATGGCCTCGGTGTCGTGGCAATATCCGCAAGATCAGCTGATTGCGCTGCGGCACCAGAACGTACAAGCTTCCGCCGCGCAGCCGGTCGCTGCCGGCGTCGACATCCAGAAGCTCAATTTCCGCTATCGCATCGAGGGCGACGCGGCCCCCTGGAGGCCACTACGCGCCTTCGACGACGGTGCAAAAGTCTATATCGAGTTTCCGTCCGGCATCGGGCAGGGGGAAATGCCGCCATTGTTCGTTGTCGGCCCATCAGGCGGCTCGGAACTCGTCAACTACCGTGCCCGGCAAAACTACTATGTCGTCGACCGGCTGTTCGCCGCCGCCGAATTGAGGCTGGGCGATAAACAGTCGGAGCGGCGTGTCAGGATCGTGCGTACCGATGGGAGAAGGCCGCAGCGCAGTGCGGGGCTGTTCCGATGAGCGAAGCTGCAAACGCACCCAATCAGGACATCAGGGCGGAACTGCGCCTTCGCCCCGAGCCAGCCAGGGTCACGCGCCTTTCGCGCAAGGTGCTGATCGGCCTTGGTGGGCTCGCCAGTGTTGCTATCCTCGGCACGCTGATCTGGGCGCTCGACACGAGGCGGCGTGGCAATGAACAGCCGTCTGAACTCTTCACCATCGAAAACCGGTCCACTGCCGATGGGCTGCAGACGCTGCCGAAAGATTACGCCGGAGTTCCAAAGCTCGGTCCCGCGCTGCCTGGTGATCTCGGCCGGCCGATCCTGCGTGCTCAAGAGCGTGGACAGCCGACGGCGGTGCCGAACATTGATGCACCGCGCGCCGATCCCGACGAGCAGCGCCGCCTGGCCGAGATCGAGGCGGCGCGCGTCGCAAAACTGTTTGTCGGCTCCAATGCGCCGGCAAATCCGGTGCGACAGGGTGCTGGTGCAGGCAATATTGCCGCGGACGCCATGTCCGGTTCATTGCCGCTGGCCGAGCAGCCGAGGCTCGATCCCGACTCCCCTCAGAACTCGGCGGACCGCAAGCTCGCCTTTGTCAACGCCGAGTCCGACCGACGCACGGTCAGTGGCGAACGGCTCGCCCAGAAGGCCTCGCCGTACGTGGTGCAGGCCGGCACAATCATCCCGGCCGCGCTCATCACCGGCATTCGTTCCGATCTTCCCGGTCAGATCACCGCTCAGGTCACGGAGAATGTCTATGACAGTCCGACAGGCTCATCCCTGATGATCCCCCAGGGTACAAGACTGGTTGGCCAGTACGACAGCCAAATTGCCTTCGGCCAGTCGCGTGTGCTGCTGGTCTGGAACCGGCTTATAATGCCCGATGGCACCTCGAACGTGCTGGAACGCCAGCAAGGCGCCGACACACAAGGTTTTTCCGGGCTGGAAGACGACGTCGACCATCACTGGGGGCAATTGTTTCGGGCCGCGGCGCTCTCCACCCTCCTCGGCGTCGGGACCTCGCTTGGTTCCAGCGACGGCGAAAGCGATATCGCCAAGGCCATCCGCGAAAGCGCACAGGATTCGGTTTCCAATGTCGGTCAGCAGATCGTGCGCGACCAGCTGAATGTCCAGCCAACACTAACCATCCGACCCGGTTTCCCGGTCCGTGTCATCGTCAATCGCGATCTCTTGCTGGCGCCGTATGGCGCACCGAAGGACCCTTCATGACCAAGCTGAAACTTTCCGCAATTCCCGACGATCGGCCGGTCAAGATCACAGTCGAGCTACCCGCCACCGTTCACCGCGATCTCGTCGCCTATGCCGAAGTGCTCGGTCGCGAGACAGGCCAGACGGTCATCGATCCGGCAAAGCTCATTGCACCGATGCTGGCGCGATTCATGGCGACGGATCGGGCGTTCAGCCGAGCTCGGCATGGTCTGTAAAGCAGCTAGTTCGCGCGCGGACGAAGATGGGTGTCAAGACACCGGGTGCCGCCTTCGCAGAAACGCAATGAAGGCAGCTACGTTGGGATCACTGCCCATCGACCCAGCGACGACGTTGAGAAACGCGCAATTGCAAGGTGACGCATCCAACCCGATCGGTGATTGGACCGTCTTCCCCGACCCCGGTGCTCCAACCTGCTCAAGCGCATCATCCAAGTCTTTGAGAATGCGGCGCAGGTTGACGAGGAAACGTTCCCCGGCAACCGTTGCCTTGACCCCGCCCGGATGGCGTTCGAACAAAGCCACGCCCAACATCAATTCAAGATGCCTGATACGCCTGCTGAGCGCCGAATGATGAATTCGCAGTTGACGGGAGGCGCCGAGAAAGCTGCCTTCCTCCGCGATAACGATCGTACAGTAGAGTGTGATCAGCTGAATGGAGCGCCACATTGCAACTCCTTTGTGCGCAGACGATGTCTCGCTCTACGAGATCGAGCTTTTGAGGCCTGGGCTGCGCGTCTCGCGAAGCCTTTGCAGCGTGCGTTCATCGAAACGCGCTGTCACCGCGACTGTCTCTTCGCCGCCGATGATCTTCGGAAGGCCCAGTGGTGTCACCCTGAAATGCAATTGAACCAGGCGCAGCAGCCAAAGCGGATTCATTTCGATGATGATGGTGTCGATGCCGCTGCCCAGGCCCCACTCGACAATACCGGACAAAAGTGCATTCGCGACGGGACTGAGCATGCGTCCGCGTTCGCGAAACTGCGGTTCGACGCAGTAGCGCGTCCATTCCCAGATGTTTGCGCCAGCTGGCCGTTCGCCTTCGCAAAGATCGAACAGGACCTCCGACAAAAGATGGGGTCGCGTCGAAGGCAGCATGCGTTGGTAGCCGACAACGCGGTCCTCGACGGTAAAGAGCATATGGACGGCATGCTCGTCGTCAAAGCAGTCGATGTCACGAGCGTCGTCGCGCCGCAGATCCATCCAGCCCTTTTCTTCGACGAACACCTTGTGGCGCAGACGGAATGCCTGATCCAATTCCGCCTGATATTCTTCCGCATTTTGCGCTGTAACGATAAGAAGCATCTTGGTTGACCTCCAGTTTTCGAGGTCAACCAATGGTCGTTTCCGAAAGGCGGCGGCATCACGCGATTGCGTGAGTTAGGCAATCAAGCCTTGGCGAAAAGCTTCCGCGACAGCATGTACAGTGCTTGCTACCCCGAGCCTCTCTCGTGCCGCCCGCAGGTGAGTGTCTGCCGTATTGCGACTGATGCTGAGGCGATCCGCGATCTCATCCACGGTCAAGCCTTCGGAGGCCCAACTCAGAACGTCCCTTTGTCGTGAAGACAAACTCACCGGTTTCGAGTTCCCTTTTCCATCCGCGAGAATAGCCGCACAGCCGAACGCACAGGCGGCAACGAACTGAAAGGCGATACGGTCGTGTGGGTCGGGGTCCAGCTTTTCGCCGGCGACGGAAAAGCCGACCGCCTGCCGTTCCAATGTCGCGAACGGTATTGTGAAACCTTCGCACAACTTGAACTCGGTGGCCTCGTCCATGATCCGCCAGCCGGATGGGCAGATCCTGCACATTTCACCCATTTCGCTCCAGCGGAAGGGTCTGCTGCCACGACTTACAAGCTGAATGGTTGGATCACGATCAAGGTAGCCCTTTGAAAAATAGCGCTCGGACCATTGTTCTGGCCAAGCGTCGAGCAGGACATGCGAAAGCTGCTCACGCCTTAAGGCATGTGGCGGGGGAATTGGTCCTGCCAGGAGGTTCGTAGCGCCAAATCGTTCGGCGTAACAAAGCAGGTGCCGACATATTTCTTGCTGAGTTGAACTTCGCCGAATTCTGCACAGAAATTCAAACGTGTCATCAAGACGTCTGCGCCAAGTTGCAGGTTCTCTCATCGCTATCAGTTGTCATCCCTGCGAGACGGGAGCGGCAATCATCGGTCTGGGCGTGTCGCCCTCCGGCCGCCTTCGTTTGCCAATAAAACCAAGTGGACTCTCTCATCGGACAATCACACCGGCCACCGTCTCGCTTCGCCGGGATGACGCCAGCCCACGTGGGCAGGTTCCAAGTACCGTGTTCCTTCTGTTGCTAGATCACCAAAACGGGCGGAATCCCATCAACGGATGTGGTCAGGATGAAGGGCGCCTTGCTCAAGGGCGCCCTTCGCATCGGCGGCACGCTTCGACCCGGGGAGTACGGATCTTAGCATTCTGGGAGGAGCCGCCGACGAGCGCTTTTTGGGCAGTCCGTTTGCCAACGCCGGCTGGAACCGGCGAAGCCTGGGGCCAGCAACAGCGAAGTTGCGGGTCCCAGGCTCTCTGCCCGATCCGCTAGAACGAGCGCTGGAAGCGAAGGACGCCGCCGATGTTGCTTTCCTTGTCGGCATTGGTCCAGTTGGTGACGGTGTCTTCGCCGACATGCAGATAGTCGACTTCGGCCGTGACCTTGAGGCCCTTGACGATTTCATAGGCAATGTTCGCCGCGACGCCGAAATTCTTGCCTTCGTCATAAGAGAGCTGGGCGTTGAACGAGGTCGTCTCATTGATGGTGTAGGTGCCACCACCCCAGACTGCCCAGTTGCCGCTCCATTGCTTGTAGAAGCCGCGACCGCTAGCGTCGATTGCGTTGTTCGCATTATCCAACAAATTGTCGTCGGTGCCGTAGCCGCCCATGATGAACAGCGACAGCTTGTCCATCGGCTTGATGTCCAAGCGAACCTTGCCGGCCACTTCTTCATAGTTGCTGTCATAGGCAACGACGCCGGTGATGCCGCCCCAGCCCTGCGTGTACTTCAAGCCGCCGACGACGTGCGGAACGTAGTTGTCGATTGTGCCGACCGCGCCAGAACCCTCTTCGAGGGAGACCACGGCCGAGAAGCCGTTGCCGGCGTCGAAGTAGTACTGGACGACGTTGGTGTCGAAGTTGCCGTAGGGAACCAGTGTATCCTGGATGACGTTGCCGGCGTAGCCGATGAAGGTATCGAAGGCCGATTCGTCCTTGCCGACGCGGAGACCACCGAGCTGGATCCAGGCGAACTTCACCGAAACGCCCTTGTCGAAGGCGGAATTGCTGGTTGCGGTGTTGCCGAAGTTGAAGCGCATTTCGGTGTAGGTCTTCAATGTGCCGAGCTCGGTTTCCTGGCCGGTCCAGGTCTTCAGCGTGAAGCGGGCGTTCTTCTTCCAGGTGTCCTGGACATCGCCGTCCTGGCGGTCGGTTGCTTTGGCACCGTCGAACGAGCCAATGTCGCCACCGCCGATGTCGTAGCGAACATAGCCGCCGATGCGCAGGCAGGTTTCGGTGCCGGGGATATAGAAGTAGCCGGCGCCGTAGACGTCGCAGATCTTCACGTATTCGGCCGGTTCGGGCTCGGCGACGACAACCGCATCAGCGGCGCGCGCGCCGGTGACCGCGGCCAAGGCCGCAGCGGAGCCGAGAAGAAGGCTCTTGATGTTCATTTTGATCTCCACTCAAAAGATTAAAAAAAGGGCCAGGGTATCTTTGCTGAAAGACAGCATCCCCTCCCCATTCCCCACGATCGAGAAACCATGCGCATCGCGCTGCCCGCTCGCACTTTGACGCTATCGGACACGTTGAATTATTCAATACTTCAAGCGCGAGATATCGTGACATATACAGTAACAGTTGCAGTTATGTCACGAATTTGCCTATATATACTGCACTAATAGCACAAACTATACAAATAGAACAATCTGGACAATTGCATATAAGGGGCGAGATAGGCCAATCAATATGGAATTGTGCACGCCATCTCATCGTGTCTACACAGGCCGGCGCCGTGGCCAGCCGAGTTTCCGGGGCGGCAGGACCCAAATGTCGAGGTCCAGGATGACGCCGATTACGAAGAAGAGCCGACACCGACCGACGACGCCGCCCCATCATCCGAGTCGGACGCGGCCGATCCGAATAGGGCGGAAATCTGCGTCCATCTGCCCATGCAAATTGGTGCCGACGACGAGGCGTCGTGATCGCTCTTCTCTCAGCAAGGCCGCCGTCCACCAGATGATCAAGTCCATGGCGGTGGAACTCGCGCCGCATAGTATCCGCGTCAGCGCCGTGGCACCCGGCTTCGTCATGACCGACATGACCAAAGACGCCATCACCAAGTCGGGATGGTTGGAAGTCTGGGAGCACAACACGCCGATGAGCCGCCTCGCCAAGCCGGAGGAAGTCGCCTACGGCATGCTCTACCTCGCCAGCCACGTTGCAACCTACGTCACCGGCAGCATCCTCGTCATCGACGGGGGTTACACCTGCTGGTGAAGACATGCCAAACGAGGAGGTTGGTCGTTGTCGCGCCCAACGTACCGACGAGTGCCAGCATAAGAATGATCGGTCTTGCCCCTTGATTGCCCGGCACCAAGGCAGTTCCGGGAGACACAATTATGGCGATGAAGTCGCGATCCGTTTCCGACCTTAGCGCAGGCGGGCGGGTTGGCGTCTAAGCGGCCGCAGTTGAACCCATCGGCAAAAGCCTTAAACCACAACATATCTCACGGAAGTTGACGTTCCCGAGCTGGCGAGCTCGCTCCGTTCGAGCGCACGATGTTCGCCTAGGCAAGTGAGCAACCAGGCGGTGATGCTCGGCGCCAAGTTTGGCACAGCGCTCGTCACGCAGATGCTTCCTTGATATTCATTTGCTGGCGCCCGCCGCCATCCTAATCGGCGTCAATCGGCCCTTACCGCTCGCGGCGCAGTCGCAGGCTAGTGAGCTGCAGATGGAATCCTTGCACAAGGACGTGCTGCGCGACCTTAGCCTATCAACGAGGCTATAAGCCGCCGTGAATGCCGTCGCCCTGGACGGTGCGATCAAGATCGGCATTCGACCCTACAAGGTCGCGTTGAGATGCCCGACGCTTCCGAGTCTTGACGGACTTCGACTCTCACAGGAGCTTTCCCGGGATGCTGTCGAGTTCGCGGGCGACGCATTCGCCCGATATCGAGTGTTGGAAGAGGGCTCCATCGCGAAGAGCGATTGAGAGCCGTCGGCCGGCGGATGGGCGGCTCCGAACTAAATCATTCGAATGGTCAACGAGGTGTTGGTCCACCGGAAGCGTCGGCCATTTCGATGTCTCGATTGACCGGCCGAATCCAAATAGCTGTTGACCATGTCACTCGTTGGAGTATACCAATGATGAAGTTGGTCTATCACCCGGGCATTCCGGAAAACAGGGGAATTATCTATGACTTCGCCTATCGAAGCGGCGATCCAAGCTGCACTCGCCGACATCCAAGCTCGCGGCAAGCCCGATAACGTATATTTAGTTGCTTGCGGGGGCTCATTCTCGCAAATGAACGTAGCCAAGTACGCCATGGAGCGTGAGGCGAAGACCATCGCTGCCGACGCTTACAATTCGGCCGAATTCATTGCGCGCAATTCGGCGCGACTTTCCAGATCGAGCGTCGTAATACTGTGCTCCAAGTCTGGCGACACGCCAGAAACCGTTGCCGCTGCCCAGTACGCTAAGGAGCGCGGGGCTTATACTATCGGCCTGACGATCAAGGGCGATTCCCCCTTGGCCCAGGCCGTAGATGCACGCGTTGATTATGATGCGACACCTGATGCAGGTTCGGCGGACATACCTTCAGCGATCGTCCTTCGCATAGTGTTCGGGATTCTTGCGAAATTCGAGGGAAACGGGAAGCTTAACGATCTGCTCCGCGGCCTGGCAGCGGTGCCGAGCGTCCTTGCGGCAGCGCAGACTAAGCACCGCGAGGCAACCCTCGCCTGGGCTCAACTGCGCAAGCGAGAGCCGGTGATCTACACCATGGCGAGCGGCGCTAACTTCGGCGTTGCATACCTATGGGCCTGCTGCATTTTGCAGGAGATGCAATGGGTACATTCCCAGCCCATTCATTCTGGCGAGTATTTTCACGGTCCTTTCGAAATTACTGATTCCGACGTACCTTTCGTGGTGTTGAAGGGGTTGGGCAATTGTCGTTCTATGGACCAACGGGCGCTCAATTTCGCAGGGAAGTTCAGTGAGAAAGTTCTCGAAATTGACGCGCAGGAATTCGAGTTCGATGGTGTCGACGAGGGTGTTCGTGAGTACCTCACGCCGTTCGTGTTTCTTCCTCTCCTCCGGACTTACGCGGTGGCTCTTTCGGAAGCACGCGGTCACCCGCTGACCGTACGTCGCTATATGTGGAAGATGGACTACTAAAAGACCGATTGCCCAGGTGGCGGTCTGAAAGCGAGAGTACTCTATGCCAGGGCTTCCCTGGCATAGAGTCATGCCTACCTCGCCAATTGGCCCTTCAAGAACTCAGAGTTGTTTCGTCCCAGTCAGTCCGACCTGAGCCTGTTCCGAGGCTTGCGGCGCGGTTTGGAAATTCACATGAACTGGATGGTTTACTGAGCGGACGTACTCGATCGGACGCCCATTTGTATCCTCCACGATCATTCGCATCAACAGCGTCGATGAATGCGGCGGCAGCATGAGCGTCTTCTCTTCGAAGCTCGTTGGTACGTGAACAGAGATCGTCCTCTTGCTAATTGCGGCGACGATACCATACCGCTCCCGGAAGAGTGCGTACAGCGACTGTCCTGCGATCAGATCCTCCGCCTCCAGGTTTGGGACCGTGGCTGCAGGGATGTAGCTTGTTTCTATGATGATCGGGATGTCGTCAACGCGCCAGAGTCGACGGACAATCACGACATCCGTGTCAACAGGAATGGCGAGGTTGCTGGCGATCGCATCTTTCGCCTTGGACAGCTCGAAATGCAAAAGTCTGCTGCTAGGAGTCCCGCTGCTCAGCTGGATTGCTCGGGTCAGACTTCCGAAGTTCGGGCCAGTTTCCGCGTGTCGATGGAGCCTCGGCTCGGGGATTCTCGTTCCACTGGTGCTGTTGCGCTCCAGCCGTCCGTAGGAGACCAGTCGATCAATGGCTTTTCTGACCGTAAGCCTGTTGACATCGAGCTGGTCGGCGAGAGCCCGCTCCGACGGAATGTGGTCCCCAGGACCATAATCGGCCCCTTCGATAAGCTCTTCAATGAAGCGCTGAACCTGTAGGTACACGGGGATTTTCGACTGCTTCTCGATCATAGACGGCTCCGGCGAACGATCATCCAATTACACCTTTCTCCAGCGGTCGCGCAAAAAAGATGTTGCATCAGAAAACAACATTGATATAGCCTTGGAGTAATCCAAATACGTAGACCACGGCTCCCGGATACGGCGAGCGCGTGGCGGGGGATAGATTATGAGCGATGTCGTTGCCGGGCCGTATGTTCAGTTGATGGGGGTGAACAAGTGGTTCGGTTCGTTGCATGTGTTGAGCGACGTGAGCTTCAGCGTCTCCGAAGGAGAGAAGATTGTCGTCTGCGGACCGTCAGGCTCCGGCAAGTCCACGATGATCCGCTGCATCAATCGGCTCGAGCGGCACCAGAAAGGTGAGATACGCGTCAACGGGATTGAAGTGAACGACAGCCGGCGGAACATTGACCAGGTGCGCCAGCGAGTTGGAATGGTGTTCCAGAACTTCAATCTGTACCCCCATCTGACCATTCTTCAAAATTGCACGATCGCACCACGTTGGGTGAAGGGAATCCAGCGGAAGGCCGCGGAGGAACTCGCTATGCTATATCTCGAGCGCGTTCGGATCCCGGAAAAGGCTGGGTTCTATCCAAGCCAGCTCTCCGGTGGGCAGCAGCAGCGCGTTGCGATAGCCCGATCGCTGTGTATGAACCCAAAAGTCATGCTGTTCGATGAGCCAACATCAGCCTTGGATCCGGAACTCGTGAGAGAGGTTCTCGATACAATGGCGCAACTTGCAGCTGACGGCATGACGATGATCTGCGTGACCCACGAGATGGGTTTCGCGCGACAAGTTGCCGATCGGGTCGTCTTCATGGACGAGGGAAGAATCGTTGAGATCTCGCGCCCTGACCAGTTCTTCGACAACCCCCAGGAGGCTCGGACGCGGAAGTTCCTACAGCAAATTCTTCATTGAGACCTTCGCTGCTCAAATCGACATCCGTTCGATGGGCGAAGAAACAGGCGTAAAATAACCAACACAAAATAGGGGAATGGGAAAATGCGAACTACTCTTCTGAAGACTGCGTCCACACTCTGGGCTCTTGCCGCTGTCGTTCTTGCGCAACCGCTCTCGGCACAGGCGCAGGAGCTGCCGCCGCTACCGCAGACAATCAAGGACGCCGGCGTTATCCGAATCGGCGTCAAATGCGATACCCCACCGTTCGGCTTCTCTGGTCCGGACGGCCAGCCAACGGGCATCGAGGTGGCGATGGCAAAGCAGATTGCTGTCTACGCTTTTGGCTCGCCTGACAAAGCCGAACTGACCAGTGTAACCAGCGACGCCCGTATCCCGTCGCTGGAGGCCGGCAAGATCGACCTGATTCTCGCGACTCTCGGTAAGACCAAGAAGCGCGCCGAGGTAATCGATTTTACCCACAGTTATTACTGGGGCACCAGCAGCATCGTTGTACCGAAGGACAGCCCTATTCAGAAGGTCGCTGACCTCGCTGGGAAGACAATCTTGGCAACGAAAGGTGGCTCTCAGGCGAGATGGTTCCAAGCGAACATGCCTAAAACCGAAGTCATGCAGTTGAACACCACCGCCGACAGTGTGCAGGCGTTGCTTCAGGGTCGAGCAGACGGCTACGCTGCTGACGGAGAGGTAATTGCGACCATAGCCTTCAACAATCCGGAACTGCGTGTCGTTGAAGAGGGGTTCGACCTCGGATCCAATGGCATTGGCGTACGGAAAAACCAACCCGAACTACTCGCCTTCCTGGACGCCGCCATCAAGAAGATGAAAGTGGAGAAGTTCCAAGCGGGGGTCGTGCCTAAGTTTGTCGATAATGCGGGACTGGTCAAGCTGATGGTGGAGCGCTACGAAACCGATGCGCCTCCGGAAGCAGAGATGCACTGAGCTAAAGGCCTCAACGTGCCGGCGCGCCGTTGGGCGCCGGCACGTTGCACCGCGTGTTTCCGGGAACGCCTGATATGGATTTCGCTTACATTCTCCGTGCTCTTCCAGACCTGCTAGGAGGCGCACAGGTAACATTGTCAGTAAGTGCCTTAGCGATACTTCTTTCGCTGATTATCGCCCTCCTTGCGTCGCTGCTGCGCTCTACCAGGCTTAGGCCCGCCTCCTACTTAGTAACTGGGTACGTGGAGCTCATCCGAGGCACTCCGTATCTCGTGCAAATCTTCTTCATCTTCTACGGGTTGCCCGCTATCGGGCTCAAGCTGTCGGTATTCTGGTCGGGCGTTGCTGCACTCAGCGTCTGGGCAAGTGCATTCCATATCGAAAATATTCGAGCTGGCGTGGCGGCGGTTCCACCGGGAGTAGGCGACGCGTCGGCTTCACTCGGGCTCGGGCGGTGGCATCATGGGCTATTTGTCGTCCTGCCCATAGCGCTCCGCGCTGCCCTACCGTCAATCATGAACACTGTCGTCAGCACGGTTAAGAACTCAGCCTACCTTCAAGCGATCGGGTTGGTCGAGCTGACGTTCGTCGCGGTAGAGCGCGTCGCGTATGAACTTCGCGCTATCGAGATGTTCGCTTCAATATGCGTGCTGTACCTGATGTGCGTGTTCTTCATCTCCGGTCTCGGAAGTATTCTGCAGCGTCGGCTCGACCGGCCTTATGTCGGGAGGTGAACGGTGCTGCTGTTCGAATATAAGGACTTTCTAGTCGCAGGGTTTATCACGACTCTCAGGCTTTCTTTGGCAGTTGTTGGAGGCGCAACGTTGTTCGCCATCGTCCTTACAGCCGGACTCTCGCTCCGATCACCGCTGCTTAGCCGTCCGTGTCGATTACTGGTCGAAGTCCTCCGCGATATTCCTCTAATTGTCACAGTGTTTCTCATTTATTTCGTTATGCCGGAGCTCGGTTTTTCATTGGACCCTTTCTGGTCCAGCACGGTCGCGGTGTCGCTTTGGGGCGGCGCCAATGGGGCCTATGTTATTCGTGCAGGTCTTGTCGCTGTACCGATGGGACAACGGGAAGCAGCCACGGCCTTCGGACTGAGGGGCTGGAGAGGTCTAATCCTCATTGTCCTACCCCAAGCTATGCCGGTCATCCTCCCGCCCTATGTTGGTTTGGTGACAGCTTGGGTGCAAGCAACGTCGCTCGGAGCTGTTGTTGGAGCAAATGAGCTGTTGAGGTCTGGGCAGGTCATAATCGAGCAGACGACCATATCCACTGGAAGAAGCCCTGCATTCCTAGTCTACGGCTTTATCCTGGTTGTCTATTTTGTCCTCTGCTGGCTGATTTCCTGCGGTGGAAGAGTGGTTGAACGCCATTTCGATAAGCATCGTTTGCCCATGAGAACGGGCGCTGCCCCTTCAGATGTGGGCGTGCTCTCGGCCCTCGGTCCTGTCGATGGGCGCACTTGATTTCATCAGCAAAGTGACGCGCCGGCGCACCGACTGGAACAATCTATGACTGTTCGCTCCCAAAGACATGCAGAAGACACAGTGTACGATGTTGTTGTTGTCGGCTCCGGAGTCGCCGCGCTAACGGCTGCGTTGACCGTTTCCGCGAGCAAAAAAACGGTTCTGATACTTGAGAAGAGCGACCAAATAGGCGGAACAAGCGCCATGTCGGCCGGCATGACATGGATTCCTGCCAATCATTATATGACAGAGGCAGGTCTGAGGGACTCTCCGGCCGAGGCGTTGGACTATATTCGAGCGGTTGCACCGCCCGGATGGGCATCGACCGAGGACGCATTGTGGCAAGCGCAGGCCGAGAACGCTGCTGTCATGCTTCGCACCGTCGAAAGCAATTCTCCGCTACGATTCAAGATTACCGATGTCTCCGATCCCAACCTTGAAGCGACCGGCTCTAAGGCGGCAGGACGACTCCTTTCGCCTAAACCGATCAGCCGAAAAATACTCGGCAGCCTTGGCCGTCGCATCAGAAAGTCGACAATACCTTTGACCTTGACCTATCATGAAAGGGTGGCCGGTAGGATTTTGAAGCAACCAATCCGGGGGATAATTCGGTACAGCCTGACCCTGCTAAGTCGGCGGATCAACCAAGTTTCCGTCATGGGAAATGCGATGGTCGTGGGGCTGCTCAAGGGGTGCCTCGACAAGGGCTGTGTTCTCAAGACATCAAGCCGCGTGACTGACCTTATTATAGATCCGGCGAGCTCCGCCGTGGTTGGCGTTAAGGTCGATCAAAACGGAACGGCGTGTGAATACGGCGCCCGCCAAGGTGTTGTGCTGGCGACCGGAGGATTTGAATGGGACAGTGTGATGCTCGCGAAGCACTTCCCAGTAGATGTTGAGTTTATGAGCAGCCCGCCGACCAATGAGGGGGATGGGCATAAGATGGCTGCGGCCGCCGGCGCGGCCTTCGCATATATGGATCAGGCGAACGTCAACGCCCAGCCCCCCGTGATCTATGAGGGGCGTATTCACGGAATCGCTATTAAATTCCACACTGAACCCGATGCGATTATTGTGGACGCAAGCGGCAAGCGCTTTTGCAGCGAATACGAATACTATATTTCCAGTCGCCTCGTAGAGATCGACGCGAAGACGCAGAGGCCGAAACATCAGCCAGCTTGGGTTATTTCCCATCGGCCAATGTTGAAGCGAAACACGATAGTTCGCTTTTTTCACAAGAACAAAGCAGGTTGGCTTGTAGCCGCCCCCACGATTAAGGCGCTGGCGAGGAAAATAGGCGTCGACGGCGATACATTGGAAGCGACCGTTTCTCGTTTTAACGGATTTGCGAAGGCGGGACAGGATCCCGAATTTGGTCGAGGTGTCGCCTCGATATATGAGAAGAAACTGGCCGCTGATGTCGGTCTCATGGCTTCGATTGATAAGCCGCCGTTTATCGCCATACGGTTCCAAGCGTCAGTGATCGGAACCAAGGGCGGTGTTCGGACTGATCGCTTCGGACAGGCTACGAAACCGGATGGAAGCCTGATTCCAGGATTGTATTGCGCTGGCGGGACGATGGCGAACCCAACCGGAACGCGTGCCCCTAGTCAGCACGGCACTACCTTGGGGCCGTATATGACGTGGGCTTACATTTGTGCCCAGGGCATTTTGAGACAGAACCGGTGATGATGGTCTGCGGGTGTCTTGGAAGCGCGGGCACTTGCCGGGACGACTGGGGCCTAACGATTGTCGGAAGCACCTGGCTGCCATCGTCGTGGTTAATGAAGATTCGCGACTCCCCGCCCGGCCACATTCCAACGGCGGCCTCTATTTGGCGGTGGGTTGCCGAGGTCGTTGCCTGACCCAGGGGCCGAAAGAACGACTTGGGATTGTATCATGCATCCCTGATCTGATTGGCTTCCCCGCCAACGAGGCCACGCTGATGTTCTTGGGCGATGAGTGCGAGTTCAACACCCTCACCCCCGCCCTTGGGCACCTTCGCTGCGAGCACTATGGCATGGGTCGCGAGCTCTTCGCGGGGTTCAGAGCGTGGGTCGGAACCGCGGATCGCGGCGCGACCGTGTTCGGCTGAAACGGCGCCGTGCCGACCCACTATCGAAGCTACGAAGGTTGTTCATTCGGGGCGATGCTGAGAGCTGGGGTTGCGACACGGACAAATCATGCCTCATGACCGCGATCGGCTATGCAAGGGTCTCGACGGGGGAACAAGATCTGCGTTGCAGCTCGACGCCCTGCGCAAAGCAGGTTGTGAGAAGTTGTTCGAGGACAAGGCATCGGGTGTGAAGACCGATCGACCCGGCCTGGCGGACGCGATCCGCTATGCGCGTGACGGCGACACGCTCACCGTCTGGAAACTCGACCGTCTCGGTCGGTCGATGAAGCAATTGATCGACGTCATCACCGAGTTGGAGGCCAAAGGCGTCGGCTTCCGCTCCGTCACCGAGAACATCAACACCACGACATCCGGTGGTCGCTTGGTCTTCCATCTGTTCGGCGCTCTGGCCCAGTTTGAGCGTGATCTGATCCGGGAAAGAACCCGTGCCGGTCTGCAAGCCGCAGAGGAGCGCGGCCGACGCGGTGGCCGTCAGACCGTTGTCACACCAGATAAGCTTGCCAAGGCCCGCCAGCATCTGGCTGCCGGGCTTAATGTTCGCGAAGCTGCCGCGCGCGTCAAAATTGGAAAAAATTGCGCTTTACTAAGCACTCAGAGCTAAAAAATCAGCAGGGTCAAAGACCGGATAGCTCAGATACTCCACTACACCCAACGGCCGCCGCCATCCACATGCAATACTTCTCCTGTTACAAAGCGGTTGGCCATCAGGAAGAGAATAGCTTGCGCGATATCGTCCGGCCGACCGATGCTCCGGCTGGGCAGGGTTGAGGCGGTTTGCTCGAGCACCTGCCGTTTGGATTCGCCCATCAAGCCGTCGAGCAACGGCGTATCCACCCATCCCGGCGAAACCGCGTTGACGCGCATCGGGGATAATTCAATGGCGAGCGCGCGAACCGTACTTTCAACTGCGGCGACTGCCGCAGCCACGACGGCACCGATGGCGGCGGGACGGGAAGCGAACTGCCCGGAGGTCATGGTAATCGAGCTTGCGCTATGTAGAAGGGGGAGAGCCGCTTTGATGGCCAGGAGTGGCCCAATCAGCCGTTCGCTGATGACCTGCAACAGATCGGCCTCCGACTGATCCTTGAGCGACTTCAGGTGCACCGTTCCGGCTGTGATCAGCAGATGATCGATTCTTTCAATCTCGGCGAACATTGCCGGCTGCGGGGCGGCAATGTCCGAGACGATCTGGACTGCACCACCGATAGCTTCGGCAGCTTCCCGTAGACGTTGCGGATTGCGGGATACCAGAAAGAGATTTGCGCCAGCATCTTTTACCTGTCTGGCGGTTGCGAGCCCGATCCCCGAGGAGCCGCCGATGATGACGATATTCTGCCCCTCAAACGGCTGGGGCTGTGTATTGCCTGCTTGGATGATTTTGGTTTGCAAGACTGGTTCTCCGATTGGACCGTTGATCGGTCTTCAAATTCGTCAATCGGAATTATCTTTGGCAGATGGCAAATGACGATGTTATTGATCGTAAAAGACGATAGATTACAGCCATGGATATGCTATCTGCCATGCGCATCTTCACCCGTGTCATTGAACGCGGCAGCCTTTCGGCCGCAGCGCGCGATTTGGGCCTCGGCCAACCCACCGTCAGCGAACGCGTCGAGAAACTGGAAAAGCATTTGAGCGCGCGGCTCCTCTACAGGACCACACGCTCGGTGCAGGCGACCGACGCTGGGGCACGTTTCTATGAATATGCCAAGCGCGCTATTGAAGCAGCCGAAGAGGCAGAGGCTTCCGTCGCTTCAGCCGAGACAGCGCTGACCGGAACATTCCGGATCGCTGCGCCGCATGGGCTTGGAGAGATGACATTGCCAAGGCTGCTTGTCGAATTCCAGGCGCGGCATCCGGCTCTGGCGATCGATTTGACCTTGAACGATCGCTTCGTCGATCCGCTAACCGAAGGCGTTGATCTTTCCATCCGCATCGGCGATATTGGAAGCGGCAATTTCATCGCCCGCCGGCTGGGGACGATCCGGCGGCTCTTGTTGGCCGCCCCCGGCTATATCGAGCGGTATGGGCTGCCGCGCGAACCGGGGGAACTTACGGCACACTCCTTCATCCGTTTCACTGGTTTTGCAGTGGATGAGCGTCTGCGTCTGATCGGTCCAGACGGCGGCCCGGTAGAAGTGCCCTTTCGTACCGCATGGCGCGTCAATCACTGGAGGCCGCTCATGGAGGCAGTATTGGCGGAAAGGGGAATCGGTCCATTGTTCGCTGCCGTCTGCCGCCGAGAAATCGCCGAAGGGAGGCTGGTACCCATCCTGCCCTACTATGAGTTCAGGCGCGTGGACGTTCACGCAATCTATCCACCGGGGCCTCGCCCGGCCGCAAGAACAAAAGCCTTCATTACGCTGCTCAGCGAGCAAGCCGGCGCGCTTTTGGGCCAAGACGTAGGGCTACTGTAATCCTCCATCAAACAGGAATAGATTCCGCAAACCTTCTCAAAAGACGGACAGATTCACCACTTTCGTGTGTCGTGACGCCAATAGGGCGCGCGGGTGAAGCCACCTCACTCCCTCACATGCCGCGCCACGAATCTTGATATAGCCGGGCCAAACATCAGCACAATGAGGAGTCGCGCCATCTGAAGGGCCATAACGAAAGAAAGGTCTACGTTCTTTGACGCAGCCGCGATGATTGCGACGGATTCTAGACCGCCGGGACTCATAGCGAGGTAGGCGGTGAGAGGATCGATGTCGAAGACCTGCACCAGTCCCCATGCAATCGCACCGCAGATGGCCATCAAAGCGAGGATTGACGCAGCGATCTGGGGCAACGCTCGGAATGCGTGCATCAGTATGGGCCGTGTGAAATCCAGCCCAATTGTCCAGCCGATTGCAGTGAAGCTGGTGGCGAGCAGCCACTCGGGGAGTTGAAATGAGATGCCCCCGCCGAGATGCAGCGCGACCGCTAGAATGAACGCCCCAAGGAAGAATGGTGATGGCAGCCGCAGCGCTCGCCCGCTTGCGCCGCCGGCAAGAACGACGGCGAGCGTCAACAGGAAAGGTATCCAGTCGATCGACGGGAACCAAGCAGGGGCATTTATAGAAACGCCCGTCGGAGCCACCCAAAGCTTTGCGATGATCGCGGCGGCAAGCGAGACGAAGATCAGCCTTAGATATTGCATTACCGCGACTAACCTGGCATCCGCGCCGAAGGCACCGGCCATCAAGACCATCGCCGTCGAAGCACCTGGCAGGGAACCCCACACGCCGGTGGTTCCAGGCATAATCTTCCAGCTGCTGATTAGCCATCCGAGCACGCTCGAGGCGACCAACGTGCCGAGGACTGCCGCCAAGAACACGTACCAATCGTCGAGGAAGGCCGCGACGATACCGACCGAGATCGACGCTCCGACCAAGATGCCCACCATCCCCTGTGCGACGTTGAATGAACGTTTTGGAAGGCGGACCGTCGCTCCGTTCACGCCGACTATGACGGCTGAGATCATCGGTCCAATCAAGAATTGGGCAGGAAACTGCGCATAGCCGAGTAGCGCGGACAGGATTGCAGTAAGCCCGACCAAGACGCCCCATTGAGCGACAGGTGACAGTCGGGCCAGACGCGTTTCGACGGGAGCTTCTAGCGGAGGGGACATGACCCGACATCTCGTTTCGAGAAGTTGTGAAGTGTGATTGCCGCCGCGTGACGTGGCTACCGCAAGTCGCACACGGCCGCCTCGGAACGGAGTGAAGGACATGCTCAGGCCAGGGCAGCTCGTTCAGGCTGGCCAACGGCGGTTCGCGCTCGTTTTTTGTGCGGCGTCCGGAGCCTCATTTGCACCGTGCGCCGCAGCTCCTATCTTGAGCCGGCAACACATCGCCTAAGTAAGGGTGTCACCGGCCCTAAAGGAACGAGTTGCCGTCTCACCACTGAACCGTGAGGATCACCGTTTTGGATGAGAGGCGATCAGTTCAAGGTCCGCCTCGCTCAGCCGATCCTTCGCTTCGTTACGTTGATGCCAGTAAGGATACAGCAGAGGTGGAAGGCTGACGTCGTCGAGAAGCTTGCGCTCCTCCGCAGTAAGAACGAGATCCCGCGCAGCCAGATTGTCCACGAACTGTTCTTCCGTACGACCACCGATAATGACCGAGGTCACCACCTTCCTACCGATCAGCCAGGCAAGAGCGACCTGGGCGGCAGAAACTTGGCGTTTCTCCGCGATCGAAACCAGAGCATCGACGATGTTCCACAGGCGATTCTCGTCCCGAACGGGTGGCTCGGTCCAGCCAGCGAACTGTCGAGTTCCTTCCGGAACGGCCTGATTGCGGCGGTGCTTTCCGGAAAGCAGGCCGCCTGCGAGCGGACTCCATATGATTACACCCAACCCTTGGTCTACGCTAATTGGCAGCAGCTCGTATTCTGCGTCGCGAGCCTCAAGTGTGTAATGAATCTGCTGGCTGACAAATCGTTGTCGCTTATCTCGGTCGCTCACGCCGAGAGCTTTCATTATGTGCCAGCCGGAGAAGTTTGAGCATCCAATGTAGCGTACTTTGCCGTGGCGAACGAGCGTATCGAGGGCCTCCATCGTCTCCTCGATCGGAGTGTGACCATCCCATTCGTGCAACTGGTAGAGATCGATCGTGTCGGTCTTTAACCGCTTGAGGCTCGCCTCGCATGCCTCAATCAAGTGCTGGCGGGAAGAGCCGGCATCGTTGACGCCGTCGCCTGTTCCAAATCGAGCCTTTGTAGCAACAAGCACGCCATTCTTACGCTTGCCGCCCAGGATCTCTCCGATAATTTCCTCGGACGCTCCTTTGGAGTAGACATCTGCGGTGTCTATCAGGTTCACGCCGGCATCAAGGCACAGATCGACAAGTCGCCGTGCGCCATGAACATCAAGTTGTCCGGTTTTCCTCGCCCAACCAACGCCCCCAAACGTCATCGTTCCGATGGCGAGCGTTGAGACTTTCAGACCGGACCGCCCGAGCTGGCGATATTCCATTTTGCTCTCCAATTTCGGGTAAGGATTTTGAGGCCGTATCGCCGGCCGATGCGAGGTTGAATGGCTTCGCTCACTTGAAGTTGGCGTAGACGGTGGCCCTGGAAATTCCGATATGAGTTGCGATGATCTCTGGTGCGCGACGGATCTCGAGAAATCCACCTGCTTTCAGCTCTTGAAGGATCGTTTTACGATCATCGAGCGACAGCGACCTCGGAGTGGTTCCGCGGACAGCAGCGAACTCGTCGATCTTCAGTCGGATCGTATCTGCTCCGGCAGTCTGGATTGTTTCGGCTGCGACGATGCTCGTGTCTACGCTTGCAAAGCGCCCGAGCATCGCTTGCAGATTCTGGAAAAGCGAGAGGTCCAAGTTAAGGCAGAGTGCCGCAACATACTCGCCATCGGAGCCCTTAATACCGATTGAGGTGCTCTTCAGCTGCCTGCCGTCGTTCAGCGAGTTCGCGTAATTCGCGATCACCTGCGGATAGGCGGGATCGGATATTCGGGCGATGCCGAGCTCAGTCGCGGGCGCGCCGACCGCGCGCTGCGATAGGCTGTTATGTATCTCGACAATAGAATGACTGGGATCGGTCAGATCATGCACGACGACCTCACAAAACGGAGCAAATGTCTCCCCGAGGCCTCTGGCGATCTGCTTCACCTGGTCGATTAGAAGCTGCCGCTCTTCACTTCTGGAATGGGCGTCTGTCTTCGTCTTGGGCATGCGTCTCACGCTCATGGTGTTGGAGGTGTTTGAACTAGGTCGATCACAGTCGATGCCGCCTTAAGCCCAGTTCCGCTCAGCATGACCACGGTTTCTTCTTCAGCTCTGATTACTGCCGTTGCGACCAGGCGGGCGAACGCCGCCGAAGCAACAGCACTGGTTGGCTCAATGAAGAGGCCATATCTACATGACTTGCGAAGGGCAGCCGCGATTTCCTCCTCGCTAAGCGCGACTGTGTCGCCTTTGCTCTCCCGCAATGCCGCGATGATCTGCTTTAGCCTGATCGGGTGCCGGATCGACGCACCTTCGGCTACCGTTTTCGCCACAGGACGCGCGACGACCTCGTCAGTGCCGGCTTTGAAGCTGGCGTCGATGGGCGAACAGTTCAGCGGCTGAGCAACGAATAGCCTTGGGAGCCTGGCAATTTGACCAGCCGTCAGGAGCTCTTTGAAACCAAAATGAAGGCCAAGAACGCTGCTACCCCCTCCCACTGGAATGACGATGTTGTCGGGCGCCCGGAAACCGAAGTCCTCCCATATCTCGTAGGCCTGCGTTTTTGTCCCTTCAAGGAAGAATGGTTGCCAGTTGTGGCTAGCGTAGAACGTTCCGTCGGATTGGCGTATCGCTTCGGCTTCTGATGCGTCTCGCGGCCCCTCGACAAGCTGAATCTCGGCTCCATAAGCTCGCGCCTGCGCGATCTTTACAGATGACGTCGAAGTCGGCGTTAAAATCTTCACTCGTATGCCGCCAGCCGCACCGTAGCCGGCAACTGAAGAGCCGCCATTGCCGGAGCTGTCCTCAAGGATCGATGCGATCCCGCACTGCCGCAGGTACGAAAGCATTACGCTGGTACCGCGATCCTTGAAGCTGCCCGTCGGGTTGAGGAACTCCAGTTTAAAGAAGGGGCGATAGTTGTCCCACTGCCTTTGTATAATCGGTGTAAGCCCCTCTCCCATCGATATCGGGTTCGGGATGTCGACAGGTAATGCTGCACGATAGCGCCAAAGAGACTTGCTAGAGGTCTCCAGGTCGTCCCGGGAGATGCCCGGTGTCGGCGTGATGAGTAATGGTCGGCGTTCGTCGGAACACCAGCGCGGCTGATCTAGGGGATAGAGCTTTCCGTCGATCGGTTCGATGTAGGATGCGTCGCTCATATACGGATCCGCGCACGGACCGTGTGCGCCTTTGGGTGGACTCTTTGTCTGGCTATAGACGATTTGTCATATGTGGGCAATGGCGGTTCTAACTGCAACCCGCCCAAGGCCTCGCACGCGATCGTTCCGAAGGCTTATGACATTCAGATCGATCGCCCGAGTTTATGAACCTCGACAGGAGAACGATGGTCCGCTCAACACCGGCATCCGGACGTCAGAGGAATGGCTAGAAAAGGTCTTCAAACTCGCAGTTTATAACCATCTCCGCCATCGACGCATTATTGGGTAGTTCGATTGCCGTTCGCACCATATGCGCGATCGTCGAAGGATGGGTCATTTCGTCGGGAAGCATCTTCAGGTTGGCCGCCTTCTCCACACTTTTCGCGGTACCCACCCATCCAGGACAGATTGCCGTAGCTCGGATCCCCTTTTCCCACCCATACGTGCGGGTCGCATGAGTAAGACCCAGTTGAGCGAACTTTGCTGCTCCATATCCAACAGTGACGTTTCGGATGCGCTTTGCAGCCAAAGACGCGATATTTACCACGCGGCCGCGCCCGCTTTTTTCGAGGTACGGCATGCAGAGCCGCGTCAGTCTCAACGGCGTCTTGACAAATAGTTCCCAAACCTCATCCAGCGCCTGATCGTTATCGTCCATCATTGCAACTCGTCCGCCGCCGCCGATGGCGTTCACGAGCCCGTCAATTCGGCCAAAGACCTCGGTCGTCTTGGATACCCAATGAGTGGCGCTTTCCTTATCGAAGGCGTCAAAGAAGTGGTAGATTTTGTTGGGCGCTTCAGGGCCGAATTTTGTTTCCAGCAAGCCCGTGTCAAGAGATCCAAGGCTGACACGGTAGCCATGAGTTATTAAATTCTCGACGATCGCAGATCCGATTCCACCATCGCTGCCGGAAACCAAAATTACTCGACCGGATTCGTCATTGTCTGAAGCGATCAACATTATCTCCTCTCTGTTCAACTAAAGAAAACTGGCGCGCTTTTGTCGGTCCTGGAGAAATGCCCCAGTGTCGGCGTGATGACCAGCGGGCGTCGTTCGTCGGAGTACAAGCTCGGCTGATTTAGAGAATAGAGCTTTCCGCAATCGGGTTCGATGTAAGACGCGTCATCCGAGCACCAACCGCAGTCGTACAGCCGGGGTTGACATTTTGTCCGGTTATAGACGATTTGTCTGGTATGGGCAACGGTGGTTCGCACTATTCCCGAGATACAGCCGAGCGTCAGATGGAGGATGCCTATGATCTTTATTACGGAGGCCGAGTCCTCGGCGCTGGTAAGCCATGCCCTCGCATTCAAAGCCGTACGTGAAGCGCTGATTGCCGCATGCTTGCCAGCCGCAAACAGCTTTCCGGTGGTGATCGGTCGTGGCAGTGCGAGCGACGCCAGATTCACTATCAAGTCCGCCTCGGATCCGGCGCTGGCAGGGTTAAAGGTCGGCTCGTATTTTCCTTCGAACGATCTGCAGCAAATGCCGAGACATAGTTCGATAACTCTGCTTTTCGATCAGTCGTGCGGCAGAATCGGCACTATTGTCGAGGGCTCGCGTGTCAACGCATATCGGACGGCAGCGGCTGATGCCGTAGCAACGGATGCACTTGCTAGGCAAGACGCCTGTTCGCTTGCGATCTTCGGAACGGGACATCAGGCATTTTACGAAGTTGAGGCGATCTCGCGCATCAGAGAGCTCAAGAGTATCTCTGTAGTCGGTCGATCTCTGGAGAAGGCAGAGGCTCTCGCTGCGCGGCTGCGCACAAACGGACTGCCTGCCAGACCTGGACGGCCCGAGCAATCATGCAGAGAGGCCGATATTGTGGTTACCGCCACCACATCTAGGGAACCGCTCTTCGAAGCAGACTGGATCAACCAGGGCACGCACATCTCGACGATGGGCTCGGACGGAGTCGGGAAGCAGGAATTGCCGCCTCGACTATTCGAGAGCGCGAGGCTTTGTTGCGATCTTCCGGCGCAGTCGCGCGAGGTTGGCGAATTCCAGCATGCCCGAGACAGTCAGGAGCTAATCGCGATCGGGTCGGTGTTGTCCGGTGCTCGCATCGGACGAGAGGATCCTGATGCGGTAACCGTGTTCGACAGCTCGGGGATATCGCTTCAAGATCTATATATGGCGAACGAGATCGTAGCTGCCTGGGCGCAGCAACGAGAAACTGCTGGCTCCTCCGTCTCTCTTGGAGATCACTGAAGCCTCAATGATCGACCGATCTGCTTGACAGGAATCCGTTGGTTGACTATTGGTATACTCCAATGAGGGTAAGCGATACAGCGGGCGTGCCGCCGCTACCTACCCGTCACCGCAGATAAAATTCTTTCCAGCTCCCTAACGAGCGGGATTCTCACCTTTATCGAGAGAAAAAGTGCCGATGAAACTCGAAGGTAAGACAGCAGTCATTACAGGGGCTGGACGGGGCATAGGGCGGGCGATCGCGCTTGAGTTCGCCAAGGAAGGTGCCATCATCGTGCTGGCGGCGCCTGAGTTAGACCAGATCGAAGCGGTTGCGGCCGAAATCAGGGCACTCGGACGAGATGCCCTGCCAGTTGAGACTGACATTCAATATAAGGACCAGGTGGAGAGCATGGCCCAGGCGGCCTTCAAGCGCTTCGGTGCCGTGGACATCCTTGTGAACAATGGCGGCGTCGCCATTCACAACGCCATACCAAATATCAAGGAAGAAGATTGGGATTGGATGATGGCTATCAATCTCAAAGGCACCTTTCTTTGTACCCAAGCCTTCTTTCAGCACATGTGCGACCGGCGCCAAGGCCACATCGTCAACATCGTTTCAAGGTCCGGCAAAGTCGCTAGAGCGAAGTTCGGCGCTTACGCCGCATCCAAGTTCGGGGCGTTGGGTTTCACCGAAACGACAGATGCTGAGGGCGTTGCCTACAACGTCAAAGCAACAGCAGTCTTACCCGGTGCCGTCGCTACGCAGCAGCGCTCTGAGAATCACGACGATGATCAGTCGAAGTTGCTGCAACCTCAAGACATCGCGGAGTATGTCGCCTTTATCGTAACGCGCCCCGACCGGGTGTACATCGTCGAGGCCAACCTAACTTCTCAGTACATGAAGTCCCTTCCCGGGACGGGAAATCTGAAGGCCGGAATCTAGGATCTACACTGGTTGGTGCAGCACTGCGTCGCTGAATGGGGCGCTGATTTGCGCTCGGACTATAGATACGCAGTGCTCACCGTTAGTGCTCACGGTTATTGCCAGCTTACTGGGCGATTGTATCGCCTCATGCTGAAAGGCTCCACATGGAGCTAGGGGGATTTAGATGCGGAACGTTGTGCCTCGGCTCCTTGGGCTCGGTGATAACACCGTAGATGTGTACGTCGATAAAGGACTCATGTTTCCTGGAGGAAACACCGTCAACGTTGCGGGGATGTGGGCGAGACAGGGCCAGCCTGCAGGCTACCTTGGATGCCTATCGTTCGACCAATACGGGAACTTAATCTACCAATCGTTGTCCGAGGACGGGATTGACCTGTCGCATTGCCGGCGCTCCCATAAGCCAAACGCCTGTACTCTGATCGGTCACGAAGGTGAGGACCGGCGGTTCCTAGGCTCCCGGAAAGGGGTCGCCAGAGACATAACCCTAACCGAAGATGACTATCTGTATATGTCTTCGTTCGACGTGGTACACACTAGCATCTTTAGCGGATTGGACACGTACATTCCGTCCATCGCCAATAGATGCAGGTCACTCTCCTATGATCTCTCCAACCGATGGAACGACGAGCATCTGGGACGATTGGCGGGACATCTCGACATCGCTTTCCTCTCGCTCGGCGATGTGAACGCCGAGGAAGGTATAAAGATACTGCATAGATGGACGGAGGCTGGCTGCGGGCTGGCAGTCGGAACGCGGGGAAGCGAGGGATCTCTCGCAGTCCAAAATGGCATGCTCTATTCCGCAGGCGTCAAGCCTGCCACCGTTGTTGACACGCTCGGCGCGGGCGATGGGTTCGCGGCAGGATTTCTTCTTGAATGGTGTACGTCGTCTGATGTTGGACGCGCTCTCGAGGCAGGAGCGCAAAACGCGGCCGAAATCTGCAGCGTGATGGGTGCGTTTGGCCATGGCCTCGCTTTTGATACTCCGCCAGACGATCTACCGGAGCGTAGTGAAGTGGCGAGGGCGTGAGCAGGCACCGCGGATGGCTCCCCCGAGCTGGCCAGTAAAGCCGATGCTGGACCACTGAGCAGCAACTGGGTGGATTTGCGCCAAACCATGGCCTCCCGCGCGGGCGCATTCGGGTCGGCAACTGAGATACAGCCAGCGCGGACTTAAACCGCAGAAGAGGAGGCAAAGAGGACCATGCAACGCACTGCATTTCTGAATGGTCATCTGGTTGCGTTCGAGCACGCGCGAGTACCGATCACCGATCGGGGTTTCACGTTTGGCGACGGCGTCTATGAGGTTACCGCGGTGGTCGACGGAAAGCTCGTCGATAATTTTGCGCACTTAAGGCGACTAAGCAGATCACTCGCAGAGCTGCACATTTCAAATCCGTATTCCGATAAGGAATGGACGGGTTTTCAAAGGGATCTGATCGCAGCGAATGGTCTGAACCAAGGAGTGATCTATTTACAAGTTACCCGAGGCGCGGCGGAGCGTGATTTTGCCATTCCTTCGCCGACACTATCGCCGACGACGGTGATGTTCACCCAAGTCAAAGACATAATGGGCTCACCTTATGCCAGGGATGGCGTGCGGGCGGTCACAATGCCTGAGTTCCGCTGGCAGCGCCGAGACATCAAGACCATTTCGCTGACTGCGGCGGTCATGGCCAAGAGGTTGGCGGCAGAGGCTGGTGCTCAAGAGGTCTTGTATATTGAGGACGGGCTTTTGACCGAGGGCGGATCGAGCAATGTCTTCATAGTTTCTGCAGATGGAACGCTTGTTACAAGGAGCGTCTCAAATGCGCTATTGGGAGGGATCACTCGGCATGCCGTCTTGGAAATCGCCAACTCTCAGCAGCTGAACGTGGACGAGAGGGCGTTTGGTCTGGAAGAGGTCAGGTGCGCCCGCGAGGCATTTATGACAAGTGCGTCCACTTTCGTAGTGCCAGTGATATCCGTGGACGGACATCTTATCGCCGATGGCATACCCGGACCGATAACCCGAGAGATCCAAACCCGCTACATCGAGTTAGCGCGGCTGGGGGGGTGCTTGACATGATTTGCGTACTAGATTCTGGGCCGCGGAAAGCAGGGTCCGGAAGCCGGAACCCCTCCGACAGCTCGCCGGTCGTCGACGCGCCCAGCTTTGGGCCTACCATGTGCCAGTAGGTCTTCGGCATCTGCCGCGAGAATTGTGTCGTGAAGGAGCATGGAGAATGCCGTATAACAGTGAGCACGAGATCGACCTTGGGCTGTTCGATCTGCTCGTGGAGATCGACGGGCTGACCGATGCGTCCGGGATCCCTGCACCTCTGGCCGAGCTGCTCGATCGGCGACCGATCCCGATAGCTGGCGCGTTTTGATGCGTGGGGTTTTCACGGTCTAGACGCTTACGCGCAGACGGGAGCTATCACTTGGGCACTTAGGGGAGCCACGACATGGCGAAGTCTTTTGATTTCGGGAATGAACCTCGCCTGCATGACCTTTCAAGCCTGGTTGCCAAGGAAGTCCAGCGCGTCTTGGCTCAGTATGACGAGGTCATGAAAGCACAAGGTTCGGGCTCGCCCATGAAGGCCGGCAACGTTGCTGACGGCGACATGCTGACGCCAACGAACCAACAGTCCATCCACCACGATCTGTCCGGTCTCGCGTCCGAATTTGTTCACAGGCTCGCAAGCGAGACAGCGTTGCGTTTCAACCCGGGCCTCTGTGAAGCTTTTTCTCTCGCGGAGCTAACAGAGGGCCTGCATAGATCCGCGGCCCCGAAAACGGAAGTTGCGCTCCGCGACTTCGAATCCAGGCGCATTCAAGACTGGGCGGGTCGGGCCGCCGGGCCGACATTTCTAGAAGAGCACTTCGGCATCCCGCGCTCGACATTGCATTGGTGGCAACGGCACAACGACGTGGTCGCACTGCGGAAAGGCGCCCGCAAGCATGTGTTCCCGCTGGCTCAGTTCGTCGACGGCAGGCCCGCGCCAGGAATTCGACAGGTGCTCGCCTCTATCACCAATCCTCGGGTCGCGTGGCTGTGGCTAATCCGCCCTTCGCCTCTTCTCGACGGGCGCGTTCCCATAGAAATGCTCAGAGAGGACTTAGCCGAAGAAGTCGCTTTGGCCGCGCGAGATTTTGCCGCAACATGAACCAGAGATGATTTGGGTTGAGCCCAATCCCAATCTCACGTGGATGGGGCAAAAGCGCGGAACATTGGTGGCGCCGGCTTTGCTCAGCATAGCCGAGGATTGCCGATCGCCAGGGAGGACCATCTTTGCAACTGAACCCCAGGCAGATTGAAATCTTTCCGGGCAGTGATGATGACCGGGAGCATGACGCTCACCACAGAGTTGCTTCGGATCACTCAGCCGGCAGTGAGCAGGCTCATAAATGATCTCAAAGCTCATTTGTCGCGGAGGCCTTCCAGCCGGTCACCGGCGCGGCTTCATTGCACCTCGCGTTTCGCGACGGCGTCGAACGCTACCGGATCGGCATTCGAGGAAAAGTCATTCGCAGCCAAAGCGACGTCTTCGGTCGAATCTTGTCTAAGCATTTCGATTGGGATGCGGCCCTGGAGAAGAGGCGAAGGACGCGTCAGCCACAGCCACGCGACCCGAGGATTGGTGATCGAGGCGAGCACCTGTCGAATTCCTGGCGCGGGCCTGCCGTCGACGAACTGAGCGAGCGGGAACACATGCTTGCGGGCGCCTTTCCGCAGTGCGACCACGTCGTTGTGCCGTTGCCACCAATGCAATGTCGAGCGCGGGATGCCGAAGTGCTCTTCTAGAAATGTCGGCCCGGCAATGTGTCCGGCCCAGTCCTGGATGCGCATGTAGTCGCCTGGCCGGTCGCTCGCCCTTGGACCAGAAGGCTTCGTTTCCCCAGCTGGCGCCACTGGCTCGGCCGCCTCGCCGGCGCCGGCATCGAGGCGCCGCACCGCCTCGGCCGCGAGCCTGTCGACGAAGCCGGAGGCCAGCGCTGCCAAATCGTCATACATCGCCTGTTGGCGTGCCGGCAAAGGCAACCTTTCGGAGGCGGCGTTGCAGCCCACCATGCACGACGAGCCTGGACCATGTTCCTTCATGACCTCGTCGTAGCGGGCCAGAACGCGCTGGACTTCCATCCCGACCAGGCTCGAAAGCTCGTCTTGGCGCGGCCAACTTCCAACGGCAGGCGATTTGGTCATCCGTGGCTCCACCCCTGCGGAAAATCTCTAGACCGCAAAAACCTCACGCATCAAAGTGTCCCAGCTGTAGAGGTCGGTTGCTGCAAGCAAGGCGCCCGTGCGTCTGCTTATGTCATAAGGCGATCGGTCAAAGCAGGCGACGTGCCCACCTGCCTCAGTCGCAATGAGCACGCCGGCGAGGTGGTCCCAGGGGGTCAGCCTGTCCAGCATGGTAAAATGCGCATGGCCGCCGGAGAACGCGCGATACATGTGCGCCGCGCAGCGATGGCTGGCGAACATGCGCGGTTTGGCGAGATTGGCCAGAATCCCGGATTTGATTTCGGCAGGCAGATAGTCGGTTGAGACATAGCCAGCCATTTGTTGGAGTGGAACAGGAGCGGCAACGCTCAGCCGGTGCTTGTCGCCCTGCGGTCGCAGGAGGAAGGCACCGCTGCCGTTTTCCGCCAGAACCCAGTCGTCGCCCATCGGATCGTAAATCAGGCCGGCGACGGTCTCGCCGCGCCGTGTGACTGCTGCCATCACACCAAAGAGCGGCATACCGGCGACGAAATTGGCCGTTCCGTCTATGGGGTCGACCACCACGGCCAGGTCGGCATCAAGCGCCATATCCAGCAAGGCGGGATCCGCGGCCGCCGATTCCTCGCCGATGAACAGCGCCTCGGGCATCATTTCCGCGAACGCGCGTTTCAGGAACCGCTCCGCGGCCTCATCAGCCTCGGTGACCAGCTCCTTCGCCTCGGTCTTCGTGCGGACATCGCCCTCGCCGAGCCGGCCGAACCGAGGCAGGATTTCCGCTTTCGCTGCCGCCCGCAGGACGTCTGCGAGTTTGTGAATGTCGAATGTCATCCGGTCAGTCGTCTTTCCAAATCAAACCACTCGGCTTCATAGGGCCAAGGCCTTTTTGTTCTTCGCGCGGTCGGCGATGAAGGTCTTCAGAACCTCTGCATGATCGGTCTGGATGGCGGAGATACCAGCATCAATCAGGCGGCCCCAGATCGCGTCAGGATCCTTGAGCGCGGCTGTGTCGGTGAAACCGGCGCACGAAACGGGATCGAGCGTATTGTACCAGAGGGCGATGCCGGCCTCGCGGCATCTATCCTTTAGCGCCGCTACCTGATCCAGCCGATCGAAATAGATCTCGCACAGGGCAGGGGAAAGCTTGAACAACAGGTCGAGCTGATTGCCCGCGTCGGGATGGTCGAGGTGGGTCTTGGCCATGAAGAGAACGCCATGCGGTTCCACCGCCCCCCGGATCCAGGCGAGGTCTGCCTGCGTCTTCAGGTCGCCCCAATAGTCGACCTGGCTGTCGACATCCATCGAGCGGGCAAGCGCCATGACCTCCGGCAGCATTTGCCTATGCTTGATGTCGAGGTGAACGAAAATGCGGCCGCGCGTGAGATCGAACACTTCCTTCAGGCTGGGCAGTCTTTCGCTCGTCAAGAGATTGGATTCGCCGCCGTCACGATTGCGCAGTTTCAGGCTGCGCAATTCCTGAAGCGTCAGGGTCTCGGGCCTCTGATTGACGCCCGCCATTCGATCCAGCGTGTCATCGTGCAACAGGAAAAACTCGCCGTCGGCGCTGCGCCGCACGTCGATCTCCACCACTTCGCAACCGACTGCGATGGCCTTCCAAATCGCCAGCAGACTGTTTTCCGGGGCCTCATGCCAAACACCACGGTGGGCGATGATCGCACAGGCCCGATCGGGGTCGGCGATATAGTCGGCATAAGAACGTGCAGGCAGATCCATGAACTCGTGCTCTTTCAATTGTTGAATGCGTTGGGGATCGCACGGCCGGTAACCGATGCGAACAGATGCAGGCGGTCGCGGGGCAGGGCGATGCGAACCGCGTCGGTTGCCTCGAACCGCCCGCCCTGGGACGTCGCGATGCGGAGGATGACCTCCGGCGCGAGTTCGGCTGAAAGGACGCGGTGCGAGCCGACGTCCTCGGTGCGACGCACGGGGAGAAGGAAGACCAGCTCCTTACTGGCCGGCTCCTCATGGACCAGCAAAATATCTTCCGGGCGCACGCCCAGGAGCGCGGAACCAGAAAAGGCGCACCGCACCAGCTCCTGGCCGTTCGCCAGCCGAAGCGACTGCCCGTCGCCCTCCACGGGAACGAGGTTCATGGGCGGCGCGCCGATGAAGCTGGCGACGAACACCGAGGCCGGCCTGCGATAGACCTCCTGGGGCGTGTCGAACTGCTCGATGCGACCGCGGTTCAGAACCATGATCCGGTCGGCCAGAGTGAGCGCTTCGACCTGATCGTGAGTGACGAATACGCTGGTGGCGCCGATGCGCTTGTGCAGATCCGCCAGTTCGATGCGCATGTCGTGCCGCAGCTGCGCATCGAGGTTGGACAGCGGCTCGTCGAAGAGAAGGACTTTTGGCTCGCGCACAATCGCCCGACCGATGGCGACGCGCTGCCGCTGCCCGCCCGACAGCTGCCCCGGACGCTTCGCCAGTTGATCCGAGAGACCGAGCATCGAGGCGACATCCGCGATGCGCCGCTGCCGTTCGGCTTTGCCGACGCCGGCAATCCTGAGGCTGTAGCCGATATTGTCGGCGACATTCATATGTGGATAGAGGGCGTAGTTCTGAAACACCATGGCGCAGCCGCGAAACCTTGGTTCCAGATCCTGAACCGGGCGATCGCCAAACAGGATAGTACCGCCGGTGACGCGTTCGAGACCGGCGATCATCATCAGCAGCGTTGACTTCCCACAGCCGGAGGGGCCGAGGATCACGGTGAATTCACCCGATCTCAGCTCTGCCGTAAGTGGCGGGATCACCTCCTGGCGACCGTAGGATTTGGCAAGATTCTGAAGGGTGATACTTGCTGCAGAAGAGGTCATGATCATTTCTCTGATAGGATGAGGCCGCGGACCATGTAGCGCTGCAAGAGCGCAATCACCGTGAGAGGAATGGCTGCGACAAGTGCTGCCCCGGCCATGATCATCGGGAAGTTTGGAATGAAGCTGTCGTCGTCCGGCACCAGATGGGCGAGGCCCACAACCGCCGTCTGCATGTCGGCCTTGGAACTGGCGACAAGTGGCCACAGATACTGGGTCCAGCCGGACAGAAACTCGAGCACGAACAGACTGGCAAACGGGGTCAGCGAAAGCGGCAGCAGAACATCGACCATGAACCGAAGCGGTCCTGCGCCGTCCATCTTCGCCGCCTTGACCAGATCTGCCGGCAGCGTGCGGAAAAACTGGCGAAACAGGAACACGCCGGTTCCTTGCGCGATCAGCGGGGCGGCAAGACCGAAATAGGTATTGAGCACGCTGAGCTGAAAGTGGATTGGCGAGCCCCAGACCCTGGTAACGAGGCCATTGAGACCGGTGATGTCGAGCAGAGTGTTGACTGGCGACAGGATGTTGGATGCAACGCCATAGGTCGTGATGACGCGCACCTCGACGGGCAGCATGATCGTCAGCAGGATCAGGGCAAAGACGAGCGAGCGGTGGCGGACTTCGAAGAAGACGAGCACAAAGGCCGCCGCAAAGGAGAGGATGCATTTGCCGGTGGCGACCGACAGGGCCACCACAATGCTGTTCCACAATTGCCTGGGAATGGCTGTCTCGGTCAGAACCGAGCGAAAGTTCTCAAGGAACCGATCGCCAGGCAGATAGGCCAGGCCGTGGCTCAGAACGTACTCGTATGACTGCGTGGCCGTTATCAGCATGAGCACAAGGGGGCCGACGATATAGAGCATTCCCAAAGCGAGAATGATGGTCGCGGCGATGTTCAGGGAGCGTGCGTTTTCGACCATGTCAGCGCTCGTACTGCACGCGGCGTTCGAGATAGAGGAAGTGGAACGCGGTGACCGCCAGCATGAAGACCATCAGCAGGACGGTCTGCGTTGCCGCCCCCGACAGGTCGAAGCCGAGAAAGCCGTCGACATAGATCTTGTAGACGAGAAGGGTCGTGGCGCCGCCAGGCCCTCCCTTCGTCATCGTATCCACCAGTGAGAAGGCCGACACGACGCTATCGGTGAACTCGAGCACCAGGGTGAGGAATATCTGCGGCGTGATCAGCGGCAGCTGGATGTCGAAGATGCGCCGCCACGGGCCCGCACCATCCATCGCTGCCGCCTGCTGCAGCGGCGCGGGGATGGCCAAGAGGCCGGCAAGAAGGATTACGAAATTGAACGGAATCCCGCCCCAGATATGGGCGGCCACCAGCATGATGAACGCATCGGTCCCGTTTATGCCGGGGTTCCAGATGCCCGGAAACCAATGGTTGAGCGGCATCAGAATGCCGACGAAGGGGTTGAAGATGAAGTTGAAGACCACGCCAATCGAGGCGCCTGCCACGGCTTTCGGCCACACCAGAACGTTGCGCGCCGGATAAGACAGACGGATGTGCCGGTCGGCCGCAAGCGCAAGCACCAGAGGGACGAGGACGGCAAGCGTAGACGCGAAGACCATGAAGACGACCGTCTTGCGCAAGCTCTCCCAGAACGCCGGGTCCGACAGGACGCGGGCGAAATTATCAAGCCCAACGAAGCTTGCTCCGCCGAACGGCCGCTCAAGAAAGAACGACCAGTAGAAAGCGTTGATGACCGGCAGATAGAAGAAGATCAGAATAAGCAACAGGAGCGGCGCCATCAGGGCAAGCGCCGTCCAGCGACCCGAAAACAGGGTGGAAGACATGGGTGAACCTTTGCGGTGGCGCGGGGCGTTTGCTCCCCGCGCATTTTTTGCGATCAGGGGAGCTTAGCGCCGCTATAAGTCGCCGCGAAGCGCTTCAGCAGTTCGTCGCCGCGGGTCTTGGCGTTGTCGAGCGCTTGCTGCATCGTCTGCTCGCCATTGAAGGCTTTCTGGACTTCTTCGGTCCAGCCCGCACGGAACTGCGTGTAGAATCCCAAACGGATGCCCCGGCTTGCCGGGGTCGCAGGCTCGTTGAGGGATTCAATGCCCAGCGCTGCGGCCTTGAAAGCTGGCTGGTCCTGCTTGCCGCTTGCCCGAACACTATCGAGCGCGCTCTGGGTGACCGGCACATAGCCGGTTGCCTCGGTCAAAGCGAGCTGCTGCACAGGCTGACGCAGAAAGTCCAGGAACGCTTTTGAAGCTGCGTTTTCCTCGTCGCTGTGGCCCTTCATCAGCCAGATCGACCCGCCCCCCACCAAGGTATTGTGGCGCTCGTGGCCTGCATACATCGGCGCCAGGCTCACAGTGAGCTCGTACCTGCCGCCCAGGCCCGCCAGTGCGGTGGTGTAGGAGCCCGAGGAGCCTTCCATCATGGCGCATTCGCCGCTGGTGAAGGCGGAAACGAACTTGCCGGCTTTGGTGTCGACGTCGAGGCGGACCAGCCCCTCGTCGCGCCACGCCTTCAGATCCTGCATGTGCTTGGCGATCAGGCCCTTGTTGAACACATACTCAGCATCCAGCCCGCCATAGCCGTTGTTCTTGGTCGCGATCGGTTCACCGTGACGGGCGGCAAACTGCTCAAAGATGATCCAGGGCTCGGCATTGGTGCCGTACGGGCAGGCGACGCCGGAGGCCTTGAGTTTGCGTGCAGCGTCGACGACTTCCTCCCATGTTTGCGGCGTCTTGGCCACGCCAGCCTTCTCGAGCAGGGTTTTGTTCGTGTAGAACACCAGCGTCGAGGCGTTGTAAGGCTGGGAGAACAGCCGGCCGTCCGACGCCTGATAGTACGACTTTGCGCCGCTGATGTAGTCATCCCACTTGACGTCGGGCAGCGCTTCGGAAAGCGGGATCGCCGCATCCGACAGCATGATATCAAGCGTCCCGGCATCGAAGACCTGGAGCAGGGCAGGTGCATTGCCGGCGCGAAACGCGGCGATAGCCTTTTGCATGGCCACTTCGTAGCTTCCCTGCCCGACACAGGTCACCTTGTCCTTGTCCTGTGATTTGTTGAATGCTGCGCAGGCAGCCTGAATGGCCTCTTCCGGCTTACCGGTATTGCCGTACCAGAACTCGATACCGGCCGCCTGGGCCGCTCCAGTGCCGAGCATGGCCACGGCCACGGCCGTCGCTAACGTGCGCTGCTTCATGGATATTCCTCCCTTTGGTTATGCCCCTTGCGGGGCAGGACGTGTTTATTACTACACCTTAGGAGTGACATTAACATGACACTTTAAGTGTGACAATACCCTACCGTCGGGACCACACAGGCGATTTTCGGCATTGGAAAGTGGGTTGACCGACCGCATCGACGCATGCAGACGGTATTTGCGGTGAAGCTTTTTCACTCCCTGAATGTAGACTCCGGGCCTGATCCTCTTGCAGTGCGATCCCATGAACTATTCCCCGACCGGGCAAATCGCCCATCGCTTCCTCAGAACGGCTCACGGAGACGTTGTGTCGACCAACGAGCGCTGGGTCCTTCGCCAGATATGGCTGCATCCCGGAATTTCGCGCTCCGAAATCACATCCCGCAGCGACCTCGCCCAGCAATCCATTCATCGCATCCTTGATCATCTTGGCGAGCGCGGTGTGATAAGCTTTGGTGAGCCAAAGAGTGGGCTTGGCCGTGGTCAGCCGAGTCCGATGCTGTCGCTGAATGGCAGTCATGCCTATTCATGCGGCATCTCGGTCAATACCGATGTCATGGGCATCTGCCTGATGAGTCTGGCAGGTGAAGTCCTCGGGCAGGCCAGCCTTTCCCTGCATGGCCAGCCGGTAGAAGAAGCGCTTGCGGAAGCTGAGGAGAAGATTGCCAATCTGCGTCGCGCCCGAGAGCTCGATCCTGAACGCTGCTTCGGTATTGGTCTTGGCATTGCGGGTTATTATGTCGGCGGAACGCGCTACAATGCGTCACTGCCCTTGCACGAATGGTCGCTGATCGAACTCGGGCCGTTACTTTCCAACTTATTCGGAATGCCTGTCTGGGTGCATAACGGCGGAAGTACAGGCGCTGTTGCCGAGGCGCTATTCGGCATTGGCCGGCATATTCGGAACTTCGCCTATCTTTCTTTCAATTACGGTTTTGGCGGCGGCATCGTCAGCGACGGGGAACTCCTTGTCGGCGGAAATGGAAACGCGGGTGAATACGGCCCGATCTTCAGGGGCGGTGTAGCTCGGCCGGCGCTCCAATTCCTGATCGAAAGACTGCGCGATCGCGGTATCGAAATTCATTCCATCATGCAGTTGCAAAGGGAGTTCAATCCGGACTGGCCAGGGGTGGATGAATGGGTCGACGAGGTTGCGCCCGCATACAATCGCCTTGTTGACGCGATCATTGGCGTCTTCGACCCTCAGGCTATCGTCTTCGGTGGTCAGGTGCCGCCCGCACTTGCGCAGATGTTCATCACCCGGACTGCAGCCCCTGAACCAGCGCGATACGGGGTACCACGCCCAGTTGCTAAGCTCATAGTCTCGGAAATCGCCGGCGATGCTCAGGCGCTTGGGGCAGCCGCGGTGCCGTTCAAGTCCGAATTCTTCTGAGACCTTTCGACGAAGGGTACCAGGCGGCTACTAGATGCTTGCGGAAGCGCCATTGTTTTTGAACAACCTTCGTCGCCGCGCTGCTCGATGGCTTCCAGTACGGACTCCACTGCCGCTTGGCGGCAGCATGGTCACTTTCTGAAGCGATGAACGGCCTTGCTTCAGCACACCATCATTTCAGCACCTCGTTCAGAAGCCGACGGAGCGGAGATAGGCGAGACTGGCCCGCGCATCGTCCGCAGGATTGAGCGAAATGGCCGGATCGATGTCCTGTTCGACTGTCGCGGCCCCGTCGTATCCGGTTTCCCGCAAAGCTGCTGCCAGTCCAGCCCAGTCGACAACGCCGCGGCCCAACGGGCAAAAGATCTTCTGTTCGATGGCGGTAAGAAAAGGTGTGCGGTCTGCAAGCACGCGTTTATGGACGACCGGATCGATATCCTTGAAGTGGAAGTACCGTACGCGATCTGCGTGCCGGCGGTAGAAAGCGACGGGATCAATGCCTGCGTAAGCCATATGGCCGGTATCGATGCAGATACCGACGCGGTTCGGGTCCAACCTGGCCAGAACGGTTTCGATTTCGTCCTCGAACTCGATGTAACAACCGGCATGTTGGTGGATGACGGGCATGACCCCATGGGCGAGCGCAAGGTCGGCGATACGATCGATCAGCCTGACAAGATGGTCGAGGCGCTGCGTGCCGAGAGGCTGGGCGAGGTCACGTCGCCCAGCTGTGTTCATGCGCTCCGGTGAAATGTGGTCGATCGTGACAAGATACCTGCCGCCGGCCGCAGCAAGCAGGCGGGCCGTGCGGTCGGCAACATCAAGCACGGATTCAGCCTTCTCCGGACTGTGCAGATCCTGGAAGACGAACCCCGCGACTACCGTGAGGCTGCGGCGGTTAAACTCAAGCCGCAGAACCGCAGGATCTGTCGGGTAGTAGCCGTAGGGGCCAAGTTCGGTATAGCCGTATCCGGAGGCGCTTATCTCGTCCATTACACGCGGCCATGCCGGGTTTTTGGGATCGTCGGCGTAGTCGACCCCCCAGGACACGGGCGCGTTGGCGAGTTTGACGAGCATCTGGAAATCCTCTGGCTATGCATCCTGCGTCGCCCCGGTCGAGCAACGCCTCGTCATAAATCATGATTTGCATAGCAATGCAATCCAATCTTCGCGGTTGCCGGCTAAGAATCCTCTTTTTGAACTGGCTGGGGGGCGCGTGGATAGTCTGTCGGGCGCAGTCATGACATGACAGAAAAATCAACAAAAACAGAAAGGTATGCAGACTCTGACTGATGCCTTGACGGTCCGCGACCTTGTCAGACGATCGAGGCGTGAGGCCAAGGTGTGGCACTTCCATCGCAATCGTTCTACGCGTCCGGGCATACAGGAGCGCAATTGGTGGCTTCACCCGAAAGCTGTGCCCAAAAACCTCAGAAGGATCGGCGATAGGACCTCGTCGAAAGAGATTCCTGCGGCACAAAAAACCGTTTAGTTACAAAGCACTGCCGAACTTGGCTTCAAAGCGTAGCATAGCAATGCAAGATTCTTGTTGCATTGCTATGCAAATTGACGTTTGCTGATGACGTCCCGCCCGTGGCGGGTGGTTTACAGGGAGGAAGCCATGCTGAAGAATCTGATGAGAAAGCTAGCACTCGGCCTCGGCGTGCTGTCGCTGTCGGGATCGACCTCGTTCGCTGGAGACCTCGCGAACGTCTATGTGGGCGTCGGGAGCGCGTCCAGCGAGTACTGGGCAGCGTTTATCGAGGGGGCAAAGGCAGTCGCAGGATCAAAGGGCAAGGACGTCAATGTCATTGTCAGCGACTTCAACGGGCAGAAACTGCTCGAGCAGTTCGGGGCGGTGTTCGCGACCGGCTGCGAAGGCTGCGCGATCGCCGTCGACCCCGCATCCAACGCCTTTACAAAGGCAATTATAGAGCGTGCCGGCGATGCCGGTGCCAAGATTGTCAACCTGTGGAACCGGCCCGACGAGATTCATCCCTGGGATACCGCGCCCGATGCCTGGGTAGCCAATATATCGTTTGATGGTGTGGATTCCGGCTACCGCAATGGCATGGAACTGTGCAAGGCGCTCAAGGGCACTGGCAACATCGCCGCTCTGGAGGGTATTCCCGACAATCCGCCGGCCAAGCAGCGTCTCTCCGGCCTGAAAAAGGCGGTGGCCGAGTGCCCCGGGATGAAGCTGGTCGACGTTCAGGTTGGCAACTGGGACCAGACCCAGGGGCAGGACATTACACGCGCCTGGCTCACCAAATACGGCAAAAACCTGAATGGCATCTTTGCCGAGAATGACGGTATGGCGCTTGGCGCCGTGGCGGCCCTGCGCGAGCAGGGCCTCGCGGGAAAAATTCCGGTCACTGGATCGGATGGCTCAAGTGATGCCATGCATCTGATCAAGACCGGTGAGATGCTTTCGACGATGTACATCGATGGCTTTGTCCAGGGCGCCACGGCCACGGCGCTGGCGGTAGGGGCAATTACCGGCGACATCGACCTTTCCAGACTGGGCAACGAGCAGCGTGACTTCTACCTGTCGCAGACCCTGGTCAACAAGGACAATGTCGAAGCGATCCTGACCAAGAAGAACGATCCGGCTGCCTATAGCTACGACAAGGTGAAGGCCAATTTCTGGGCGGCGTCGGTCGGCCAGATACCTGCCGGTGCCAACAAGTAAGCTGGAAACTGGTGGTCATGACAATCACGCAAAATGCGGCCATTGAAGCCTCCCTGCACAGGAATGCGGGGAGGCCAGCAGGCCAGGCAAGGATTTCATCAAGGCGGCGTTTTCCGCTCAGGGAAGTCGGTCCGGTCGCGACGCTTTCAGTCCTCATCCTGTTCTTCTCGCTGACAAGTGCGCAGTTTCTGTCGATCGGCAATCTGAAGGTTGTTCTTGAATCGAGTGCTATCCCTGTCGTCCTCGTCGTGGGCCTCTCCTTCATTCTGATCCAGGGTTCCATCGACCTGTCGATCGAAGGCGTGATGGCGGCATCGAGCATGCTGGTCTCGCTGCTCATCGCCAACTCCGTGACAGGTTTCGATCTGGGCTGGTGGGCCGTTCTGGCCGGTGCCTGTCTTGGCTCCGCTTTTGGCCTGGTCAATGGTCTCGTCTACACATTCCTGCGGCTGCCGTCCCTGATCGTCACACTGGCAACCTGGTTTGTCGGGCTGGGTATGGCAACTCTGCTTTTTCCGGGCAGGCAGCCGCAGATTCTTGATGAAAGGCTGACGCGTCTGGCGCTGGACAAAAGCCTTGGCGTTTCCGCCCTGGTTTTTCTGGCGCTCGCGGTTGGAGCACTCGGCTGGTTTCTCCAGACCTATACCCAGTTCGGGCGAATGTCCTACGCCATCGGCCGCGACGAGAAGGCCACCAGGCAGTCAGGGCAGCATGTCCGCTTTCACAAGATCCTGGCTTTCGTGCTTATGGGGCTCATGTCTGGCGTTGGCGGCGTCATGATCTCTGCGCAGCTCGCCGTCGGCAATCCCGCGGCCGGCGAGGGCTTCCTGTTCCCGGCAGTCAGTGCTGCCGTGATTGGCGGAACGCTTCTCAGTGGCGGCACGGGCGGCGTACTCCAGTCGATCATCGGGGTGTTCATTCTCGAGGTCCTGCGCAACGGCATGATCCAGCTTGGAGTCGACCCCTACCTGCGCCATGTGGCCGAGGGCCTCACCATCATCGCAGCCCTGGTTATTGGCAACTGGAGCCTTCGCGGGCGGCTGAGGATCGTGAAATGACCGCGGTTCTCGCTGCAACAAACATTGGCAAAACCTACCCGGGCGTGCGTGCGCTGCACGATGTCAGTGTGGAGTTGCGCCACAACGAGGTTCTTGGTCTCATTGGCCAGAATGGTTCCGGCAAGTCGACACTTCTGAAGATCCTTTCAGGCATGGAGCAGCCGACCACCGGCAAGATCCGCCTGCGTGGCGTTGATACCGCGGTCCGGTCGCCGCTGGCCGCGGCAAGCATGGGGATCGGACTGGTCCACCAGGAGCAGTCTCTTATCCCCAATCTCACGGTTGCCGAGAACATCTTTTTCGACAAGCCGTCGTCGCACCGCCGCTTCGGCATCTACAACTGGAGAGGTCTCAATCGGGAGGCCGCCAGACAGCTCGAAAAGCTTGAGTGCGATATTCCTCCTGACATCAAGGTCGATACGCTGAGCTTTCCCGACAGGCAGATGGTCGAGTTCGCCAAGGTGCTTGCGATCGAGGAACTCATAGATCAGCCGCTTGTGATCCTGTTTGACGAACCAACATCGCTACTCAGCCCATCGGAGGTCGACAATCTGTTTCGCCAGATCAGGCGGCTGCGGACGCGCGCATCGGTCGTCTTCGTGTCGCACCGGATGGAAGAGGTCCTGGAGATCTCCGACCGGGTTCACGTCATGGTCAATGGCGAGAATGTCGCGGAAAAAACGCGCGACACCACGAGCCACGAAGAACTTTACCATCTGATGGTCGGCTCCCGACGCTCCGACGACTATTATCAGGAAAGCGGTCGCGGGCCAGTCGATACGGTCGAGCCGCGGCTGGTGGTCAGCGGCCTGACGGCGCCAGGAAGATTTCACGACGTGTCCCTCTCGGTCAGGCCCCGCGAGATCGTGGCCGTAACCGGCGTGGCAGGCTCGGGTGCCGAAACCTTCTGTCGTGCCATCTTCGGCGCCGAGGACGGCGTGGTTGGCAGCGTCAGGGTCGCCGGCCATGAACTGGGTCTATCCGCAATGCCCGATGCAGCGATTCGCGCCGGAATTGGCTACGTCCCCGCCGAGCGGAAGCTCGAGGGTGTCATAGTCGGACGCACTGTCCTCGAAAACATCGTCCTCACCTTCGGCCCGCAGATGGGACGGGGCGGTCTGGTCAACCGGAAAAAGGAAACGGCGCAGGCCCTTTCCTGGGTCAACAGGCTCAAGGTCAAGACGCCTTCACCTGTCGAATATGTCGAGCGGTTGAGCGGGGGCAACCAGCAGAAGGTTTCTCTCGCCAAATGGCTGATGTCCGATCGTCTTCAGGTCCTCATCCTCGACCATCCGACGCGTGGCCTTGACCCTGGCGCCAAGGCCGATCTTTTCGGCGTCATGAGGGAACTCGCCCGCCAGGGGCTGGCGATCGTCTTCGTCTCGGAGACACTCGAGGAGACGCTTGGCATGGCAGACACCGTGGTCGTCATGCGTGACGGCGAAGTGTCGGCCAGATTTGAAGACCTCTGCGTGCGCAAGCCGAGACCCGAAGAAATTGTCGAGGCAATGGTATGATTGACGACAGTCCAGAAATTCGCGCTGGCCAGGTTGGCGAACAGACCGCATCCATCAGGCGAATTGAAATTGCCCGCAAGCTCAGGTCAATCGCTGTTCCGGCAATCGCGCTTGCCGGGCTGTTCTCCACCATCGCATGGGTCCAGCCCAAACTCCTGTCGCTGCGCGCACTTGCCGGACTGACAACAGACGCCGCGCCGCTGCTCATGCTGGTCATGGGCAGCGCCGTCGTCATCCTGCTTGGCGGTATCGACCTGAGTGTCGCGACCATGGCTTCGTTTGCTGCAGTTGCCTTCGTCATCCTCAATCCGACCCTGGGGGAATTCGCTTTTGTCGCGGTGCTCGTGCTTGCCGGCCTGATTGGCGCGCTACAGGGTTATGTTCACCACCGGGCCCAGATTCCGTCGTTTGTCGTGAGCTTCGGATCGCTGGGGATGCTCTACGGGATCACCCACTTCATCTCGAACGCTACCGCTGCCCCATTGTCGCAACCATCAGCCATCATCTCTTTCTTCGGCAGCCGCACGGGCGGGTTGCCGAACGGAGTGATCGTGGTTCTCATCTCGGCCGCCATCCTCGGCGCGCTGTTCCGGTTTACCCGTCTTGGCCGCGAGATCTTTGCAGTCGGTGCTTCTGAACGGGCGGCCCTTCTGTCAGGCGTCAGGACACTGCGCGTAAAGGTGCTGGCCTTCGCCATTTCCGCGATCTGTGCGTCTGTCGCCGGCCTGCTCCTGCTTGGGCAGACCGGATACAGCTCGCCTGCGATGGCGAACAACTACCTCCTTCCCGCGATCGTCGGCGTGGTGGTTGGTGGCACTGCCATTTCTGGAGGCATAGGGGGCATTGCCTGCGCCCTGGTTGGTGGACTCATCGCAGGGCTGGTGCGCATCGGCACTGTCATCGTCGGGCTCAATCCTGCCTACCAGAACATCGTTTTCGGCGTGGTCATCGTCATTGCAGTCGCCATAACGATCGATCGCGAGAAGATTGGCATCATCAAGTAACACGTCCGACGGGAAGGAGAACAAATGCCAGGACCTAAGCGGCTGCAACTGGCGCTGTTCGGCGCCGGACGGATGGGCACGATTCACGCCGCCAACATCGCCGCGCATCCCCGTGCGGTGCTTGCCGCAATCGTTGATCCGAATACCGAGGGCGCCCGCGCCCTGGCGGAGGCATTTCAGTCGCGCGTGCGCTCGGCCACCGATGTGTTCGATGATCCTGCCGTCGACGCTATCGTCATTGCCAGCGCCGCCTCTACCCACCCCGAACTGATTGACCAGGCGTTGGCGCGCGGCAAGGCCGTCTTCTGCGAGAAGCCACTGGCGCGCGATCTCGACACCGTTCGTTCGCTGGTGGCCGCGGTTGAGGCGGCTGGCACACCGTTCCTGCTGGCGTTCAACCGACGCTTCGACCCGGGCTTCGCGTCGCTGGCCTCGCGATTGCGCGAGGGCGAGGCAGGAGCTCCGGAACTGGTGCTGCTCACCAGCCGAGATCCCGGTCCGCCGCCGATGGACTACATCGTGGCTTCAGGCGGTATCCTTCGCGAAACCACCATTCATGACATCGACATGGCGCGATGGCTGACCGGCGAGGAACCGGAAAGCGTCTATGCCGTAGGCGCGGCGCGCACGGACCCGCGGATCGCCGCAGCCGGACATGTCGACACCGTCATGGTGACCCTCAGGATGCCATCGGGGACGCTCGTTTCGATCAACAATTCCTGGCGCGCCACCTACGGCTATGACCAACGCGCCGAAGTCCATGGAGCGGGCGGTATGCTCCAGCTCGGCAATGTCTTGTCTACCCCCGTCACTGCCTGGAACGCCGGCGGCGGGTCATCCGACAAGCCGCAGCCCTTCTTTCTTCAACGCTACGTAGACGCCTATCAGCGAGAGCTCGACTACTTCGTGAACCGCCTGGAGGAAGGAGGCGCCATGTCGCCTGGTGCCGCAGACGGTCTGAAAGCGCTCGAGATTGCGCAAGCAGCTGAAGAGTCGATGAGGTCGGGTCTTGCAATAAGGCTCTCCTGAGCCTCACCAACATTGCCTGGAAAAAAATCGCGCCGAACCGCCCACGAGAGGCGAGGGCTGTCATCTCTCAGCCTGCTACCTCCTGCCACTGCCGCGTTGCAGCTGCTTTCACCGTCGCTTCTATCACCGCGTTGATATGAGCCGCTTCGGCAAAACTTGGCGAAGCGGAAGTGTCGTTCTTCTGGATTGCCTCAATAAGACGTCGGGCCGTGATCACGAATGCTTCGCCATAGCCCAGGCCCTGTCCCTGTGCGTACCAGAAAGGCTCGGCTTCGGGATGGATGCCACCGATCATGATGCGGCGGAAGCCGTTGCGATCCTTCTGCTCGGCATCGGTGTAGAGATGAATTTCGTTGTTGCGCTCCCAGCTGAACGACAGCGCTCCCTTGGAGCCGATCAGCGTGAAGGCGAGATCACTCTTGTGACCGGTTGCGGCCCAGCATGAATGAATCGACCCCGTCGCCCCGGACCTGAACTCCACCAGTGTGGTCATCATGTCGTCGACAGTGACGTTGCGCATGGCCTCGCCTTCAGCCCGCTGCGGAAAATAGGTTCGCGAGGATGCCGCAACGCGGGCTATGGGACCCACCAGCGCGACCGCAATGTCGGAAATGTGGGATCCGAGATCACCACCAGCACCGGCGCCAGCCCGGGCGCTGTCGAACCGCCAGGCATAGGGCAGGTCGGGCGCGTTGGCGTAGTCCTGGAAGAAGTGTCCTTCGAAGTGACGCAGTTCACCGAGCTCGCCGCTTTCCACCAGTTTCCTGGCAAATTGCACCGCCGGCCAGCAGCGGTAGACGAAATTCACCATGTTGACCTTGCCCGATCTGCTGGCAGCCTCCGCCATCCTTTTTGCCGAGGCCGCCGAACTGGCCAGTGGCTTTTCACAGAAGACATGTTTGCCATTGGCGAACGCGTCGCTGGCGATCTCCTCATGGCTGTCATTGGGCGTAATGATGACCACGACGTCTATGTCGTCGGCTCGGGTAATTTGTTTCCAGTCTGTCGTTGCTTCTGCCCATCCCCACCGGCGGGCACTCTCCTGCGCAAGTCGCGCATCGATGTCGGCCAGGCGAACCATCTCGATGCGCGGCATGTTCGGCCAGAGGAAGCCTTCGATGTTCCGCAGCGCCAGGCTGTGGGTCTTGGCCATATAGCCGGATCCTACAATACCGAATTTCAAGCTTTTCACGTTCTGGTCTCCTGGATCTGTTCTGAAGTTCATCGGATGGAACGCCCGCCATCGACGGGGATTGCGAGGCCGGTCATGAAGCTCGCGTCGTCGCTTGCGAGGAAGGCGACGACCGAGGCCACCTCCTCGGGCCTGCCGACCCGGCCGATAGGATGTTTCGACACCACCGCCTGGGTGGCCGCATCCGGATCCTGGGCGGCTCCCAGCCAGGACGTCACCATGCGCGTGCCGATGGCCGCCGGACAGACCGCGTTTACCCGGATCCTGTCGCCTGCCAGGTCAAGCGCCAGCGACGCCGTCAGCGTGGTTATCCCGCTCTTGGATGCGCTGTAGGCGATCATGTTTTCGGTACCGCGAATGCCGGTGATCGAACCGACATTGACGATGGTGCCGCCTCCTGCGGCTCTCAACCGGGGCACCGCTGCACGGCAACCAAGGAAGACGCTCGTCAGATTGGTGTCGATCATCTCATGCCAGAGTTCGAGACTCGTCTCCTCGACGCCTCCACTTGCGCGCGCGCCTGCGTTGTTCACCAGAACGTCCAGATGACCGAACCGCTCGACGACTGTGGCGACAGCCTGCTCCCAGCCCTCGGGTGATGTGACGTCGAGGTAGACCGAAAATGCGCCGTCCACATCTACCGATGAGGGGTCACGCCTGTGCGCAGCAGCAACCTGGCCCCCCTCACGCTGAATCCTGCGTATGGTCTCCAGCCCGATGCCTGTCGATGCGCCGGTGACCATCACGACCTTGCCGTCGAAGCGCGTCATGGATTCACTTTGCATAGCATTTCAATTTTCATCTTCTCTTGCATCGTTTTTTGCCTTACAAGGGGTCATATGGCTCGCCGGAGCGACAGCACAGCCTCACTCAGAACCCAAAATGCATAGCTAGTCAAGATTCAGGAACACAGAAAATGGCTCACACAGTCTCAATTACCGCTGCGCAGGCGGTCGTCCGTTTCCTCAAGTCGCAATATTCAGATTATGACGGGCAGCAGGACCGTCTGATTGGCGGCATGTTCGGGATCTTCGGGCACGGCAACGTCGCCGGCATGGGTGAGGCTCTTGAGGAGTATGGCGAGGATCTGCCCTTCTACCAGGCGAAGAACGAGCAATCGATGGTTCACGCCGCCATGGGCTATGCCAAGGCAAAAAACAGACGCGCCACGCTTGCTTGCTCCGCTTCGATCGGTCCGGGTTCGACCAACATGCTCACAGGGGCGGCGACGGCCACGATCAACCGGATTCCGGTGCTGCTGCTCCCCTCAGACATCTTCGCGCACCGCAGGCCCGGAACGATCCTTCAGCTTCTCGAGCATCCGCTCGAAGCCGATCTGTCGGTCAACGACGCATTCCGGCCGCTGTCCCGCTTCTTCGACCGGATCTCGCGCCCTGAACAGCTGCTGACAGCATTGCCGGAGGCCATGCGCATCCTTGTCGACCCGGCGAATACGGGCGCCGTTACCATCTCACTTCCGCAGGATGTTCAAGGCGAGGCGTTTTCCTGTCCGGCAGGTTTCTTCGACAGGCGGATATGGCGCATTCGCCGGGCAAGCCCGAATGCAGACGAGATTGCACGTGCAGCCGATATGATCGCGCAGTCCAGCCGACCTCTGATCATTGCCGGCGGGGGAGTCCGATATGCCGCGGCCGAAGCCGAGCTTGTGGCCTTCTGCAACCGCTTCGGCATCCCTGTCATGGAGACCTTCGCCGGCAAGGGCGTTTCGCAGGGTGCATCGCTGCTTCTGGGAGGCGGCGGCACGACGGGAACGGGAGCGGCCGCGCGGGTTGGTGAAAGGGCCGACCTGGTGATTGCAATAGGCACGCGCCTCACGGATTTTACCACGGCATCCCGGTCGCATTTCAACAGCGAGACCCGCTACCTCTCGCTCAACGTCAACGCTCAGGATGCCTACAAGCTCGGTGCAGAGCCGGTTGTTGCTGATGCCAAACTCGCCCTTGCAGCGCTTGGTGAGGCACTGGAGGCCAGGGGCTACGCAACACCCCACGGCTTCCGAAACGAGGTTCGTGGCGCAGTCGATACATGGCTGGAAGATTATCGCGCTTCCATCTCCCACGAGCAGGGAGCGCCCCTCAAGCAGGGAACGATCATTGCCATGGTCAACCATGCGGCCGTGAAGGGCGATGTGGTGATTGCCGCCGCCGGCACGCCGCCGGGCGAGATCATGAAGGCCTGGGACAATTCTGTCGGCAGCGAGTGCTTCATCGAATTCGGCTTTTCGTGCATGGGCCACGAAATACCGGCCGGGCTGGGTGTTGCCATCGCACGGGAAAACAGGGGGACCGTCTTCGTCGTCATCGGAGATGGCACCTATCTGATGGGGCCGACTGAACTGGTGACAGCGGTTCAGGAAGGTGCCCGCCTGGTCACAGTGGTCATCGAGAACTGGGGATTCCAGTGCATCAGGGCGCTTCAGCAGGCCAGCACCGGCGCAGACAATTTCGGCAACGAGTTCCGCCGCCGATCGGCCGAGGGGCGCCAGCCAGACGGCGACTATCTCGACGTTGACTACGCGGCGAACGCGCGATCGATGGGCTGCGCGGTGTTTTCCGCTTCCGATCCGGACGGCTTTGCCGAAGCGCTCGCTCAGGCCAGGGCAGTCGATGGTCCCGCCGTGATCGTGGTGAAGGCCGAGAAACGGGGCAGTTCGATCGGGGCCGGCCTGTGGTGGGAGGTCGGTGTCGCCGAAGTCTCCGGCCTGGAACGAGTCCGCGAGGCGCGCAGGCGCTACGAGACAGGTCGCGCGAAGCAGAAGACACTGGTCTGACCGGAACGAGCCGATGTCCCAGCTGATCGAAGTGCTGCCGCTACAGATGGAGCTTGGCGAGTGTCCGTTGTGGGACCACCGCCAGAACCGTCTCTACTGGGTAGATATCATGCGCTGTACCCTTTTCGAGCTTGACTGGCTGTCCCGTGCGATACGCACCTGGCCGCTGCCGGCGCTGGGCGGCGGCCTGGCGCTGCTCGGCGCCGATGAAATTCTGGTCGCGGCGCAGACCGGGCTTTTCCGCTTCAGTCCTGCCAGCGGGCAGTACCAATATTTCCTGCATCCTGAAGGGGGCATGCCGACAAACCGGCTGAACGAAGGCAAGGCGGACCCCGCAGGCAATTTCTGGATCGGGTCGATGTCGACCCTGGGCCGTCGGTCCGAAGGCAGCCTCTACCGGGTCTCGCCCGCCGGCCAGATCAGCCGGTTGCTGTCTGGCATCCACGTTCCCAACGCCCTGGTCTTCCTTCCCGATGACGAGGTCATTTTTACCGACAGCCATATGAAGATGATCTGGCGTTACCGTCTTGATCCGCACAGCGGAGAGCTTGCCGGACGCCAGGTCTTTGCCGACGATACCGCACTGGCATCGATACCGGACGGCGCGGTTGCCGACAGTGAGGGCAACATCTGGAACGCCAAGTTCGGCGGCGGGCGGATCGCCGTCTACCAGGGGCAGGGGCGCCTTACAGACGAGCTGCTCCTGCCAGCCACGCAGGTAACATCCTGCGCGTTCTGCGGGCCCGATCTCGACCATCTCGCGGTCACAACAGCCAAACGGCTGCTCGACCATGAACAGAGACGAGCCCAGATCGAGGCCGGCAACCTGTTCATCTTCAGGCCGGGGGCAACCGGTTTGCGCGAGCCGGTCAGCCGGATCTGACCGAAGCTGTGCGATGGGATCGGACGTGCGCCGGCAATTTCGAGCGAATCTGCGGAAGGCCGGTTCAGCGGATACCCCGCCTCACGCCGTCTTCCGCGGCATCAACATTGGAAGCATCGACAATGGCCGGGCCGGTGTAGATGTCGTCAGCCATCGTGAAGCCCTGCGCCACATGCAACCACATCTGCTGCACCGACAGATAACCCTGCAGATACTGCTGGCTGTCGATCGTGGCGACAATGTCGCCGGACCGGATGCCATCGATCTGCGGCTGGGCAACATCGAACGTCATGTGGGCCCACTGACGTTCGTGGGGGACCAGTTTACGGGCGTCAATCACCGCCTGTGCTCCTGGAGGCCCGAGTGTGAGGACGGCGTCAACGCCGATGTTTTCACTCAGATATTCCGCAACTGCCCGCGCACAGGCTTGCGCATCGCCGCCAGGCACACGCAGCCGGTCTGACCTCAAGCCCCTTGCCCCGAAAGCCTGTTCGAAACCCTGATAGCGATCGGAATGGCAGATGTGGTCATGCAGGTAATGATCCACGCACATGCCGCTTTTCGGCGAGAGTTTTCCGATCAGATAGTTGCCAGCCAGGCGTCCGGCGTTGGTATCGTCGCCGCCAATGTAAAACAGATAGGGAATGCGTTCGCCTTGCGGCCGTGGGTCCCTGGCGTTGATTGCTATGACCGGTATGCCACGCTGGATGACGGCTCGAAGCGGCGCGTCGACCGCCTCCACACGAGGAATGGTGGAGATCATGCCATCGGGTTGCGCATGCATGGCTCCCTCGATAAGCCCCGCCTGGATCTCGGGCGAGAATTTCCCTGGTCTCAGGTGCTCGACGTCGACATCATAGCGCTCCGCGGCGTCCATAAGCCCCTTGCGGAAGACATCCCAGAACACGTCGCCGAGGATGTCGTGGGTGATCGCGTAGAATTTCAGGCGTTTAGGTCGCATCTCGACAAACCCACAAATGCATAGCTATTCATATTTCCTTGTGCTACATCCCTGCCGCTTGAAAATCAATCGAAAAGTGACCTATGCGCAAGTACCAGATCGTCATTGTGGGGACGGGAAGAATAGCTGCCGTCCATGCTCGCTCGGTTCACCGCAACCCGTCTCTGGCGCTTGCGGGCTTCGTCGATCCCCTTGCTCCGAGCAGCCTGCCGTCAGACTGGGGCGTATCCTGTTTTTCCACACTTGACATGGCCGCCGGGGCGATAGCGCCTGACGCTATTGTCATCGCCTCACCGACAGACACGCATGTCAGCTATCTGGCGATGGCCGTCCGTTTCGGTCTGCCAGCGCTGTGTGAAAAGCCCATCGCCCGTGATCGCCCCTCCATCGAGGCGGCAATTGACCTTGTGGGCAGATCCGGCCTTCCAGTCATACTCGGATTTCACAGGCGCTTCGATCCAATGCGGCGTGAAGCCCGGAACCGGATAGCGGCCGGCGGCATCGGCAAGATCGAACATATCCTGCAGCTGAGCCGCGACGTCTCCTTGCCGGATCGAAACGTCACGGCGCATCAGGGCGGCATCGTCGCCGATATGGTGGTTCATGACCTCGACGAACTCCTCTGGCTGGTGGGACGCCAGCCTGACCACGTTCACGCCCGCCTGGACAGGAACGTCGATCCCGGCCTCGCCGAGATCGGGGACCACGACACCGCGTCGCTGCAACTCGAATGGGATGATGGTCCCGTGGGCCATATCTCGGCGACCCGCCGGGCCGTCCATGGTTTCGAGCAGCGGCTTGAGGTCTTCGGGTCTGGCGGCCGTCTCGTTTGCGATGATCCCCGGATCAGCTGCGTTCGCCAGGATTCGGCACAAGGCACATTTCTGGACCGTCGCGACGCCGGCTTCCAGGAGCGCTATCGCGATGCCTATCAGGCCGAAGTTGACCATCTCGCGGATATTTTGCAATGCGGCGGCGAGCCCCTGTGCAGCCTCGAGGATGGCCTGAGGGCCTTCGACCTGGTGGAACGGGTGGTTGAGAGCGCACGATGACAATTTGACGTGTCTTCGCCTCGTTCATTCCGATCCAGAACTGCAAACGTGACATTGTCGATGTCGTTCTTTGTCGCTAACCTGACGGCTTGTGCATTGCAATTCAGGGGCGGAGTCTGGTGTGCGGCAGGACGGTGAAAACGGCAGCAAGCAGCCGACGTTGCCAGACGCGGCTGGAGGTCCGGATGGCCGCGGCAGGCTTCAGCCGTCTTCGATCGATGTGGCACGTCTGGCCGGAGTGTCGCAGTCGGCGGTATCGCGTGCCTTTACCCCCGGAGCCAGCGTCAGCAAGAAGACGCGCGAAAAAGTGATCGCGGCAGCGCGTGAACTTGGCTACCAGCCAAGCATCCTTCCGCGCATCCTGGTAACGCATCGCTCGCAGCTGATCGCCATCGTCATTGGCGGAATGTACAATCCCTACTACGCCAACATCTTCGAGCAGTTCACCCGCCAGTTTCAGGCGCAGGGCTACCAGGTTCTGGTGTTCTTCGTCGATCATAACGAGTATTTCGACGCCGCCATTCCCCTGATCATGCGCTATCGCGTCGACGGCATCATATCGGCGCTGTCCATCATGTCCAAGGACGCCGCGGACGAATGCGCGCAGATGCGTATTCCCATCGTCCTGCTCAATGGACGGCAGCAGAACAAGTGGGTTTCTGCCGTTTGCTGCGACAATGTCGAGGGCGGCAGGCTGATTGCAAATCTCCTGTTCCAGAAGGGCGGAACGCGATTCGCCTACATCGCCGGTAACGAAACGCTGGCCAATACCGATCGCGAGCAGGGATTTGTCGGGCGCTTGAAAGAGCTCGGCGTCGAGGATGTCGAGATCGTAAAAGGCAATTTCCACTACGAGGGCGGCTATGAAGCCGCCCGTACCCTGTTTGCGGGAGAGAGCCCGCCTGACGCGGTGTTCTGCGCAAACGACCTGACTGCCATCGGGGCAATGGAATGCGCCCGCGTCGAGTACGGTCTGCGCTTTCCCGAAGACGTCATGATTGCCGGCTTTGACGATGCGACATTTTCGAGCTGGCCGTCCTATTCATTGACCACAATCCGCCAGAATGGAGCGGAAATGGTTGACGCAGCCATCGCCGCGCTCAAGCAGCGCTGGCAGGAGGGCACTGCCGGCGGTGGCAGGTTGCGCCTCGTTCCCGGAACGCTTTGCGAGCGAAAATCAACCGCCCGATAGCCCCGATATCGGCCACTTCCGCCGGCTCACCCATTTCCATTCGTGCACTGGCCAATTCATTTCGGCTGGCATGCCGATAGCGGCAAGTCCTGCATACACTTAAGGTTCCGACTTGACTTTGCATAGCTATTCATATTTTAAGATCAGCGGACAAAGTGCAGAAACAGGACCTCGGAATGGCCGGATCGAACGAAATTGGCATAGGCATGATCGGCTACGCCTTCATGGGCAAATCGCATACGCTTGGCTACCGCGACGTGCCTCTCATTGCTCCGGAAGCCGTGCCTCGCCCGAGGCTTGTGTCGCTCTACGGACGCGATGCGCAAAAGCTAGAAGCAGCCAGAAGTCGGCTTGGATGGGAAGAGGGCGTTGCCGACTGGCGCGACATCGTGGCCGACGACCGGATCCAACTGTTCGACAATTCAGGGCCAAATACACTGCATGTCGAGCCGACAATCGCGGCGGCTCAGGCCGGCAAGCATGTGTATTGCGAGAAGCCGCTCGGCCCGACCGCGGACGACGCGTTTGCGATGTGGGAGGCAGCGCACACGGCAGGCGTCAGGCACATGTGTGCTTACAACTATCGTTTCTTTCCGGCGCTGCAGCTGGCGCGTGAGATCATCCGCTCCGGCGAGATCGGCGACATCCATCACTACCGGTCGCAATTCCTCGTTTCGTCTTCTCTCGATGAAAAACGCGAGAAAACCTGGCGCGATGACAGGCAGGCCGCAGGTGCCGGAGCGCTCGGCGATCTCGGAGCGCACCACATCGATCTCTCACGCTTCCTGATGACTTCTGATCCAACGACCGTGCAGGCCGTTACCCGAATAAAGGTCGGCGCTGCAAGCAATGGGGCGCGAATCGAGACGGACGACCAGTTTGCAGCATTGTTCGACTATGACAACGGTGCGCTCGGCGTCGTCGAGGCTTCTCGGGTCGCGGGCGGTCACCTGGTTACAAGCCGGATCGAGGTCGACGGCTCAAAAGGGTCGATAGCGTTTTCGATGCAGCGTCTCAATGAGCTGCGTGTCGCTGGGGCCGACAAGGCCTTCCTGACAATTCCGGTCCTACGAGGCGCCGACCCATACCAGTCAAACTGGTTTCCGCCAGGCCATCCGCTTGGCTGGGTAGACACATTCAGCCATGAGGCCGTCCACATTTTGGGTGCGATTGCCGGATTGCACGAGGTTGCTCCGATCGGAGCAACATTCCGCGATGGCTACTACTGCTCCGAAATCATCGACGCGGCGATCAGGGCCGCCAGCCTCGGTCAGCGCGTCGACATCGCCTACCGACGCGTAGACGCGTGAAGGAATAATCCGATGCGTATCTTCATCAGCTGGCCGGGCTTCGATCCCAACGGCGCGACCACAGGCGGACGCCTCGTGGAGGCCGGCCACGAACTGGTTCTCGCGCCGAAGCTTGGCGTCCGGACGGCCGATGAGCTGACGCAGCTGGCGGCAGGGTGTTCCGCCGCGATCGTCAGCACGGATCCATTCACGGCCGAGGTCCTTCGCGCGCTTCCGGATTTGCGGATCATTGCCCGGGTCGGCGTCGGCTTCGATTCGATTGACCGTGCCGTGGCTGATGAACTGGGAATTGCAATTTCAATCACCCCGGGCATGAACGCCGAGACCGTGGCGGACCACACGCTGGCGCTCATCCTTGCGGCCGTTCGCAAAATTCCCCAGCAGGACAACTCGGTCAAGGCCGGCCGCTGGGAGCGCGTCGGTCCGCTGACACCCGGCGAACTGCCAGGCAAAACCATTGGACTTGTTGGCGCTGGCACCATCGGTCGCGCGGTGGCGCGCAGACTTGCCGGTTTTGGGGTCACCATCTGCTTTTTCGATGCTCTGGTCGATGCACTTGCCGGCGCCGAAAAAGTCGCCAGTTTCGAGGAGCTTCTGAGCCGTTCAGATATCGTCAGCCTCCATGTTCCCCTGATTGCGCAGACCAATCACCTCATCGATGCCGCCGCAATTGCACGGATGAAGCCGACGGCCATTCTGGTCAATACCTCACGCGGTCCAATCATCCATCAAGAGGCGCTTTTCGAAGCTCTGCGGCAGGGAAAGCTTGGTGGCGCGTGTCTCGACGTCTTCGAAACGGAGCCGCCGGACGCCGAAACCCTTCGCGACGTCCCCAATCTGGTCTGTGCAGCGCATATGGGCGGCATCAGCCATGAATCCATAGCGCGCATGACCGGGTCGGCAACACAGTCCGTTCTTGACGTGCTTGCAGGGCGAATGCCCGACACGGTCGTCAACCGTGACTCCCTCCGGGGGGGCCAATGAGCGCACATCAGGCCCCTTCGTTTCGCTCGCGGCTGCGTTCCGGCGCGCCGCTCATCGGCACGTGGATCAAGACGCCCAGCCGCACTGTGGTGGAAGTCCTTTCGAGCTCGACACTGGATGTATTGTGTCTCGATGCCGAGCACGCCCCCTTCGATCGGGGCGACCTGGACGGGTCGATCTTCGCTGCCCGTGCTCTCGGTATGCCAGTTCTTGTCCGTCCCGGCACGGCATCTGCCGACAGCCTGCTGAACTGCCTTGATCTGGGTGCCGACGGGGTTGTTGCGCCCCACATCCGCAGCGGCGAAGAGGCCGACCGGCTGGTGCGTAGCGCCCTGTTCGGTCCAGGCGGACGCGGCTACGCCGGTTCAACGCGTGCGGCCGGCTACACACGCAAACCGATGGCTGAACACAGGGAGCGCTCCGCACAGGACACGGTGATAGTCGCCCAGATCGAGGACCGGGAAGCTCTCGACAATCTGTCTGACATCGTGCGCGTCGAACGCCTGGACTGTCTGTTCATCGGCCGGGTTGATCTCACCATTTCGATGGGGGCTGCTTCTCCCAAAGATCCACAGGTGGTGGAAGCGGTCGATGAAATCTGTCGGAAGGCCGCCGAAGCCGGGATGCGCACAGGCATGTTCGTCTCGGATCTTTCCGAACTTCCTGGCTGGCTGGCACTGGGGTCCAGCCTCTTCCTGCTGTCGAGCGACCAGACCTTTCTGCAGGAGGGGGCTCGCTCTCTCCGATCCGCATTCGACATTTCCACCCGCCAAGGCACTGAAACTTCTTTGATGGAACCCACATCATGAACGTAGCTTTGATAACCGGCGCATCGCGTGGACTGGGTGCGGTCATGGCCCGCTGCATGGCGGCAGATGGCTGGGCTGTGGCAGTCAACTATGCCAGCGACGAAAAAAGCGCCTCGCAGGTGGTGCGCACGATCGAGGCGGATGGCGGCAAGGCTTTTGCGGCGCGGTTCAGTGTCGTTGACAAGGACCAGCTAAGTGTCGGTCTGGATCAGATACGCGACGTTCTCGGACCGGTCGATCTCATCGTGAACAACGCCACGGGACCACAGCCGGAAATGCCGCTCATGGAACAGTCATGGCGGACGTATCTCGACCAGCTCGAGTTCTTCGTCAAGGCGCCGCTTGAACTGCTCCAGCTTGTGCTGCCGGACTGGCGCGCCCGCAAGTCCGGCCGGGTCATCAACATCGGCTCAGAGATTGCCGAGCTTGGTAATCCGAATTTCGGCAACTATGCATCGGCAAAGGGAGCAATGCTGTCGATGACGCGTTCCTGGGCCAAAGAGCTCGCCCCGGAGGGAATTACGGTGAACCTCGTCGCGCCGGGCTGGATCCCGGTAGAACGCCATGCCGAAGTGCCGCAGGTCAGTCGCAACTGGTACCTCGACCGCACGCCCCTTGGCCATTTCGGCACCCCCGAGGACATAGCCAACATGGTCGCCTTTCTGGCATCGCCGAAAGCAAGTTTTATCACTGGCCAGAAGTTCGCAGTGAATGGTGGCCGCACGCTGCTTTAGGGACCGCGAGGCGGTTGCCAGTCAAATCTGATCCTTGCGTTAGGGGAGGCGAGTTGTTTGACTTGGTTCGGGAGTCCAGCATCCGGTGGTTCTTAGACTGTCGATGATTGCCACCACATTGGCTGCCTCAGAGATATCAACTGGCACGGGCTGTCCTTCGGCGATGGCGACCTTCAATTGATTGTAGAAACCAAGATAATTCCCCCGATCGAGATTGATGGCTCTGGGCTCACCGCTCATCGGCGCTAGCCTGGAGATCAGTTCAGTCGAACTCAGTCCGAAGTCGGGTGCCGATGGCGACATGCCTGCGCGCAACTGGGCTTCCTGCTGGTCGGTGCCCATGCAAATGTATTCCGCCATGGTGCCAGCGAGACGGAACCGCCATCCCGGATTCGAACTGAAGCAGTCGGTCGCGAGCGACACTCGCTTTGAGCCGTATCGCATTGTCACAGCGACGTAGTCGGCGCCAATACCACCGACGCGCTGTGTTGCAATGTCGGCATCGACACGATCAGGGAGGCCGAAGAGGCAAAGCGCTTGATCTATCATGTGCGGCATGAAATCCGCCAACAGGCCGCCGCCCAGATCGTCGTTGTCTTTCCAGCGTTTCTGAGCGACGGGTTTGTTCATTCCCCATCGGGACTCAAGGATTTGCCAGTCGCCTACCGCGCCCTCACGAAGTAGGCGTCGCAGCGTAAGGAAATCGCCATCCCACCTTCTGCTATGGAAGACAGTCGCTACTCCTTGGCTACGACCTGCAGCCTGACACAGCGCTGAAGCCTCTTCGACTGTGCTGGCGAGCGGTTTTTCGATGACCACGTGCTTGCCCGCACGGATCGCCCGCAGTCCGTGATCGTGATGCATTGGGTTTGGTGAACAGACCACGACGAGGTCGATGTCGCCGTTCTCGCAGACGGCGTCGAGACTCGCGAAGTAGACGCCGTCGGGTGCCTTGTGGCGACCAGGGTCGCTCACGACTATGGCGCTCACCTCGAATCCTGCCGCGCGCAGCAAGGGATAGTGAAATGTCTTTCCAGACAGCCCAAAGCCAACGATGGCCGCTCTGATCACAGGTCGATCTCCCGTCCCCGAAGCCACACCTGCACTAGGTTGAACTGGTCGTCCAACGCAACGACGCTTGCAACTTTTCCCGCAACAATGTCCCCATAGCCGACGGCACCGACATATTGCGAAGGTCTTGTCGAGGTCATCCAAACAGCAGTCTCGAGGCTGCAGCCGAGCGAGAGGATGTTTTGAAATGCGTCGCTGCCGACAAGGAGGCTGGCCGCGAGTTGTTTGGTCCCAGTGAGGCAAACCAACCCGTCCGCTTTGGTCACCGAATTGAGGCCCAGTCGATACTCGCCGTCTGGTCTTCCGGCCGCGGCACAGCAATCCGTGATGAAATACGCTTTGGGGATTGACGCGATCGCGTGACGAAGAAGGGCCGGGTCAACGTGTTTGAGATCGCAGATCAACTCGGACCACGTCGCGTTGGCGAGCGCCCATCCGGTAACACCGGGGTGCCGAGCAGTGATCGGCGCGACAGCGTTGAAAAGGTGGGCGAAGCCCTTGGCACCCCAAGCCACTGCCTGGGCAACCTCGTCAGCAGTGGCCAACGAATGGCCGATCTGAACCTGCGCGCCCTGTCCGCAAAGAAACCTGATGACGGCTTCAGAACCTGGAAGCTCTGGAGCGAGCGTCACGATCAGAACCTTCGCTGTCCTCGTCCAGAGCTCCGCAAGTTCGAGATCGGGATGGATCGCAAATGGGGGCTGGCCCCCCAATTTCTCTGGATTGATGAACGGCCCCTCGATGTGCGCGCCTAGCACCTCGGCCTCGTCATCGGCTGGCGTGGACATTGCGTCGGATATGCCACGCAAAGCTGCGGTGACTTGGTCGGCCGGAGCGGTGAGCGTGGTCGCGCATAAGGCGCCTGTGCCAAACCGCGCGTGGAACCGCGCCAGACTGTGCACGTCTGCGGCGCCGTTCATGGCGTCGGCGCCATTGCCACCGTGGACGTGAAGGTCAACAAAGGCGGGAACGATGTAAGGTGCACTCGGCCTGTCGGATAGCACCTCACCCTCGACGGCCGTCACGACGCCGCGGTCGTGGTGAATAGTCCCGCGGATCCATTTGCCGTGGGAATATATGCTGGCAACTTCACGATTAAGGGCCGTCACCGCCTCAACTCCGTAATCCAGGTGTATCGATCGCTGCGGAAATGCGAGATCGTGAACTCGGAAACAGCGTTGGATTTGTCGAGACCCTTTCGCGTGATCCGCAAAACCGGACTGCCGGGTTCGATGGCAAGGCTCTCCGCGACCTCCGGATCCGCCGCAAAGGCGCTAATTTCTTGAAGCACACGCACAGGGCGCGTTCCCCGAGCATCCATCTCCGCATAGAGCGACCCGTTCGCATCAAACGCTGGGGAGATCGCCCAACTCGGCACAAGTCCAAATTCGTGCGCGATCGGGGTACCGCCCGCCAGTCTTACGCGAACGATTTCTCGCACCAGATCGTCGGGGTTGATGCCAAGATCGATCGACTCCTGCGCAGTTGGGACCCTCTCAATCATGCGAACGACGTGGCTCGTGACGCTAAGCCCGCGACGGTTCATCTCCTCGGTAAAACCGAGGATCGAGTTGGTCGACTTTCTCAGTTCGCGGGGGACGAAGGTGCCATGGCCGTGGCGTGTCGCGACTATGCCTTCGGCCTCGAGCGTCGCAATGGCACGGCGAACGACATTTCTTGAAACCCCGAGCCCCACGCTTAGTTCGCGCTCACTCGGCAACAGGTCTCCCGGCTGCAGCGACCGGTCGGCGATGGCATCCTCGATCCCACTGACGAGCGTGGCGTGAATGTTTCTGCGTGGCTCTTGATCAAGGGTCTTGCGTAGTTGTTCGAGAACGAGATTGCTGGACATCAGGATGGCTCCCTCAGAAGTGAGCGACTACTTTGCCCAAGCCACGCGCTCGCGAAGAACTTTGCTCCAGCAAGGCTCGCATCGGGGACAATCTCGATCTTCGAGAAGTCGATGAACGGGCGCATTGTTTGCGCAAGTCCGCCGGTGAGACAGATCCTGCTGTGCCCCTGTTCCTCCAGAATTGACGCCAAGGCTCGAAGCTTGGCGCCTGCGTCAATCAGAATTGCATTCGCGCAGTCGGACCCGGCGGCTTGGGCCGACGCCACTGTAGTCGCAATTGCAGCAAAGTCCCTTCTCTCGGCGCCAGTGAGCCACCGAAGGATCGTTGGCCTTGTGGCGCCGATAAGGTTGGCAAGTGCATTGTACAATGGGTCGGATTCAACGGCTCCGCTGTCGACCCAAAGCAGAAACTGCTCGACCGCCTCGCGCCCTACATAGGCCCCGCCGCCTCGGTCGCCGGCTGGCCAACCCCACGCGTCGAATACCAGGTCCGGATGGCCGCTACGGCGCGAGTAGGCGACAACACCCGTCCCGACGCTCATTGCCGCGCCATCACCCGAGCCGAGACAACCGACCAAGGCCGCCTCGCCATCCGAAGCAACATGGAGCGCGACGCATCGGGTCTCGAGCACTGCTGTAAAGGCGCGTCGCGTCTCCTCGTCGTCGAGGCCGGCAGAAGATATGGACAGTGCTACCTTGTCTCGTGTCAAAGGTACCCCTGATTGGCGACTGAGATCCCCAAGAAGGTCATCGACCTGGGCGATCGCCGCGGGCAAGTCCGTGCTTGGGACGCAGGCTCCTGTTCTTGCCGTGAAGTTTGCTCCGTCAGCCAGCCGAACGGCACATCCAACGGTTTTTGTGCCGCCGGCATCCGCAAAAACAATAAGATCGAGCATGCTTGCCACGGGCGTTGAGGCGATGAGTTCGGGGGCGCTAATTTGCATAGATAGCAACGCCATTTGTGCCGAACTTGAAGATTTGTTGAGGCTGCGCGGACAAGTAGACGGTTGCCCCAATTTCCATATGAATTTCGCCGAAGACCCTCACGGTGATGAGGTGGGACTGTGCAGATTGCACGTAGAAGTTCGTGTCGGCTCCTAGATGCTCAACGTGGACAACAGTGCATTTCCAGTCGCCCTTGTCCTTGTCAATGCGGAGATGTTCAGGACGTACCCCCAGTGTCTCGACCCCGGGGTAACCGAACGCGCCGGCGGGAAGGAAGTTCATCTGAGGCGACCCTATGAAGCCCGCTACGAAGCGATTGGCAGGCCTGTTATATAGCTCCATCGGGGATCCGACCTGCTCGATGCGCCCAGCATTCATCACCACGATCTTGTCGGCGAGGGTCATTGCCTCGACCTGATCGTGGGTAACGTAGACCATCGTTGTATTGAGCTCGCGATGGAGGCGCGCAATCTCCAGCCGTGTATTGACGCGTAACGCAGCGTCCAGATTGGAGAGGGGCTCGTCGAACAGGAACAGTTTTGGCTCGCGCACGATTGCTCTGCCAATGGCGACGCGTTGACGCTGCCCACCCGAGAGCTCTGCGGGGCGGCGCTTCAGATAGTCAGCCAGCGACAACATCTCGGAGGCCTCGGCGACCCGTCTTGCGATTTCAGCCGACGGCATTTTCGCCTGTCTGAGCCCAAGGGTCATGTTGCCCGCAACCGTAAGGTGCGGATAGAGCGCGTAAGTTTGGAAGACCATTGCGATCCCGCGCCGAGCCGGCGGCGTGGTTGTTACCGCCAAGCCATCTATGAGAACCTGTCCGGAAGTTGCGTCTTCAAGCCCAGCGACGATACGCAGGAGTGTCGACTTTCCACATCCCGAGGGCCCGACAAAGGTGACGAAATCACCGTCGGCTACGTCCAGTTCTATCCCGTGCAGAACCTTGGTTGCTCCAAATGTCTTGGTGACGGCATTGAGTTGCAGTGAGCCCATGGTCGGTCCTTAATTTTGGAGATTGGATGCATCGCCGATATGGCCGACCTCGATACCGGCAAGAACGACGCGCAGATGCGATAGCGCGGCCCGAAAGTGACGTCCGGTGCCGCCGGACCAGGCCATCATTTCACAGCTCCCGACGTGATACCGCGAATGAGCTGCCGTGAAAAAATGAGATACAACGTCAAGACCGGCAGGATCGCCAGGGTCAGCGCCGCGATGACCGCGTTCCAGTCTGTAACAAACTGACCGATGAACATCTGGGCGCCGAGGGTTACAGTCTTGGTCGCCTCGGAGGGCGCGAGAATGAGTGGGAACCAGAGGTCGTTCCAGATCGGAATCATGCTGAACACCGCCACCGTCGCCATCGAGGGGCGCACCAGAGGCAGAACCAGCGTGAAAAAGATCTTGTATTCGTTGAGCCCGTCGATTCTTCCGGCGTTCTTGAGGTCATCGGAAACCGTCCGCATGAACTCCGAGAGAATGAATATCGAGAGCGGCAGGCCCTGGGCGGTATAGACAAGGATCAGCGCCGCCAGCGTATTTACGAGGCCGGCCGCAACCATCAACTGCAGAATGGCCACCGTCGCCAGGCGGATGGGAATCATGATGCCGAGCGCCAGGTAAAGGCCCATGAGTGCGTTGCCCCTGAAGCGATATTCAGAGAGGGCGAATGCAGCCATTGCCCCGAACAACAGCACGAAAAAGAGCGAACAAACCGTCACGACGATGCTGTTTTGGAAATAGAGAAAGAAGTTTCCCTGCTTCATAACCGTCTCGTAGCCAGCGAGACTGAAGTCGCGGCTTCCGGGAAAAGCTACGCTTAGCGGGCTGGCAAAAATCGCCCTTCGACCTTTGAACGAGTTGATGACAATGACCACCAACGGGAACAACGCGATCGCAGTGTAGGCAAGGAGGACGGCGTGAGCCGCTGCACTTCGACCAACGGATTGTTTCAGGCTGCTCATGGGGTCCTCAGAACTGATATCGATGGAGTCGGGACTGCACGAGCCACAGATAGGCGCACACCACGGCGAGGATGATCAGCAGCATCACCGTTGCGACCGCTGAACCCATGTTGGGATCCCCCTGTTGCATCTGGAAACCAAAGAAGGTGCGGTAAAGGAACGTACCCAGAAGGTCGGTTGAGCTGTTCGGGCCGGCGACCGCGCCTTGGACGACGTAAACAAGGTCAAACGCGTTGAAATTCCCGACGAAAGTCAGGATCGAAATGATCCCGATCGAAGGCAGAACAAGCGGAAGCTGGATCTTCCAGAACTGCCGGATGCCTGAGATCCCATCACATTCAGCGGCCTCGATGACTTCGTTTGGGATTGAAAGGAGTGCTGCGTAAATCAGCATCATTGGGATGCCGATGAACTGCCAGACCGAGATCAGGCCCAGTGCCGCCAGTGCAGACTGCTCCTTGCCCAGCCAAGGTGAGAACAGGTCACCCAAACCCACGGCACTGAGCAGGTTTGGCGTCACCCCCCACAACGGGGAGAGGATGAGCTTCCAGACGAAGCCGACGATCACGAAACTCAAAATCGTCGGAACGAAGATGGCCGTGCGGTAAAAGCCACGTAGCCGCAGGCGCGGATTGCTCAGCAAAGCTGCTAGGACAATCCCGACGGGATTTTGAACCAGCATGTGAATAATGAAGAAGCGGGTGTTGTTCGAAAGCGCGTTCCAAAAGCCGACGGACCAGCGAGGGTCGGCGAACAGCGCCCAAAAGTTTTGCAGCCCAACGAATGTGGGCCTCACTCCGGCGGCAGAGTAAAGCGCCTGGACAAGCGTCACACCCAAAGGAACGATCAATATCGCCGAGTAGACGGCAATGGCCGGCGCCAAAAAGATCGCAATGTGCCAGCGCCTGGCTTGTTTTGACTCAATCGTATGTTCAATTCGGTCCACCGCTGCATCCCTGTTGTTCTGAGCCGTCAGGCTGAAGACCAGGTCACCTCACGATGACCTGGCAAGTTTGGGAGGATGACAGGTCTATTTGGATGCGGGCTTGTACCAGCTGTCGAGGCCGTCCTGAAGTTTCTTGGCAGCCTCTTCAGGCGACGCAACGGCGTTGATGACGTTGGCTGCTGCGGTCCAGGTTTCGTTTTCCAGGCTGGGCGTCCCGCGCGACAGGATCTGGTAGGTCGAACGAATGGTCGACTTGCAGGTTTTGCGCCACGACACAAATTCCTGGGCGAGCGGGTCGGTCATCGTGACCGGAGCGCTGGAGAGGGAGAAAAAGCCAGGAACCGAGTTTGCGTAGAGTGCCGCAAACGCTGGCGAAGCGACCCACTCCAGGAACTTCCTGGCCTCGGCCGGGTGGGCGCTCTTGGCGTTCATGCCCATGCCGATGTCGTTGTGGTCGGAGATGTAGCACTGGTCGCCTGCATTGGGGACCGGCGGCGGGAAGGCACCCAAGGTGAAGGCTGCGTTCTTTTCGAACCCGGCGATCTCCCACGAGCCTGACGGGTAGATGGCAGCCTTGCCGAGCGTGAACAGGTTCTGACTGTCGGGATAGGTTTGCGCCTCAAAACCCGAGGCCATGTAGTTTTTCCATTTCGCGAGCGTGCGAAGAGGAGCGACAAACTGCGGGTCGGTGAGTTTCTGGGTGCCAGCAATCAGCCCGAGGCGCCCGTCCTCACCCTTCCAGTAGTTGGGACCGATGTTTTGGTAGCCCATCGTTGCGCCTTCCCACTGGTCGTGGGTCCCGATGGCGAGCGGCGTGTAGGTTCCGTCCGCCTTGATCTTCTCGAGGGCGGCGAAGAATTCCCCCTCGGTCTTCGGCGGCGCAATGCCGAGTTTGTCGAACGCATCTTTGTTATAGATGAAGCCGTGAATGACCGACGCCATTGGGACGCAGAACGTCGTTTTGCCATCGTCTGTCGTCCAGGCGGAGCGGGCGACCGGTGAAAAGTTGTTCATCCCGGCCAGGTCATTCACCGGCGCCAGATACCCCTTGTTGAAGAGGGCGAGCGAGGTGTCGAAAGGCCGGCATGCAATCAGATCGCCCGCGCTCCCTGCCTGCAGCTTGGCATCGATCGCAGCGACATATTCGGTCGGCGAGGTGCCTACAAAGTTTACCTTGATGCCTGGATTGGCGGCCTCGAAGGCGGGGATGATCTTGTCTTGCCAAATTGTCAGGTCGTCGGTGCGCCAACTTTCAATTGACAAAGTGACGTCAGCTGCAAGCGCCGTCCCCGTACCGGCCAAAATGGCCAAGGTGGCGGTTGCTAGTCTCAAACGCGTCTGAAAAGTCATCGGGTCGTCTCCCTTGTTTCCGACATCACTGGGTTGGCGGGCCGCTTCAGCGATCTTGCAGGCGCGTCCCGATCGCTGCAGCGGCGCAAGTTGAACCACTGAGGAACCAGTATGTCAACTGGTTCTTAAGTGGTTAGGGTCCTGGGGGATAAATTCTGGAGTTCAGCAACGTTGCGTTTTACGACGCCCGTCGTCCGACGCTGCTGCTCGAATCCCGCAACGACGTTCGCTTCCTGCCCATCAAGCTTTTCAATGCAGCGCCTGGGGCTCACGGTCGACGATTCGACGTCATGAAGCGTTTGTCTCCCAAGGCGTCGCCCCGCTACGCGACTTCGGAGATTCCGGATGCCGCGGAGCGGGGGGTTCCAATGGAGGCGCAATCGCGGTTGGAGACCCGCCGGGCATGTCAGACGCACGCATAACCGGTACCGCGGCTATCGAGCGTGGGGAAAGTGTAGCCGGCGTTCGCTATCGACAATGTGCGTCGGCGTGGTCGCCTTGGAGCGGGCTTGGCGAAAGCGCGATTTATCTGCCCGGCACCGCCACGCCGGCTTCCAGCAGCGCGTGACGCGTTGTCTCTGCCGACGTCTTGCCGGTTTCTTCAGCGGAGAGCGCATCTGCTTCGAGCGAGAAGACCTCGGGGCCGGCGTGCCGCAGGCACTGTTTTTCTGCGACGGCCTGGATGATCCCCACCACATCCATCTCGCCCTCACCGGGGAAGTTCCTGTATTTGTCGGTGTCGTCGAAAAGCGACGTTCCGACTTGCGTCATCTTGCCATCCGCAATCTGCATTCCGGCGAGGAACTGTCCGGGAATGGTTTTCAGCAAGTCGAGCTCGTATCTGCCTTTGGAAAAATGCCAGACATCAACCAGAATGCCGGCGTTCGAAGGGTTGACCGCCGAAATGATAGCCCAGGCGTCCGACAGGTTGGCCATGCCGCGGAACGGCATGAATTCGAGGTCGATCCAGTATCCTTCAACACTCGCGCGTTCCGCGAAGCGTCCGAAACCGTCGACGAGCTGCGTAAGTTCGACGGACCCTTCATCGAAACCGGGCACGGCGAGAATCGAGTTGAGACCAAGCTTTTCGCAGATATGAAAGCAATGATCGGTGCTCACGTCGAAGCGGGCGCGCAGGGCCGGGCTGCATTCTGTCGGCACGCGGATCGGCGCCCAGTCCGTCAGCGAATCGAGATAGCGCAAAGGGGCGCCGGCATCCTCCGCCATCTTGCGCATCTCACTTGGCGTGAGCCCCGACTCGAGCGCTTCCAGATAGGTCTCAGGCGCAATGGCCATCGATGTGAACCCCCCGCTTCGCGCGGCTTCGACATGTCCCCGAAATCCATGGACTCGTGCCGAGGCGGGCCAGAATACAAAATCGATTGCCTTCATTGATTGCTCCTGTGGACTGTATGTGAAATCAACGTGCCGGCGCGAGAATGAAATCGTAGCGCAACGCCTGGACGCGCTCATCCACACGGTTTCCGCGCTCGGTGACTCCAGCGGGCTGGTCATTAAGCTGAACGATCAGCTCGTCCTTGACGCCGAAGACGACGTCCGAATCGAGATAGGGGCTGCCGGCGACGAAGAGGTGCGTGACAAGGGTCTCGCAGCCAGGCGCCGCGATCATGAAATGAATGTGCGCCGGCCGGTTAGGGTGGCGGCCTTGCGCTTTCAGCATGTCGCCGACCGGTCCGTCGTCGGGTATTGGGTAATGGCGCGGAACAATGCTGCGGAACCAAAAGGAGCCATCGTGATCGGTTTCGAACCGGGCGCGCCCTGTCAAAACATCCAGCCCGTGCTCGCCCTGCACATCGTAGAAGCCGTCGTCATCCGAGTGCCAGACGTCGACGGTGGCGCCAGCAATGGGATTGCCGCTGTCGTCGCAAACCGAACCCTCGACCAGGAGCGGCTTTCCCGTCAGTCCATCGGCAATGAAGGCGCCGAGTTCCCGCACCGGTGGATTTTCAACATAAAATGGGCCAAGGACGGTCGTCTCCGTCGTCTCGCCACCGGCCTGATGGTTGATGGCGTCGACCAGCATGGAAACGCCAAGCGTGTCTGACAACAGCACGAATTCCTGCCGCGTTGGAGAACACATCGCCCCCACCCGCGTGAGGAAGTCGATGCCGTAGCGCCACTCCTTCAATGAAGGACGAACCTCGACGCAGAACGCCTGAAGATGCCGCACGATCGCTTGGCTGATTTCGCGAACGCGCGGGTCCGCGGTGTTCGCAATTCGCTCCAGCACTTCATCGGTGATCGCCTGTTCATTGCCGACCGGATGCGAAAGCGTCTTCATTGGCAGCCTCATGGATGCGGCCCGCTGATGCGGGCGCCTGACCATGCATCCGCCAACATGGACATAATGGCCTGCCGTTCCAGCGGGCGTGGATTGGGATAGCTGTTGGAAAGGATCTCGTCGGTTGCCCGCTCGATGCCGGAGTGCGGCATGCCGAGTTCCTTCAATGTCGTGGGCGAGCCGAGCTCCCTTGCGAAATCCTGCAATCCGGCTGCGGCGTCAGAGCAACCTAGCGCTGCCGCGATCACGTTCATGGCTTGTGGCGCGGCTTGGGCGTTGTAGGCAGTCGAATGCGGAAGAATCACCGCATGTGTCTGGGCGTGTGGCAAATCGAATGATCCGCCAAGCACATGGCAGACCTTGTGGTGCAGAGCCATCGAAACAGAACCAAGACAGGCACCGCAAAGCCATGCGCCGTAAAGCGCCTCGGTTCGCGCCTCCAAGTCATCCGGCTTGAGCTTGATCTTCGGCAGGCTTTCATGAATCGCCTTCAAGCCAGCTTCGGCCATCATCGAGATGATAGGATTGGCGTCGTGCGCATAGAGCGCTTCGACGGCGTGACCCATGGCATTGAGCCCGCTGACCACCGACATGCCGATCGGCAAAGACAGGGTGAACCGCGGATCGTATATCACCGCCTGAGGCCGGATCTGCTCCGAGCGCCGGGTAACCTTTCCCGCGTCGGTCGTCTCACCCAAAATGTCGGTCATTTCCGAGCCGGCATAGGTGGTGGGAATTGCCAGATGCGGAATTCCGGTACGGACGGCGAGCGCCTTGCCCAGGCCGGTGGTCGATCCTCCACCGATCGACACCAGTCCGTCCGCCGCGACCAACTTCAACCGGGCGAGAGCCCTTTCCGTCACAGGCAGGGGCGTGTGCATTCTTGCTTCGGTGAAACTGCCCACGAGATGCTCGCCCAGAAGCGCTTCGATCCTGTCCGCAAGATGCGCCTGTTCCGGCGTGGTTATCGCCAGCACACGTTCGCAGCCAAGAGAGGCTACCACGCTGGCAATTTCCTCAAAGCTTCCTTCGCCGAAGACAACGCGTGTCGGCAGGCCTTTGAAGGCAAAGTTTTTCGTTTTTGTCGCCATTTTTATCGAGCTCGCGGCTTAATGGCTGCGGGCAGTGCATTCACAGCTCCGAGCCTAGCAACCACGCAGCGCCCCGAGCATAGAGTTGTTCGACTTCAGGACCGCGGAGCCCCGGCATATCTTTCTTGACAGCATAGCCTATGCCGGTCTGGAGATATGCGAGATGGCGATAGCCCTCCGGGAATGCGCCCAGCCGCTCCTTGTCCAGGCTGAGCCGCGCTGACGGATCCACCGGTGCGATCGTATCCTTCTCATAAATCGGCTGCCGCAGCACCAGCCCCCATTTGTCGTCCCGCCGCTCAACGAAGTCGTAGAAGCGGCCTGTGCAGACCACGTCGCAAAGCACACCGTCTACCCGCGCGCGCTGGGAGATCGTCATCTTGGTCTGCGAGATCGCCCTATCGTCGACAATCTCGATCGACTGGCCTCCCAGGAAGTGAAGGATCGAGACGCCGTTTTCAATGCCCCGGCGGCTCATGTCGATGAATTCGTCCACGGTTCCCTGGCACCAGGTGGCCATCATCATGCCGTCGGGATGCCAAACCGTCCTAAAGCGCTCCCAATCGCCTGCATCACGCCAGACTGCCCAGTTCTCGATCAGGTCACGAAGCTCCTGCTTGTCGCTGGCGTAGGTAGGCGTGTCGATCTGCAGCATATGTGTCCGCTCTCTCATCGTTTGGCGATCCGGCAGATCCGAGGGGTTGCCTTCGAAAGCGAGTGCTACCCCACGTCGGGTCAAAAATCAATGCACGTACATAAACAGTTCTCATATAAGAATAAATTTATTCGGGTCCGGAGGCGGAGTGATTAAAACCAGTGGCTCCGATGTTCAGGTCTGGCGCCGCTGGTGCCGCTCAAGTGCTGAGACTGCCTTCGCGATTGTGTCTTCGACGCTCGCTCGAAGCGAGTCGGTGAACCGCGCCGATGGGATGGTGACGTTAAGCGAGGCCAGCGGCGTTCCCGACGCCGAAAGCACAGCCTTGGCGATGCCGGTTATGCCGGGCGTGAATTCGTCAAACGAGTAGGCAAACCCTGTGTCTCGGATATTCTCAAGTTGATCGCGCAGTTCTTGTGCTTTCGTGATCGTCCTTGGCGTTATCTGCCGGAACTTTGTCCGTCCAAGATAATCTTCGACCCATTGATCGGGCATGTAGGCAAGAATGACTTTGCCGCCTGACGTGGCGTAAAGCGGCGCAACATCGCCAAGTCGCATCGTTGTCGACAGGCGCTGCTGTCCTGACACGGTTGCGACCACCTCCGCGACTTCGCCATGGAGTTGGTTCAGCGCTGCGGATTCCCCGAGGCTTTCCGCGATCTTCTTTAATGTCGGCAATCCAATTTCGGCGATGTCGAAATTGCTTTCAGAGATCTCGACCAGGCCTTTCAGCCGCGGTCCAATTCTGAACCCGGCTTCTCCGGCGCGGCTTTCCAGATAGCCATAATTCGTCAGCGTCTTCAGAAGTTTGGTGAGACTGCTCTTCGGAATTGCCAGCGCGTCGGCGATCTCCCCGTGGGCTGCCGGCCTGCCTAGCTTGGCGAGAAATTCGAAAACCTCAAGCACGCGAACCGCTGATTTGACTGATCCATCATCGGTCTCGGATGTCATATTACACCTCGGGCCAAAAAGCGGTTGGCATCTCTTGACAGAAACATATCTCGTTCTCTATAGGGAACTGTCTCTATATGGGAACACTCTATATTCGAGTGCCGGTTGGGTCAATCGGAAGCACATGACCAAAAGTCGCAGTGCAAGTCAAAGAAGGCAGGACCTCGGGAGGAGATAATGCACGTGAAAAAATTGAGGATGGCGCTTGGTATGGTTGGGGCGCTCGCCGTTGGGGCGGCGACTTCCGAGGCTTCGGCTGCGGAAGTCAAGCGGCTGTTTATCGGCGTGGGCTCAATGTCGGCAGAAAATTGGGTGGATTTCGTCAAGGGCGCAACCCAGGCTGTCCAGTCCGTCGATCCGAATATCAAGATTACTGTTTTGCAAAGTGACTTTCAGGGCCAGAAGCTGCTGTCCGACCTTAGTTCGGCATTTGCCGGCGGATGCAGCGACTGCATCGCCTTGGTCGATACGGCCTCGATCGCCTTCACCAAGGCAATCGTCGAGAAGGCGCATGAGGCGGGCGCCAAGATCGTTACCGTCTACAACCGGCCCGAGGACATCCATCCCTGGGACACGGCTTCGGACACATGGGTTGCGAACATTGCGTTCAATGCGACCGAAATTGGAAAGATGACCGGCAAGTCGCTGTGCGACGCCCTCGGCGGCAAAGGCAATATCGCAGCGCTTGGCGGTGTGCCGGACAACCCGCCCGCAAAACGGCGCCTGGAAGGATTGAACAAAGCGCTGGAAGAGTGTCCAGGCGTGAAACTCCTTGACACCCGCTTTGCCAATTGGGCGGCAACCGAGGCACAGAACACCACGCGTGGCTGGATTTCCCGCTTCGGAGACGACCTGAACGGCGTGTTCGGTTCGAACGACGCAATGGGTATGGGCGCGATCGCCGCCCTGCGTGAAAGCGGACTGAACGGCAAGGTCAAGGTCACCGGCGGCGACGGCACGGTCGCATATTGGGACTTGATCACCAAGGGCGACGCCCTGTCGACAGTACATGACGACAACTTCACCTTCGGTGCGTATGGCGCGGCGCTGGCCTATGCAGCCGCGGTCGGAGACATCAGCCTCGACAAGCTCAGCCATGAACAGCGCGATTTCTATCTCAAGCAGAAACTGGTGGGTGAGAACAACGTGGCCGAGGTTCTCGATGGCTACCGGAACGTGGACCTGACGAAGTTCAATTACGACGCTCTCAAGAAGGATTTCTGGGCGCAGTCTGCCGGACAGATCGGCGAAGGCGATATGAAATAGCCATTCCGTTTGCTGCCGGCCGTGAACCGGCCGGCAGTCACGAGGAAGACCTGATGACAGTTCCCTCCCTGCAAAACAGTCTCAACCGCATCGGACCCGTCTTGGTGCTGATGGCGCTTGTCGCGGGCTTCTACCTGTTGAACCAGCGCTTCATCTCATGGTTCAGTATGTCCGCGCTGCTGGAGAACGCCGCCGTCGCCTGTATACTCGCGGTGGGCCTGACGTTCGTCGTGCTTCAGGGGTCGATAGACTTATCTCTCGAAGGTGTCGTCTCGGCCACTGGCATGATCGTCTCGCTCCTGGTCGCGAACTCTGCATCGCCGCAAAACCTGGGGCTGGGCGGGATCGGTTTGGCACTGGCTTGCGGCCTGGCGTTCGGTCTTTTGAACGGCATCCTCTTCGTTGGTCTGAGGATCCCATCCCTTATTGTGACGATAGGGACATGGTTCGCCCTGCTTGGGCTCGCTGCGTTGCTGTTTCCCGGTACGCCACCGGTGATAAGCGATCCGCTCTTGATTGGAATAGCATTGACCAAGATCGGTGGCCTGAGCATCGTGGTGTATCTGGCGATGCTGGTCATTGCTGGTGCTGTCGTGGTCGAACGCCATACGCGTTTTGGACGTATCTGTCGCGCAATAGGCGCAGATGAGACCGCGCTCAAACTCGCAGGCGTCAACACTTCATTCTTTAAGATCGCGGCATTTGCGGTCTGCGGCTTGCTGGCAGGCCTTGCAGGCATTCTTTCTGCCGCGCGTCTTGGTTATGGCGAGCCGATTGCCGGCCAGGGACTAGCCTTCCCAGCGGTCAGCGCGGTGGTGATCGGTGGCACCTTGCTGTCGGGCGGCCGTGGCGGTGTCCTCTATTCGATAGTCGGTGTGCTGATCCTTGAAGTCATCAGGCAGGGATTGGTCATGACCGGTTTCGACCCGCTGCTGCGGCAGGCAATCGAGGGCGCAGCCCTTGTTACGGCGGTTGCCATGGGGACTTGGCGGATGCGCAGCCGCCTGAGGGTGGTCAAATGACGTCTGCGCTCGAGATCAAAAATCTATCCAAGCGTTTCGGCGACGTCACCGCACTCGACGACGTAAGCATCGAGTTGCGCCGCAACGAGATCCTGGGTCTCATCGGACAGAACGGGTCCGGCAAGTCGACTTTGATGAAGGTCATTGCCGGTATCGTTCAACCAAGCACGGGACAGATCTTTATTGGCGGACAGTCCGCCGTTCTGACTTCGCCGCTGAACGCCTCGCTGCAAGGCATCGGCATGGTGCATCAAGAACAATCGCTCATCGCCAATCTCACTGTCGCAGAAAACATTTATCTGAATCGGGCCGATGGCATCCGTCGCTGGGGCTTTTATCGATGGAAGGCTCTGTTCAACAAAGCGCAAGCGCATCTCGACCGACTGGGCCTGGATATCTCGGCAGAAGCCACCGTTGAAACCCTGACTTTCGCGCAGCGGCAAATGGTGGAGCTCGCGAAAGTCTTGTCGCTCGAAGACATGGCCGACCGTGATCTGGTCGTGCTGTTCGACGAGGCGACCGCAATCATGTCGAATGACGATATCGCGGTCCTGTTCGGCCACATCCGCCGTGTCCGGGAGCGTGCATCGGTCATATTCGTCTCTCACCGCATGGACGAAGTTCTCGACATTTCGGATCGCGTTTATGTCCTCAGCGACGGCAAGGTCGTAGCGGAGCGCGAGAAGGCGAACACGGATCCGGACGAACTTTATGAACTGATGATCGGGCAGCAGCGCCTGAAAGGCGCCACTCCGGCGCAGAGAAAGAAGCCGCCTGCGCAGGAGGAACAACTTGCTTTGCGCAATGTGAGCTGCGGCAGCGCGCTCAAACCAACTTCCCTTACGGTTCAGAAGGGTGAAATCCTTGGCCTCATAGGCGTGCATGGCTCTGGAGCCGAACAGCTGTGCCGCGTCGTTTTCGGAGCTGAGGACGAAGGGCAGGGAGAAATCCGTCTGCGCGGCCATGGCGTCCAGCTTCGTAGCCCGCGGCAGGCGGTGCGCAACGGCATTGGCTATGTCCCGGCGGAACGCAAATTCGAGGGTGCGCTGCTCGGTCGGTCGGTAGCTGACAATATGTGCCTGGCGCTGGGCAAATCGTTTACCGGAGCCGGCATCTTAAGAAAGCGGAGCGAGGAAACCGCCGCCGTCGCCAACTGGATGGAGAAGCTGGGCGTGAAGCCGCGCTTCGGCAGCGCGCTCATGTCGGCGCTCAGTGGTGGCAACCAGCAAAAGGCCGTCCTGGGAAAATGGCTGATAAGCCCTGAAATCACGCTTCTGGTCCTGGATCATCCGACACGCGGCCTCGACCCGGGCGCGCGTTCGGACCTCTTTGCAATCATCCGCGACCTCGCGGAGCAGGGCGTCTCGGTGATCTTCGTTGCCGATACGCTGGATGAAGTGCTGTTTCTCGCCGACCGCATCATTGTCATGCGCGACGGCGAGATCTCGGAACAGTTCGCCGACGTGCAGTACGATCCGCCAGCTGAGGAAGCACTGATCAAGGCTATGGTGTGAGGTGGTGCTTTGGATATGGCGAGACGGACCATGAGTGAACTCAGCTTCAAAATGCCGGCTTCTTTTTATCTGAGGCGCGTCCGGCTCATGGATTTTTCGCCGGTGCTGCTGCTTGGCGCCATGGCGATCCTGCTTTGGATCACCGTGCCGCAGATCTTTTCAGTTGGTGGGCTTCGCACCTTTGCCGTCAATGCCGGACCTGTCCTGATGCTGGTGCTTGCTGGAACTTTTCCAATCTTGATGGGTGGCATCGACCTTTCGGTTGCGGCCATGGCAAGTTTCGCCGGTGTGCTGATCGCGCTTCTTTCCCCGGCACTCGGCGCGATGACCATCCCCGCCATACTCGTCATATCGGCCGTCATCGGTGCGGTGCATGGAGGTTTGCGCGTCTATTTGCAGTTGCCCAGCTTCATCTCCAGTCTTGGCATTCTAGGCCTGCTTTCGGGCAGCGCCCTGGTCTGGAGTGGGGCGACGGCGCTTCCGATCGATTCCGGCGTCCCGTTTCTCAAGGAACTTGGTGGAACAAGTTTGGGAGTTCCAAATAGCGTTCTGGTCATCGCCGCGTCTGCGCTTTTGCTGGTCGTCGTGCTGCGGATGACGATACTGGGTCGGAACATTTACGCGATTGGTTCGAACGAGAGAGCGACACTGATGTCGGGCGTCAATGTGACTCTGACCTATACAATCACCTATGCCATCTCGGCGCTCTATGCCGCACTGGCGGGCTGCATGCTTGTCTCGCAGACTTTTTACAGCGCCCCGGGATTTGCGACAAACCTGCTCTTGCCGGCGATTGTTGGAGTGGTCATAGGCGGTACCGCGATAACCGGCGGTGTTGGCGGCGTCTGGCAAAGCATAGTGGGAGGGATCGTTGCGACGCTCTTTCAGACCGGCGCCATCGTTCTCGGCTTTCCACCCGCCGTGCAAAACATGGCCTTCGGCCTGGTCGTCATAGCGGCAGTCGCGGTCAGCATCGACCGCAGCAAGCTCGGGGTGGTCAAGTAGCCGTCGTTGGATCCGGAGAATGCAAGCAATGGCGATAGCACGCGGAATAGATCACATCGGCATCACCGTTCCCGATCTTGACCAGGCGCAGGCCTATTTCGAGGCGGTGTTCGGCGGAGAGAAACTTTACGATCTCTTGGTCGACCCGGTGATGGGGCCGGAGATGGCCAACGATTTGGGCGTTCCGGGTGAGACAGTGCTCGAAGCCGTCCGGGTCATGTCGCTCGGTGCCGGACCGGGACTGGAGATGTTCAAATATTCGGTGCAAGGCCAAAGGGAACCGGTGCGCGCCTGCGATCTGGGCACCCAGCATTTCGCTGTCTCGGTCGACGATATCGAGACGACTGTTGGGCTCGTCAAGACGCATGGCGGTCGGGTGTTTGGTCAGATCAATGATCTGCCCTTCGCCGAAGCAGGACACGACAACCGCTACGTCTATACCAGTCCGCCATGGGGTGGAATCGTGGAACTCGTGCAAATCCGTTCCCCCCAGGCTTACGAGGCGACGACGGATCGACGTCGCTGGCAGCCGCCACGGCGCTAAGAGATTTTGGCCAACACCATCCGGAGCTTTGAAATGTCAGTAAGTGCTTCCGCCCACCCTCTAACGGATGTGTCGAACCACAGCGCCGTTACCGCGGCATTGGCTGCCGTGGATTCCGCACAGGCGGCTTTTCAGCAATGGTCCGAACTGGGGCCAAGCGAACGTCGCAGACGTCTCAACGACGCAGCAGACCTGCTCGCCGGCAAGGGCGACGAGTTCACGGCCCTGATGGCAGAGGAGATCGGGGCGTCTGCCGCATGGGCGCACTTCAATGTACGCCTCGCCGCCGGAATGATGCGCGAGGCGGCAGCGATGACGAGCCAGATCAGCGGTGAGGTTATCCCGGCCGACCGTCCCGGCTCATTCGCCATGGCGATCCGCCAGCCGGCCGGTGTGTGTCTGGGCATTGCGCCCTGGAACGCGCCGGTCATCCTTGCGACGCGCGCGCTCGCAATGCCGCTTGCCTGCGGGAACACTGTTGTCCTGAAGGCATCCGAGACATGCCCGAAGACGCATGCCCTGCTGGCCGATCTGATGGGCCAGGCCGGACTGGGCGCCAATGTCGTCAGAGTGGTGGCCAACGAAGAAAAGGACGCTGGCGCCGTCGTGAAGGCCCTCATCGAGCATCCGGCGGTGAGGCGGGTGAATTTCACCGGCTCGACCAGGGTCGGCCGTATCGTTGGCGAACTGGCTGGTCGCGCACTCAAGCCGGTTCTGTTGGAGCTCGGCGGAAAGTCTCCGTTGATCGTCATGGCCGATGCCGACATCGATGAGGCCGTCAACGCCACGGCGTTCGGCGCGTTCATGAACCAAGGGCAGATTTGCATGTCCACCGAGCGCGTGGTCATCGACGAACAGATCGCAGATCAGTTCGTCGAAAAGCTCCGTTCCAAGATTGCCAAGCTGCCGGTCGGTGATCCGAACAAGGGCGCGGTCATCGGGCCGGTCATATCCGATCGATCGGCAGACCGTTTCATCTCCCTTCTTGAGGACGCTAACGCCAAGGGTGCCTCGGTGAGCGGCGGCGACCGCATCGGTCGTCGATTGTTCAAACCCGCAGTTGCCGATCATGTCACGTCCGAGATGTCGCTTTTTGCGCAGGAGAGTTTCGGCCCTGTCGTGACGATTGTCCGCGTCAGGGACGAGAATGATCTGGTGCGCGTCGCCAACGACACTGACTATGGATTGGCGGGCGCGATATTCACCCGTGATGTCACCAAGGCGCTGCGCATCGCCAAGAAAGTGCAGACGGGCTCGTTCCACATCAACGGTCCTACTGTGCACGATGAGGCGCAAATGCCGTTCGGCGGCATGAAGGACAGCGGTTTCGGCCGGTTCGGCGGAAAGGCGGCGATCCACGAATTCACCGACCTGCGCTGGATCACGATCGCGACCGAGCCTGTGCATTATCCGTTTTAGCGGGGACTGAGGCGATGGAAATCACAGCAGCGGTCGCGCGCGCGCCTCATGCGCCGTTGAGCATTGAGAGCCTCACGCTCGAAGCGCCGCGTGCGGACGAAATTCTGGTCAAGTTGGTCGCGACAGGCATCTGTCACACCGACATTGGCATGCGCGACCAGATTTTTCCGGTCCCCCAGCCGATCGTGTTGGGTCACGAAGGGGCAGGAGTGGTCATCGATGTGGGTCCGTTGGTAAAATCCATCGCGCCCGGCGATCACGTCATCATGAGCTTCGACTATTGCGGTGTTTGTGAGAGTTGCCGGGAGCACGCCCCCCAATACTGCGACGCCTATTTCGAGCACAATTTCGCCGGCCATCGTCCGGACGGATCCACATCCCTGCGGCGCGGCAGCGAACGGATACACAGCAACTTCTTCGGGCAATCGTCTTTCGCGTCGCACGCGCTGTGCCGCGAGCGCAACGTTGTCCGCGTATCCAAGGATGTGCCCCTGAAAATTCTCGGCCCGCTGGGTTGCGGCATCCAGACCGGCGCAGGCGCGGTCATCAATTCATTCACGCTCAGCGCGGGTCAGACGATCGCCGTCTTCGGTCTCGGCACTGTCGGCCTCAGCGCGGTGATGGCGGCGAAACTGCTCGGCGCCCGCACCGTCATCGGCATCGATCTGCACCCGAACCGGCGCGATCTCGCCCTGGAACTGGGCGCGACCCATGTGCTGGATGGAAGTGCACCTGACCTGTCGCAGGAGATCAAGCGCATCACCGGGACGGGCGTGAACTACGCCTTCGATACGACAGGCATCTCGCAGGTCATCCGGACTGCTGTCGATGCCCTCGCGCATCGCGGCGTCTGCGGCATCGTCGGCGCGGCTCCGCCCGGTACCGAGATCACCCTGGATGTCATGGACATCATGACGGCGGGCCGCAGTATCCGCGGCATTGTCGAGGGAGACGCCAATCCGCAGGCGTTTATCCCACACCTCATAGAACTTCAGAAACAGGGCTTTTTTCCGTTCGACAGGCTGCTGAGTTTCTACCCGTTTTCCGAAATCAACCGGGCCATCGCCGAGGCGGAAGCTGGCGAGGCAGTGAAGGCCGTATTGCTGTTTCCCGACTAGCACGAACCGCTTTCGTTCGAGGGCGGGTTTCATCGCCCGGCAACAGCTCAACATCAAGGAATGACATGATGCGTCTACGCAACTGGACCCGCGCAGGGAACGCAGGCCTGAGCTTCACCGAGCTTGGCCTTGGGACCGGGCCGCTCGGCAACCTTTATCGCGCCATAAGTGACAACGAGGCCCAGGAAACGCTCGAAACCGCATGGCAGGGCGGCGTCCGATATTTCGACACCGCGCCGATGTATGGGCTTGGCCTTGCCGAAACGCGGATGAACCCCTTCCTGAGAGGAAAGCTGCGCGACAGCTACATTCTCGGCGGCAAGGTCGGCCGGCTTCTGCGTGCCAGTTCAGCGGAAGAAAGGGATGGAATCGGGTTCTGGCACGAGGTGCCGAACCGCAAGGTCATATACGACTACACGTATGACGGCGTCATGCGCTCCGTAGAGGATTCTTTCGAGCGAATGGGGATCGACAGGTTCGATGTCCTCATGGTTCATGATCTCGACATCTATACGCATGGGTCGCGTGAGGCTTTCGAGCAAAGGATGGAGGAGTTCTTCAGCCGGGGCGGCTACGACGCCATGGTCCGGCTGCGTGACGAGGGGTCCACGAAGGCGATCGGAAGCGGCCAGAACGATGTCGAGTGCAGCCAGGCGGTCGCCGAGCGCGGCGATTTCGACCTGTTTCTTGTGCCCGGGCGTTACACGTTGCTGGAACAGGAAGCGCTTGAAAGCTTCCTGCCATTCTGTCAGGCGCGGGGCATCGGCGTCGTAATCGGCGGACCGTATAATTCGGGCATCCTCGCCACGGGTCCGATCGAAGGCGCATATTACAATTACGCGAAGGCGCCGCCTGACATTCTTGATCGCGTCCGCAAGATTCAGGCGGTCTGTCGGCGTCACGGCGTGAGGCTGATCGATGCAGCTTTTCAGTTTCCCCTGCTTCATCCGCAGATCGTATCGGTCATCCCTGGCGGCGGCGGCATAGAACAGATGAAACAGAATCTGGAGATAGCGGCCACCGAGATTCCAGCGGCACTGTGGATCGAGCTCAAGGCGGAAGGCCTGTTGCATAACGCCGCGCCGACCGGCGCGGTCTGACGGCATGGAAGACGGAAGCTTCAAAATGCTGCGCTCGTCCTCGTTCGACGCCGGCTTGTACCGAAACCAGTCTGTTGAGGCGTGAAGACGATGAAGGTAGCGCTTGTGACAGGTGCCTCGCGCAGCCTCGGGGCAGTGATGGCCCAAGCATTGGCCTCACACGGCTGGGCCGTCGCCGTGAACTACGCCAATGATGACAAAGGCGCTGCCCATGTCGTGAATTCGATCGAAAATTCGGGCGGCAAGGCGTTTGCCGCCAAGTTCAGCGTAGTCGACAAGGAGCAGTTGCAAATCGGCCTGCGGTCAATCCGAGAAAACCTCGGGCCGGTCGACCTGATCGTCAACAATGCCACGGGGCCTCAGCCGGAAATGCCGCTGATGGAACAGAGCTGGCGAACGTATCTCGATCAGCTCGAATTTTTCGTGAAAGCGCCGCTCGAATTGCTGCAACTGGTCCTTCCGGATTGGAGGCAGCGCAAGTCGGGGAGAGTGATCAATATAGGGTCCGAGGTGGCCGAGCTCGGTAACCCGTATTTTGGCAACTATGCCTCGGCCAAAGGCGCCATGGTTTCCATGACGCGTTCCTGGGCGAAGGAACTCGGTCCTGAAGGAATTACGGTCAATCTGGTCGCGCCGGGATGGATACCGGTCCAGCGCCACTGCGATGTTCCTAAGGCGAAGCGGGACTGGTATGTCGAGCGCACTCCTCTCGGTCATTTCGGCGCGCCGCAAGACATTGCCGACATGGTGGTGTTTCTCGCTTCGCCCAGGGCGAACTTTATCACCGGGCAAAGGTTCGCGGTGAACGGCGGCAGGACGGTTTGCTAGAGATGCGGGATCGGTCTTTTGGCCGATCTGCGCCTCCTTGACTGGACTGATCGGTCCATGATAAACCCATGGCATGTCCGAAGTCGAAACCACACAAGAACGCATTCTCCAGGCGACGCTGGATTTGATCTGGGCGCGCAGTGTCGGCAACGTTTCGACCGATATGGTCTGCAAGCGCGCCAAGGTGAGCAAGAGCAGTCTTTACCATTTTTTCGGATCAAAATCCGATCTGGTGGTTGCGGCCTACGAATTTCACTGGAAGCGTGTCGCGGCTGACTATGCCGAAGTCTTCAAGGTTTCGGCGGCTGCCGAAGAACAGCTGCAAGCCTATGTAAGCATTACGGTTGCCGACATGATGCGGCAGAAACAGCGGACCGGCAAGGTTTTGGGATGCCCTTATGTGCTCGCGGCGGCAGAGATGAGCACGCTGGACGAAAATGTGCGCGCGGTGGTCGAGAGCGTCTTCGACCGTATCATCGGCTTTCTGGAGCGGGCCGTGTCGATAGGGGTTAAGTCCGGGAGCTTCAGGGTAGAGGACGCGAGGACCGCAGCCCAGGACCTCTACATGATGATGACCGGCGCGGTCTTGCAATCGAAGGTGCGAAACGCGCCGGAGTTCATCCTTCACGTATGGCCCATGATGAGGGCGCGGCTGTCCGTGTAATTTTTTAACTTCGTTTGGACCGATCGGTCCACAGTGTTCGGCGCTGAGTTGCAATCGCTGAACGTCAATCAAGTTGCAACGGGAGGAACTGAAATGAAAACTTGGATTTCCAGGACGGCCGGGGCATTGCTCGCACTGGGCGCGAGCCTCCATCCGGCTCTGGCCGAGGATGTTTCGATCGATGTCGGTCTGGACAAGCCGATCACCGTAGCCAAGGACGGCTTGAAGAAGATCGCACTGTTCATCGAAATCGGCACCAATTCGGCCGTGCAATCCACTGTGACGGGAGCCAAGGAGGAGGCGGCCAAGCACGGTATCGAAGTCGACGTGTTCGACGCCCGGTTCGACATAGCCCGGCAGGTCAATCAGATGCAGAACGCCCTGCTTGGTGGATATGATGCCTGGATCGTCGCGGCGATCGAAGGCAATCAGGTCTGCGACATGGCTGCCAAGGAAGCGCCGAGTGCCGGCATACCCGTCGCCGTGGTGACCATGTCGATCTGCGGCCGCTCGGTGAACGAGGGCGAGCAACTGTGGTCGCCCGGTACGTTGACCTATATTGGCGGCAACGAGACGCCAGCCGCGTTCAAGAAGGTGATCATGCAGGCCGTGAACGACAAGCCGGGCCCGCAGAAGATCGCGCTGCTTACGGGGCAGGAAATCCATCCCATCACCCAGGCCTTCGACAAGGCCGTGGCGGAAGTTGTCAAGGAACACCCCGACGTTCAGATCGTAGCAACGCACCGGACCGATTATTCACCCGAAATGAACCAGCAGAAGACGCAGAGCATCCTGCAGGTGGTGCCGGACGTCGACGCCATCATCGGCGTCTACACCAACATGTCCAAAGGGGCGGCAGCGGCACTGGAAACTGCCGGACGGGTAGGCCAGGTTCGCCTTTATGAGGCCGGCGGCACGAAGTGGTCGGTCGATGCGATCAAGTCCGGAACGATTGCTGCAACAACCGGCTATTATCGCGCGACAGCGGCAGCGACGGCGGTCAAGCTCCTCGTCGATGCTTTCGATGGCAAGAAGCCCCCGCATGTCGTCCTCAATGATGGCCATGCTCTGCTTCCCGGGCAGAGGGAAGGCGACGTCGCAATCATCACGAAGGCAAATGTCGAGGGGTACACACCGGAATCCCCCTGATCCAATTACACGGATCCGGGCGTCGAAGCCCGGACCCGTGGGTATTTTCATCGCGAATCTCGCCTTGCCTTCGCGTGATGATGAGGCTGGCAGGGACGCAGTATTGGATATCCAGGAAAGACAGAACGAATGACCAGCCCAATCGACACTCTTAATGCATTCTACGATGCCGAGCGGCGCTATATGGCGGCGGGAGGCGCGGCGGCAGGCGCGTCTTTCGACGAGATGGCCGCGACGCTTGATCCTGCCATCGAACTTCATCAGTCGCCCGATCTGCCATGGGGCGGCGAATATCGCGGCCATGAAGGGTTCCGGGACTGGTCCCTGAAAATGAGCGACGCCTTCGACCAGCTGTCGGTCGAGGATGCGAGGTTCTTCGTCTCCGGTGACACGATCGTCATCCTGTGCCGTCTCGTCACGCGCGCCAGACGCAGCGGCCAGGTGCACGACGCGCCGATGGCGCAGGTCGTCACGGTTCGTAATGGCCGCATCGCCGAGTTCCGGCCATTCTATTGGCATGTTCCCGACTATGTCGCGGCGTCCGGCAAAGCCATCCGCGCCGCCTAGAAGCTCGACGTGGACAACAGCCGGTTCAATCGCTATAACGGAACCGGCTAAGCAGGTTACCAATTGTGCGCAAAATATCCGCCGGGGATTTGGAATTCAGGTTTCGGTCGAACAGCGTCGCTTTGGATTTCCTTGCGACGGTGGGCGAGAGGGGGCACCGCGATATCGAGCGTTTGCGCTCTCTCGACGACCTGGCGGGCTGGATCAAGCATGCCGGCATTTCGACGCAGGAGACTTTGCTGAAGGACAGCGATCTCAGCGAAGCCAAAACCCTGCGTGACGTGATGGTCCGGGTGCTCGAGGATCTGCAGGAGAGACGCAAACCGGATGTGGCAGATATCGGCGCGTTGAATCAAGCGGCGAAGCGGCCACCTCTGCGTCCCGAACTCGGCGCGGAGGGACATGGCGTGGTCCTGCATGCCGACGTCCTCGTTCCGTCAGTCCTGTCGACGCTGGCGCGGGACTTCATACAGCTTGTCGGCAGCGGCGAAGTCGATCGGGTCAAGCGGTGCGCCGATCCGACGTGCAACATGTTCTTTTTGGATAAGAGCCGGGCCAACAATAGGATCTGGTGCGCAACCGAAGGTCCTGGATGCGGCAACAAGGCCAAGAAGCGGGCCTTTGTCGCTCGCCATCGCCACGCTGAGTGATCAGCGAGCCACAATGCTGAACGTGGCCTGAAGGTGCCGCCGCAACAGGCAAACCGCGGTTTCCGTGTCGCGCACAAGGGCTACTTCGGCAATCGTGCGGTGCTCGTCGTCCACGTCGCGGCTGGAGTGCTCCATCGGTACTGACAAGCGGCGGAAGCGTTCGCTTTGAGCAAACAGGGTGCGTCGGATGTCCGCCAGCCACGGATTGTTCATTCCTGACGCCAGCTCTTCATGGAACCTGGCGTGAAGATCGCTCCAGCTTTCGTTCATCTGCGGCGGCGTCTCGTCCGTATAGCGCCGTACGGCCAGCAAATCACGCAATGCGTCCTCGACGCGCTTCTCCCATGCGGCGTCTCCGGCGGCTATCGAAAGTCTCAGGCAGACGGACTCGATCTCGATACGCGCCTGCGTCAGGTCGGCGAAATCCTGTACGGAAAGCTGGCAGACCTCGAAACCCTTTTTCGCCTTGAGATCCACCAGTCCTTCACCTTGCAGGGCGGACAGCGCTTCGCGCACCGCTGGCAGGCTGACCTGCAGGCGACTGCAAAGCTCGCTGATATTCAGTTTCTGGCCCGGCATCAGCCGACCCCGCAGGATATCCCCTCGAAGGCGATCCCTGACCAGAGATGCCTTGTTCGCCGGCTCCGCTACCATCCTGTGCTCCATGCTCATGCGCCGAAACCTATACCAGATGCGCCATCAAAATAATATATTATTGTTGACTCACTTTGGAATCTCTCCTAGGGTTTGGATCAAGAGGAATTTCGAGGAATTGATATGCGGTTCAGATCTTTTCAAGGCTTAGGTGGCATCGGCACCGGCGTCATCGTAGACGGCGTGTTGCGTGGTCAGTTCGAAAACGAAACAGGCTATGTAGGTTCCCTTGACGCCTTGGTAGCCGCGGGACCTGGGAGCCTGGAGAGCGCCCATGCCGTCCTGAGCCAGGCCCCGATCCTGGATGCCGGCAGCCTGGCCTGGCTGCCGCCTCTGCGCACCCCGCCGAAAATCGTCTGCGTCGGTCTCAACTATTCCGACCACACGACAGAAAGCGGTTACAAGCAGCCCGACTACCCGACATTCTTCAACCGGTTCGCTTCAAGCCTGATGGGTCACAACGTCCCGATGGTGCGCCCGGTCGTGTCGGATACGCTCGATTTCGAAGGCGAACTCGCCGTGGTCATCGGCCGTGCTGGCAGGCATGTCAGCAAGACGGACGCCTTGGCTCATGTGCTCGGATATTCGGTCTTCAATGACGGTTCGGTGCGCGAGTACCAGTTCAAGTCGCCGCAATGGACGATCGGCAAGAATTTCGATTCCACGGGAGCGTTCGGGCCGGACCTCGTCACTGCCGACGAACTGCCCGAGGGCGCGAGCGGGCTGCGTCTCGAGACGCGTCTCAACGGACAGGTCGTGCAGTCCGCCTCCACAAATGAACTGATCTTCGATGTGGCGACCCTGATTTCCACGCTTTCCGAAGCGGTGACCCTTGAGGTCGGCGATGTCATTGTGACCGGCACGCCTTCCGGCATCGGGCATGCGCGCAATCCGAAACTGTACATGAAGCCGGGCGACGTCTGCGAAGTCGAGATCGAGAAGGTCGGATTGCTGCGCAACAGGATCGTGGATGAGAGCGACGCCGCCGACCGCCGCGCTGCTTGACAGGGTAGGTCAGTTCATTCGGGAGGAATGGCATGACGGCATTGAGAGGATATGTGGAGCGCAGCGCCAGTGACGACGTTCTTGGCGTTCACTCCCTCGACAGCTTCACCTTTTCGGTTCCCGATCTGAGCGAGGCGGAAGCGTTCCATAAATCTTTCGGCCTGGACGTTCAGCAGGTCGGCAATGGTCTGGCGCTGAGAACCTTTGGGCATGCCCAGACCTGGTGCACCATAGTCGAGGCAAACCACAAGGCGCTGGGCTACCTGTCCTTCGGGATGTTCGAGCACGACATGGAGCGCTTCGCTCGCCGCCTTGACGAACTCGGTGTGAAACGCCTCGATCCACCATATGGATTGGAATCCAACGGAATCTGGTTTCGCGATCCCGATGGTATTCTTGTCGAACTGAAAGTCGCTGCCAAGTCGTCTCCCGACGCAAAGGCGCACGGCCAGTTTCAATCATCCGCGCCTGGCGTAGCAGGGGCGCCATCGCGCAAACAGGCGCGCATGACGCGACCGAACCGCCTTTCGCACGTCCTGCTGTTTACCGCCGACGTCGATCGGGCTGTCATGTTCTACGAGCGTGTGCTGGGGCTCGCGCTGTCGGATCGTACGGGAAACGAGATAGCATTCCTTCACGGCAAGCACGGCAGTGACCACCACCTGGTGGCGTTCGTAAAATCCACGGGGCCCGGCATTCACCACACGAGCTGGGAGGTGGACAGCCTCAATGACATCGGGCTCGGCGCCATGCAAATGGCAGACAAGGGATTTTCGCGAGGTTGGGGTTTGGGCCGACATGTGCTCGGCTCGAACTACTTCCACTATGTGCGCGATCCCTGGGGCAGCTACACCGAATATTCCTGCGATATGGATTTCATCCCGAAGGATATGGACTGGCAAGCCGGTGACCACGACGCGGAGGATGCCTTCTATATCTGGGGTCCGACGCCACCGGAGGACTTTGGCGTGAACCACGAACTGGCCGGGCGGTAGACCGACCGGCAGCTGGCGCCGCCGACGGAGGCGCCAGTAGTATCGACGCATGCGCAAGCATCAAGTTCGTCCGCACGATCACGTTCGGGCGCGGCGGGAGCAATGATCCAAATGGGGAGTGAGATGAAAAGCATTATCAGTGCGACGATACTGGCTATCACGGTGATGATTCAGCCGGTCCATGCGGCGGAGACTGTTGATGTCGACGTAGGCAACGGCATGACCGTCAAGCTCGCCACAGATCGCCCCTTGAAAATAGCCTTCTTCTCCGAGGGCACCAACAATTCCGCGATGACCGCGAGCATCGAGGCGGCCAAGGAAGCTGCCGCCAAGCACGGATGGTCCATCGATGTGTTTGACGGCGGTTTCGATGCCGTCAAACAGAGCAATCAGATCGCGAACGCGCTCAACCGGGACTACGACGCGTTCATCGTCAAGCCGCTGGAAGGCAACACTATGTGCGAGCCTTCGTCCGTCCTGGCCCCGCAGCGCAACATACTTGTCGTCAATGCCGTGCTTCCGATCTGCGGGCGCTCTGGCAAGGAAGGCGAGGAACAATGGTCGCCAGGCACGCTCACCTATGTCGGTGGCACACAGACGCCCGATGCGTTCCTTGAGGTGTTGCACAAGGTCCGCGAACTTGCGCCCGGACCGCAGAAGGTCGGGATCCTGACCGGGAACGATCTCAATCCGATCACCCTCAACTTCGAAGCTGCTCTCGAACGCTTTCTTACCGAAGCGCCGGACTGGTCTGTCGTGGCCAAGGCGCGGACGGACTGGTCGACGCCGGTCGCCTTCGAGAAGGCACAGCCAATCGTCTCGGCGCATCCCGAGATCACCCTCTATCTTTCGCATTATTCGAACATGACGCGCGGCATTGTGCAGGCGCTGGACGCCGCAGGAAAGCTCGGCACCGTGAAGGTGTTCGATGCCGGCGGCACGGCCTGGGCGAAGCAGGCCGTGGAGGCCGGCACGATCGATTTCACGACCGCCCTCTACCTGCGGTCCAACGCTGCTGCCTCGGTCGAAGCGATTGCGGCGGCGCAACGTGGGGAGCGGGTCCCTCACGTCATTCAAAACGAGGGAAAGCCCATCACCAAGGGCAATCTGGTCCAGTTCATCGACAAGTCGAATGTCGCTGGCTATCAGCCGGAGGCGGACTGATCTCTATGACCGTTCAATCGAACACAGAAATAGCAGGCGCTGCCAACAGCGCGGCTTTTGACACGCTGATGCGCTTCTACGAGGCGGAAACGATCTATCTGTCGCCTGGCGGCGGAGATTTCAGCATCATTGCCGAAACGCTGGATCCGCATTGCATCCTTCACCAGCCGGCGTCCCTGCCATACGGTGGCGAATGGAGGGGGCCGGCCGGCTTCAAAAGCTGGATGGAAGCGTTCGGTCGCCAGTGGTCGTCGTTGGAGGTCAGGGATCCACGCTTCTACCCATCGGGCGAGGATGTGATCTTCAGTCGCTCGCATGTTTTTGCGGTGTCGCGGCCGACCGGCAAGGCGCTCGATTGGCCGCTGCTCCAGTTCTTCCGCGTCCGCAACGATCGCATCCTGGAACTCATGCCTTTCCACTGGGACACTGCGGCGATGCTGCCAGATATGAAGACATTTGGAGGAAACGACGATGCCCAATGAGATCGCGATAATCACTGGAGCCAGTTCCGGCATTGGCCGGGCAACCGCGCTTCATCTCGCTGGACTGGGCTACGACATCGGCATCACCTTCGCGAGCAATTCGCAGGGCGCGCAGGAGACTGCGCGCCGTGTCAAGGCTGCGGGCCGACGCGTGGCCATTCGCCAGATGGAGCAGACCGACCCGGCCTCGATCCACGCGGCGCTGGACGCACTCGTCACCGATCTCGGCGGCGTCGATGTGTTCGTCAACAATGCAGGGACGCTCGCTTTCGATGATTTCCTGTCGCTCAAGCTGGAAGACTGGAACCGCGTCGTCGCCTGTAACCTCACAGGCGCATTCATTGCCGGACAGGTCATCGCCAATCACATGGCCGCTTCCGGCACCAGGGGACGCATCGTCAATCTGTCATCGGTCCATGAGGCTGTGCCCCTCAAGGGCGGCGCAGCTTATTGCTCGTCGAAAGCGGGCGTCGGCATGCTGACGAAATGCATGGCGCTCGATCTCGCGTCGCGCGGGATACGCGTCAATGCGATAGGGCCAGGCGAGACTGCAACACCCATGAGCGGAGCGGTCGAAGGCGAGGATGTCGCGGCTCGCAAAAGGCCCGAACTCCCCATTTCGCGACCCGGCAAGCCGGAGGAGATGGCCGAGGCCATCGCGTATCTCGCATCGCCCAACGCCAACTACACAACCGGAACCACCCTCTATGTAGACGGCGGGCTGTTGCTCATGGCGGCGATCGGCAACCAGCGGACCATCATGGAAGCACTGGGAGAAAAGGCATGAACCGGCTCAAGAATCGTGTCGCGGTTGTGACCGGTGGGGCAGGCGGCGTTGGAAGCGCGGTGACCGCTCTGTTTGTTGAAGAGGGTGCGAAAGTCGCCGTCTTCGACAGCAAGGAAAGAGCCGCTCAGGCGTTGGCGGCACTGGGAGCGGATGTCCGCTACCACCAAGTCGACATCACCAACGAAGACGCCGTGTCCGGTGCCCTGGCCGACATTTCGGCGGCATGGGGCGCGCCCGACATTCTGGTCAATGCCGCCGCCATCGCGGGCACCGGAAAACCGACGCATGAGGCGAGTGTGACGGATTTCGATACGGTGTTCGCGGTCAACGTCAAAGGCACCTTCCTTTGCACGAAGCATGTCATTCGTGGCCTCCTGACGGCAGGAAAGCCCGGCAGCATCGTCAACATCTCTTCGACCTACGGGGTCATCGGCAACGCCGATATCCCGCTCTATCACGGGACAAAGGCGGCGGTGCGGCTTCTGTCGAAATGCGACGCCGTCACCTATGCGCAAAACGGCATCCGGTCGAACTCGATCATCCTCGGATCGACACGGACGCAGATGACGGTGCGTGCGATGGAGGAGAGCCCCGAGGGCGCTGCCTATGTGCGCAATCTGATCGATGCGCATCCGCTCAAGCGGCAAGCTGAGCCGATCGAGATAGCGCGCGTCGCACTCTTTCTTGCCAGCGATGAATCGAGCTTCGTCACCGGAGCCGATATTGCCGCCGATGGCGGCTACACAGCTCAATAGACAACTCAACGGGAGGAAATGATGAACTACAGAACCAAATTCAAGACAGGCCTGGCGGCAGCCCTGTTGACGGGCACGCTCTTTGCCATGCCTGCACTGCCTGCACTGGCGCAGACTGTCACGGTCGATGTCGGCGAAGGCAAGACTGTCGAGCTTGCCAAGGATCGGCCACTGAAAATCGCCTTCTTCTCGGAAGGCGCCAACAACAGCGCCATGCAGGCGAGCATCGACGGCGCCACTGAAGCCGCCAAGAAACTCGGCTGGAAAATCGATGTCTTCGACGGCAAGTTCGATCCGGTGACCCAGATAAACCAGCTTCAGAATGCGCTGACCCGGGATTATGACGCCTGGGTGCTCAAGGCCGTCGAAGGCAACATCATGTGCGATGTCGCCACGAAGGACGCTCCGGCAAAGAACATCGTCGTCGTCACGGCCGTCCTTTCCATCTGCGGACGCGGTTCCAACGAGGGTGAGGCGCTGTGGTCGCCGGGCACGCTCGCCTATGTCGGCGGAGCGGAGACGCCGCTCGCCTTCTTCCAAGTGCTCGACCGGATGGGAAAGGAGAATCCCGGACCGCAGAAACTTGGTGTCATTACCGGACCTGAGCTCAACCCGATCACCAAGAACCATGAGGCAGCGCTCGAGCTGTTCAAGAAGAAGTACCCGGATGTGCAGGTGGTTGCCATCGCTCGGACCGACTATTCCACGCCGAGCGCGCTGGAGAAGGCAGGCCCGATGGTTCAGGCAAATCCGGACATGACGCTTTATTACACGGCCTTTTCCAATCTCTCGAAGGGCCTTGTGCCGGTCCTCGAAGAAGCTGGCAAATTGGACAAGGTGAAGATCTACGACAATGGTGCGACGGCTTGGGCGGTACAGGCGCTGAAGGACGGCAAGATCGCGGTTTCGAGCGCCAACCGCCTCAAGTCCAACGCATACAACGCGGTCATGGCTTTGGCCAAAGCGCAGAAGGGTGAAAACGTCGCCCGGGCGATCGGCGATCTCGGCGAGCCACTGGTGCAAGGACAGCCCCCGACCAAACCGTATCTCCTCGACAGGAGCAATGTCGACGCCTTCAAGCCGGAGATCGAATAATGCGCTTCGCGGGGATAAACTGCGGGCTGAAAAGCCTGTTGAGCCTAGGCGTCGTCGTGGCCGGCACCATGACTGCGGCAGCGGGAACGGTCGACGTCGATGTCGGGTTGCAAAAGCCGGTTGTCGTCAACACCGACGAACCCTTGAAGCTCGCGCTGTTCATTGAGATCGGCACGAATAGCGCCGTGCAGTCGACGGTGACGGGTGTTCGCAATATGGCCGAGAAACACGGCTTCAAGTTCGACGTGTTCGACGCCCGCTTTGACGTCGCGACTCAAGTCAACCAGATGCAGAATGCGCTTCTCAACGGCTACAACGCCTGGATCGTCGTACCCGTCGAAGGCAGTCAGGTCTGCGAGTCGGTCACCAAGCTGGCGCCGGAGGCAAACGTGCTCGTCGCACAGGCTACCGGCACGGCCTGCGGCCGTTCGTCGAATGAAGGCGAGGAGCTTTGGTCGCCTGGGACGCTTGTCTATGTCGGCGGCAACGAAACACCGAGCGCCTTCAAGGCGGTGATGGAGAAGGCGGCTGCCGACAATCCCGGCCCGCAGAAGGTTGGGATTCTCACCGGTCCGAACCTGCACCCGATCACCGTAGCCTTCGACAAGGCGCTCGAGCAGATCAAGGCCGAGCACCCGGACTTCGACGTCGTGGCCATCCATCGAACCGACTATTCTCCACCTGACAACCAGGTGAAGACGCAGACGATGCTGCAGGCCAATCCGGATCTGTCGATCATCGTCGGTGCCTACACCAACATGTCGAAGGGTGCGATCCCTGCATTGGAGGCCGCCGGCAAGTTGGGCAGCGTCAAGGTCTACGAGGCCGGTGGTACGGCCTGGTCGGTGGATGCCCTCAGGAAGGGCTGGATCCAGGCGACCACGGGCTTCTACCGGCAGACCGCGGCCGAGACGGCGGTTCAGGCCATTCTGGATGCGCGGGCCGGCAAGAAGACGCCTCACGTGATCCTGAACGATGGGCACGCGCTCATATCAGGTCAGAAAGAGGGCCAAGTCGGAATTGTTACGCTCGACAATGCCGGTGCTTACGAGCCGCAGTCCCCTTAAGCTATCCTGCTGCGCGACAGCAATGTCGCGCAGCATCACTCCAGTGGAGCAATTTCGATGACCTCGCCTGCAATCTCGCTGTTGGATGTGTCGAAAGCCTTCGGTCCCGTGATGGCTCTTCATCCAGTCCGGCTGGACATCAAGGCGGGCACCATCCATGCATTCGTCGGCCAGAACGGCGCCGGCAAGTCCACGACATTGGGGATTCTGGCCGGCCGCACGGCGCCGAACTCGGGACAGGTGCTTCTTTTTGGCAAGCCGGCAACGCTGGGCGATCCGCGCGCGGCGCGGGCCCAGGGCATATCGGCGATCTACCAGGAACTGACGATTGTGCCTGCTCTGAGCGCCGCCGCCAATGTTTTCCTTGGACAGACGGTGGCGCGGCAGGGATTTCTTCAGGAGCGGTCCATGCATCAACGTTTTGCCGCACTATGTGAGCGGTTGAAGGTCAGCATCGATCCGGCAACGGAGGCCCGCCGTCTGTCGGTAGCCGATCAGCAGATGCTCGAGATAATGCGGGCACTGCAGGCCGACTCCAATATCATCCTGTTCGACGAGCCGACGACGGCGCTCGCTCCACCCGAGCGCGAAGCCTTGTTCGCCGTCATGCGCGAATTGCGCGATCAGGGCCACACGCTCGTCTACGTTTCCCACAATCTCGACGAGGTGCTCGACATCAGCCAATACATCTCCGTCTTCCGCAATGGCAGACTCGTGGAAACCAGAGCGAAATCGTCGTGGACAAAGTCCACGCTCGTCGCGTCCATGCTGGGCGAAGCGATCGGCGATATCTACCACCGGCGCGATCGTGTCTCCACGGTGCCAGACCAACCCGTGCTGCGGGTCAGCGGGCTTACGGTCCCCTCGGCGGTGACCGATCTGTCACTCAGCATTTCGCCTGGCGAAATACTCGGCATCGGCGGCCTTGTCGGCTCCGGTCGAACGACATTCCTTCGCGCGATTGCCGGCATGGAGCCGCGCGCCAGTGGAAGGCTCGAAGTCGATGGCCGTGAAGTTGCCTGGCCGACTGCGCCGCGCGCGGCGCGCGACTACGGAATTGCCCTGGTGCCGGAGGACAGAAAATCTCAAGGACTGGTGCTGGGCATGGCCTGCGCTGATAACGTTGTGATGGCCAATTACGGTCGCGTGGGCCGTCACGGCTTCGTCGACACCGCCCGGCTCAGGAGCCTCAGCCGCAAATCCACCGATCGTTTCGGTCTCGATCCGCGCCGCCTCGGCGACCCGGTCGGCAATCTTTCCGGTGGCAATCAGCAAAAGGTGCTGCTTTCGCGCTGGGATTATGAGCAGCCCAAGGTGCTGATGGTCGACGAGCCGACCCGCGGAATCGATGTCGGCGCAAAGTCGGAAATCCTGGATGCGCTGCGCGATTTCGCGGAGCGGGGCATCGCCGTCATCATCGTCTCCTCGGAACTTGAGGAAATCGTCGCGGTGGCCGATCGCGTCATTGTCTTGTCGGAAGGCCGGCTGGTTGGCGAACTCAATCACGCGCAAAAACCACTCTCCGTCCATGCCATCTTGAATTGCGCCTTTGGAGTAGAAGGAAACCGTCATGCTCACCAATGAGTCAGTCACTGGTACCAAAGCCATGCTGGGCGGAGCGACAGACATCCGCGACCTCCGCATTTCCTGGGGCGATCTTGCGATGAAGTATGGGCTTCTCGTCGTACTCGCCGTGCTCATCATCGTCTCGCAGCTCCTCTATCCGCGGTTCCTCAACCCATTGAACATCCGCAACATCCTCAGCCAGAACGCACCGCTGGGGATCATCGCGGTCGGCATGACACTCGTCATGATCACCCGGGGCTTCGATCTTTCCGTTGGCTCCATGTATGCGGCCGGCGCGACCGTCTTTGCGAGCTTGGCCGTGGCCGGCTGGCCCCTGCCGCTGGCGGCGGCTTTGGTCATCGCAATCGGTGTGCTTGGAGGCCTGGTCAATGGCGTGACCATTACCCGGCTCAATGTGAACCCATTCGTGGCGACGCTTGGAACGACGTCGGTGTTCTCTGGATTGGCGTTGCTTTATTCCAAATCTTCCCCCTTCGTCGTGTCGGACGCGGCGTTCACATGGCTTGGTCGAGGCGCCGTGGTCGGAATTCCGGTCAGCGTCTGGCTCATGGCCATCATCTTTGTCGTTGGTGAAATCGTGCTGTCGAAGACCACCTATGGTCGATCGCTCTATGCCATAGGTGGAAATGACGAAGCGGCGCGGCTCGCCGGGCTACGCACCGTTCTGATCCGCGCCTCGTCCTATGTCATTTGCAGCGCTTGCGCGGCTGTCGCCGGCATGATCATCGCCTCGCGCCTTTCCATCGGACAGGCTGACATTGGCTCGACCATGGCGCTTGATGCAATCGCAGTAGTCGTGATTGGCGGCACATCGCTCATGGGCGGCGAGGGGGCCGTCTGGCGCAGCGCTATAGGACTGCTCATCGTGGCGGTACTGACCAACTTGCTGGATTCGCTGGCAGTCGATTCCAATTATCAGCTGGTCATCAAGGGCACCATTGTAGTCGCGGCTGTCGCACTGGATGCCTATGCCCGCACCCGGCGATGAGGCAGTGCGTCATGCATCACATTGCCATCAGTGTCCGCGATCTCGGTGCCAGCCTGGCCTTCTATGCAGGCTTCGGTTTGGAAAAAGAAGCTCAACGCGAACTGTGGGCTGACGAACTCACACTGACCGTTCTTGCCGGACCACATGGCCGACTGGAGCTGTTCAGTTCAGGCCGGCCGGTAATGGCCTCTGACCAAATGGGTTCGTTGCGGACCGATCTCCACCAGATAGGCGCGAAGCATTTCGCGTTGCAGGTGCCTGACCTGGCGTCCGAAATTGAGCGCCTGCGTGCGGCGGGAACTGAAGTCGAAGGTGATGTGGCTTCCTCTGGCTTGGGGTTTGACTACGTGTTTGTCCGCGATCCCAGCGGCAACTGGATCGAACTGGTCGAGGTCAAGTCCTGTGGCCGCGAAACGTCCCCTGCTGTGTGAGCAGCTGAGTGAGACAGCGAGTCGGGTTCCGCGACTGGCGAAAAGAGATCCGCCGCCAGGCAGTGATGCCTCCCAAGGCGAGCAGCGGCTGCCGCCGATACGATCGGTGCAACCGCAGGACCAACGCTCAGGTTGGCCATAGCGATCGCGATAACCCGATTTACACGAGGATCGGCGCGAAGCTGCGGGCAGGCGAACATGGCGGGCCAGGCGCGACGACACAACGTCATGCGCTCTTCCTCACCATCAGCGTTCCAGGAAGCGTGCGGATGATCCCGCCGTCGGAAGGCCTGATCGTGGTATCATCGATGAGGTTCAATGCCTCATGAACCATGCGCTCGACGGGCTGGCGGACCGTGGTGAGACAGTAGGCGTTCCAACTCGCCATTGGAATGTCGTCAAAACCTGCGATCGCGAGGTCGCGAGGAACGGCCAGACCCAGTTCCCGGGCCGCATCGATGGCGGCGAGCGCCATAATGTCATTGCAGCAAAAAAGAGCCTGAGGTGCGTCGGCGCCGCACAGTATGTCGATGCTCGCCTTGTAGGCTGTATGATAGTTGAAATCTCCGGCCGCCTCGACATGGATCGCAATACCGGATTCGGCCAGAGCGTCGCGGAACCCACGAGCGCGCTCGGCATTCGTGGAGGTGTTGGCGAGGCCCCGTATAAAACCGATCTTCCGGTGGCCGGCGGCGACAAGATGATGCGCAATATCGCGGCCCCCCTGATAGTTGTCGCAGGCGACGGAATTCACCCGGATGTCGCGTTGTATGCGATTGAGCAGCACGACCTTGATCTGTTGCTGCCGGCATGCACGCGCCATCGTCGACGTCAGGAAAGCCGACGTCACGATAATGGCGGCCGGCCGTGCGGCAAGGATCTGCGGTGTGATCGCGTCCACGTCCGCATTGGCCGCCATCGTATAGACCAGCAATTGCCTGTCGCTGGCCTGCAGCTGCCTTGCGAGCGTATCGAGCACGGTTGGGTAGAACGGATTGAGAAGATCGCCTGCGACAAGGGTGATCGTTCCCGCTGCAATCGCATTCGCTGTCCGACGCGCTGGGCTCACATAGCCGAGCTTTTCTGCAACGGCGAGGATTCGCCTTCGCTTTTCGGAGCTTAGTGAGGCACCCGGTGTGAACGCCCGCGATACGGCGGCGAGCGACACCTCGGCGGCATGCGCGACCTGTTTTGCAGTGGGTTTCACGGAGACCTGTAATGAAACTTTTTCAAAAACGTCATGATAACTTGCACTCATTCCATAGCATCATATTCTCCCCGGCAATAGGGAGATCTGATCCATGGCTGTTACCATCCTGAAAAGCGGCAAGTCTGAAGTCCTGCGATCCGAGGACGATGCACGGGTTCGTGCCACCGTCGAAGCAACCTTGAAGGACATTGAGACGAGAGGCGACGCAGCGGTGCGCGAACTGTCTGCAAAGTTCGACGGCTACTCACCGCCTTCCTTCAGGCTCAGCCAATCGGAGATCGACGCGGCGATCTCGATGGTCTCAGCGCGCGACATGGAGGACATCGACTTCGCCCAAACGCAGATCAGGCGGTTTGCCGAAGCGCAGAGGGCATCGATGCGCGACATCGAGATCGAAACGCTGCCCGGCGTCACGCTAGGCCACCGCAACATCCCGGTGCAGTCGGTGGGCTGCTACGTGCCAGGCGGCAAGTTCCCGATGGTCGCCTCGGCGCATATGTCCGTGCTGACGGCGACCGTAGCTGGCGTGCCAAGGATCGTGGCAGCAGCCCCGCCACAAAAGGGCAAGCCGCACCCGGCAATCGTTGCGGCAATGCACAAGGCCGGCGCTCATGAAATCTATGTGCTTGGAGGTATGCAGGCCGTCGGCGCCATGGCGATCGGGACCGAGACGATCCGTCCGGTCGACATGCTGGTCGGCCCGGGAAACGCCTTCGTCGCGGAAGCCAAGCGACAGCTCTACGGCCGCGTTGGCATCGATCTCTTCGCGGGCCCGACGGAAACCATGGTCATTGCCGACGAGACGGTCGATGCCGAACTGTGCGCAACTGACCTTCTCGGACAGGCCGAGCACGGCTACAACTCGCCTGCAGTTCTTCTCACAAACTCCCAGAAGCTGGCACGCGAAACGCTCTTTGAGATCGAGCGCCTTCTCGCGATCCTGCCGACCGCCGAGACTGCTTCGGCGTCTTGGCGCGACTACGGCGAGGTCATCGTTTGCGATACATACGAAGAGATGTTGACTGTTGCCAACGAGATTGCCTCCGAACATGTGCAGGTGATGACCGATCGGGACGACTGGTTCCTTGAAAACATGCATTCCTACGGCGCACTTTTTCTCGGCGCGAGGACGAACGTTGCCAATGGCGACAAGGTCATAGGCACAAACCATACGCTGCCGACAAAGAAGGCCGGTCGCTATACCGGCGGACTGTGGGTCGGCAAGTTCCTGAAGACCCATTCCTATCAGAAGGTGACGAGCGATGCCGCGGCGGCGGAAATCGGCGCCTACTGCTCGCGTCTGTGTTTGCTGGAAGGCTTCGTTGGGCATGCCGAACAGGCCAATGTCCGCGTCCGCCGCTATGGCGGCCAGAACGTCCCCTACGGCGGAGCCGCGCAATAGTTCGGGAGTCCCGATCAGAGCGCTTAACAGGTTGGTACAGATGATCGATGATCTCCCAAAGATGCCGTCTTTCCGCTTGGACGGTAAGCGGGCGCTTGTGGCGGGCGCCTCTTCCGGCATCGGCGTAGGAGCGGCCGTGGCCCTGGCCGGAGCTGGCGCCGAGGTTGTGCTGGCAGCGCGCTCGATGGAAAGACTGGACCCTGTTGTACACGCTTTGCGCGCAGCCGGTCATGCGACCAAGGCCCTGTCCCTTGATGTCGCCGACGCAGCAGCCACTGAAGCTGCGGTTACGGCGGCTGGCCCATTTGATGTCCTGGTCAACAGCGCGGGCATTGCGCGTCATGGGCCGGCGCTGGAGACAACCGAACCAGATTTCGACTCGGTGCTTGCCACGAATGTGCGGGGCGCATACTTCCTCACCCGCTCCGTGGCCAAGGGCCTCATCGCGGCGGACCGAGGCGGCTCCCTCATCAACATTTCCTCGCAGATGGCCCATGTCGGCGGTCCCGATCGCGCCGTCTACAGCGCCACGAAACACGCGGTCGAAGGCTTTACCAAGTCGATGGCCATCGAGTGGGGATCGTCCGGCATCCGGGTCAATACGATCTGCCCCACATTCATCCGCACGCCGCTCACCGACCAGACATTCGCCAATCCCGATCGCGCTCGATGGGTTCTCGAGAAGATCAAGCTCGGACGGCTGGGCACAGTCGAAGATATCATGGGAGCCGTCGTGTTCTTGGCCTCGGACGCCTCGGCCCTCGTGACTGGCACAGCTCTAATGGTTGATGGCGGATGGACAGCGGGTTGAAGGGACTTCAGGTGGAAAAGATGAGGGTCGGCACGCCTAGGGAAATAGCCGCGGGCGAGGCGCGCGTCGCCATGACGCCCGATAGCGCGCTTCAATTGCAGAAACTGGGCTATGCCTGCGCGATCGAGAGAGGCGCGGGCGTTGCGGCAGGCTTCTCCGACGAGGCCTATGCGAAGGCCGGCGTCCATATCGCGCCGACGGCAGCCGCGCTGTGGGAGACCGCGGACGTCATCGCCAAGGTGCGGCCCCCGGAGATTGCCGAGATAGCGCGGCTGCAGCCCGGAAAGACGCTGATCTCCTTCTTCTATCCGGCGCAGAACAAGGATCTGCTGGAGCAGGCCAGGGGCACCAGTGGCAACGTCATCGCCATGGACATGGTGCCGCGCATATCCAGGGCTCAGAAGATGGACGCGCTGTCCTCCATGGCCAACATCGCTGGCTACCGCGCCGTCATCGAGGCCGGCGCGAATTTCGGCCGCTTCTTCACCGGACAGGTAACCGCCGCCGGCAAGGTGCCGCCTGCGAAGGTCCTTATCGTCGGCGCCGGCGTTGCCGGTCTCGCCGCCATTGGCACGGCAACCTCGCTGGGCGCGATGACCTTTGCCTTCGACGTACGTCCCGAAGTCGCCGAGCAGATCCAATCGATGGGCGCGCAGTTCATCTATCTCGACTTCTCCGAAGCGCAGGTCGATGGCGCGGCGACCGGCGGTTACGCCGCCCCGTCGAGCCCCGAGTTCCGCGAGGCGCAGCTCAAAAAGTTCCGCGAACTCGCGCCGCAGATGGACATCGTTATCACCACAGCGCTGATTCCAGGCCGCGACGCGCCTGTCCTTTGGACGAAGGACATGGTCGAGGCGATGAAGTCGGGTTCGGTCATCATCGACCTCGCCGCCGAGCGCGGCGGCAATTGCGAACTGACGAAGCCTGACCAGAAGATCGTCACCGACAACGGCGTCACCATCGTCGGCTATACGGATTTCCCTAGCCGCATGGCATCGCAATCCTCGACGCTCTATTCGACCAACATCCGCCACATGCTGACCGATCTGACGCCGGCCAAGGACGGCAGGATCGTCCACAATATGGAGGACGATGTCATCCGCGGTGCGACCGTTGCCTTCGAAGCCGCGATCACCTTCCCGCCGCCGCCGCCGAAGATCGCGGCCATCGCCGCGCAGAAACCGAAGGAGAAGGTGAAGGAACTGACGCCGGAAGAGAAGCGCGCGAAGGAGACAGCCGCGTTCAAGGCCGCGACCAGCACGCAGGTCATGCTTCTTGCCGTCGCCACGGTCCTCATCCTGCTTGCCGGCTACTACGCTCCACCGAGCTTCATGAGCCATCTTGTGGTCTTCATGCTCGCTTGCTTCGTCGGCTTCCAGGTCATCTGGAACGTCAGCCACTCGCTACACACGCCGCTGATGGCGGTGACCAATGCGGTCTCGGGTATCGTCATCCTTGGCGCGCTGGCGCAGATCGGATCGTCCTCGGCACTGGTCGCTGCCCTTGCCGCGCTCTCCATCCTGATCGCCACGATCAACATCGTCGGCGGCTTTCTCGTCACCCGGCGCATGCTCGCCATGTTCCAGAAGTCCTGAGGCCGGGAAATGATCAATCTGAATAATTTGGGCGCGCACGCCTCGAACCCGGGCATCGTGATCGCGGCCTATATCGTGGCCGCCGTCCTGTTCATCCTCTGCCTTGGGGGCCTATCGGGGCAGGAAAGCGCCAAGCGCGCTATCTGGTACGGTATTGCCGGCATGGCGCTGGCGGTCGTCGCCGCGGTTCTGACGCCGGACGTCGCTCATCATTGGCTGATCGCGATCATGCTTCTCGTCGGCGCGGGGCTGGGCTCTGTCGTCGCAAGCCGCGTGCAGATGACGGAGATGCCGCAACTCGTGGCGGCACTGCATTCCTTCGTCGGTCTCGCCGCCGTCTTCATCGGCTTCAACACGCATTTCGAGCTTGCTCAGCTTGGCCAGCTCGCCGCCCTTGTCGGCAATCCCGAAGCGATGGCGAACGCGCTGGAGCCACTGGAGCATCTGTCGGGCTTCGCCCTGACGCTGGCGCAGAAGACGCCTGCGGAGATCTCCATCCTGCGCGTCGAGAGCTTCCTCGGCGTGTTCATCGGCGCGGTCACCTTCACCGGCTCGATCATCGCCTTCGGCAAGCTCGCTGGCAAACTCGACAGCAAGGCGAAGAAGCTTCCGGGTGGGCATGTCCTCAATGCCGGCGCGGCGATCCTGTCGCTCGTCCTCCTGGTCATTTATCTGCAGACCGGCAATCTCTGGGCGCTGGCCGTGATGACGCTCGCGGCTTTCTTCATCGGCTACCATCTGATCATGGGGATCGGCGGTGCCGACATGCCGGTCGTCGTGTCCATGCTGAACAGCTATTCCGGCTGGGCGGCGGCTGCCATCGGCTTCTCGCTCGGCAACGATCTGCTGATCGTCACGGGCGCGTTGGTCGGTTCGTCGGGCGCGATCCTCTCCTATATCATGTGCAAGGCGATGAACCGCTCGTTCGTCTCGGTTATCCTCGGCGGCTTCGGCAACACGACCGGGCCGGCGCAGGCCATCGCGGGCGAACAGATCGCTATCGGCTCCGACGGCGTCGCGTCGGCGCTCAACGATGCGGATTCGGTCATCATTGTCCCCGGCTACGGCATGGCGGTAGCGCAGGCGCAGCAGTCGGTCTCCGAGCTTACGAGGAAGCTGCGCGCCGCCGGCAAGACCGTCCGTTTCGCCATCCATCCGGTGGCTGGCCGTCTTCCCGGCCACATGAACGTGCTGCTCGCCGAGGCCAAGGTGCCCTATGACGTCGTGCTTGAAATGGACGAGATCAACCACGACTTTCCAAGCACGGACGTGGTCATCGTCATCGGCTCAAACGACATCGTCAATCCAGCCGCGCAGGAGGATCCGAACTCGCCCATCGCGGGCATGCCGGTCCTCGAAGTCTGGAACTCCAGGCAGGTCTTCGTCTCTAAGCGCGGCCAAGGTACCGGCTATTCCGGAATCGAGAACCCGCTCTTCTACAAGGAAAATACGCGGATGTTCTATGGCGACGCCAAACAGAGCATCGACGAACTCCTGCCTAAGATCAACTGATCCGCGTTTTGGGGCGAAGGAGACAACAGAACAGGTGACAGACTCAAGGGCGGCTCTGCCGCAAACGCTTCGGTAAGCGCGATCAGACACAGACACAGCAAGGTGCACCAGGATCAGGCATGCCTCGGCTGGGCTCACGCCTGGTCTCGCAGGGACGGAGGGAGCGGCCGTCAGGCCTGCTGCGAATATCTGCCCGGCGAGCAACCCATGGTGCGCTTGAAGGCCGTGCTGAACGCCGCTTCGGACTCATAGCCGAGGGAAGTGGCGATCACCGAGACCGGCTGGCGCCCCTGGCTCAGGAGGGTGCTGGCCAGATGCATGCGCCAACGCCTGAGATAGTCGATCGGCGAGGACCCGGCGACATTCTTGAAGCGGAGTGCGAATTTCGATCGCGACATTCCAGCCCTCTCGGCAAGAAGCGGCAGCGTCCAGCGAGTGCCGGGATCGGCGTGGATGGCTGCGATCGCCGCCGCGATCTTCGGATCGCTCAGGGCAAACAACCAGCCGACACCGCGTCCGACCCCTTGCGACATATAAAGCCTCAGAGCCTGCACAAGGAGCAGATGGGCGAGGTGCTGCACAACGAGAACGCCGCCCGGCTGCGCATCGATGAGCTCACGTCGCATCCTTTCGAGAGACCAGCGCAAGCCGACTTTTTCATCGTCGTCTTTTAATCGAACAATCGGCGGCATGGCTCCCAGCAACATGTCGGTATGCTCGCCAGTGAAGGCGAAGTGACCGCTGAGCACCAGGGTTTCGCCACCGCCATTCAACGTCGCGATGCCGCCGCGCCAATGGCTTTCCGGCACCTCATCGAAGCGCATCGGGCTGAAGGTGAGGTCCCTTGCCATGAGAAACTGCTTGCCGCTCGGCAAAAGCACGCAGTCGCCGGCGTCGAGCCGAAGGGGCTTTACTTCTCCTTCCACGGCGAGCCAGCAACCGCCTCTGACGACGGCAAAATACTTGACGCCGGCATGATCCTTGAACTGCAAAGCCCAGTCGCCGCCGAGGTCCAACCCTCCGGCGACATAGGTGTGAGGCTTCAAAAGCGAGATGACATCAGAAAGGGGATCTACAGGCATTGGGGACGATCGCGAAAGTTTTAGGGATATCTGAATATGGGTCGTCCCGGCCTATTTTGCTATCTCCTCGATGAGCCCGCGAGGGCTTTATCTTTCAAAGAGGAGACTTTCATGTTCAAGATCGTCATAACCTTCAAACGCCGGCAGGGGATGAGCCAGCAAGAATTCATGGACTATCGCCGCAAGGTGCACGCACCGCTTCTTTTCAATATTCCTGAAGCAAAGCTCATCCGCCGCTTCGTCGTTTCCTACCCGGTTCCAGCCCCGGGTTTTCCAGAACCGAGCTACGATGCGGTGGTCGAAGGCTGGTTCGACAGCCTCGAGGATATAGATGCGCTCTATTCGTCCGAGAATTTCAGGACCAAGGTCGATCCCGATCACGTCAACTTCATCGATATGTCGACTGTCGGACGGATCATCTCCAAGGAGACCGTCGTCGTCGAATAGAGCCAAAGTCGAGGTCGCGTCGCTTCCGATTGCCAAAGGCGCCGATCCTGCCGGCTCGAGTGGTATGTGCAATGCGGGCGCCGCTCAAGCGCCTGGAACTGTTTCGCGATCGCTTCGGGGCCAGCCGTCAGGATCCCCATGTCGATGGCTACTTTGGTGAAGGTGGTGCCCGTCGCGATCCAGCGCTGCGCGAAGGCCGGGTCGGGGGGGCAGGATGCCCGCGCGAGCGGCCAGCCTCCACAACACTTCGCTTCAGCCCGACAGTCTCGACCCAACCAGCGTCACCCAATACGAAACGCCGAATGGAAGTGCCCGGTCGTCGAAGTCGTAGAGCGGGCTGTGCAATGCTGGACTCTCGCCATTGCCAATCCAGATGAGGGCACCCGGTCTCTTTTCCAGCATATAGGCGAAATCCTCGGCCCCCATCATGGGATCGATATCGTCTATCACATTCTCCGTTCCAACCACGGCACGCGCCGCCGCTGTTGCGTATCCAGTCTCTTCGCTTCCGTTGATAGTAGCGGAGCAATATGGTTCGAACTCAACATCGACCACGACGTCATGCGCAACCGCAGCGGCTTTGCAAATATTGCGCAGCTTTGCCTCAACGACCTCGCGCACCTCCTCATCAAGCGTTCTCACGGTACCCATGATCTCTGCCGATTCCGGAATGACGTTATAGGTGGTGCCGGAATGAAATTTGGCGACCGAGAGTACGGCGCTTTTGAGCGGATCGATGTTTCTGGAGATGATGCTGTTCAGCATACTCACCACTTGAACACCGATCGCAATCGGATCGCTCGACTTATGCGGTTCGGCGGCGTGGGAGCCTCGCCCATTGATCGTGAGCCGGAAATTGTCAGATGCTGCGAGGACGACACCCTCCCGTATGCCGAATTTGCCGACGGCCAGGCCAGGCATATTGTGCATTGTGTATACCTCGGCAATCCGGAAGCACTCAAGCAGTCCGTCGTCGATCATGGCCGCGGCGCCCTTGCCACCCTCTTCTGCTGGCTGGAAGATGAGGGCAACCGTGCCGGCGAATTCGCGTGTAGCGGCTAGATGTCGGGCAGCCCCCAAGAGCATGGCCGTATGACCATCGTGCCCGCAAGCATGCATCTTCCCAGGATAAATGGATCTCCACGGTGCGTTCGTCATTTCGGATAGTGGCAGCGCATCCAGTTCCGCCCGCAATCCCACGACTTTATTGCCTTCATGCCGACCCTTGATAATGCCGACCACCCCCGTGCGGCCGATTCCGGAGACCACCTGGTCCACACCGAAGCTCTCCAGTTTCTGCCTGACGAACTCCGCGGTCTCCTCGACCTCGTAGAGAATGCCAGGCCTGCTGTGCAGCTGACGTCTCCACTGCTCGACCTCACCTTGGAATGCATAAACGTCATCGATGACCATCAATGTTTTCGGGCCTTTCACGCCAATATCTGATGATTATGATCGTTGTGGGTAAGGGCGGTGACCACCATCACGGTGCTATGGGGGTCGATCAGCGCGCAAGCTGCGCGCGCAGTTGCGGCCATTCGGTCATCATCTCCTCCGGTATCGGGTAGTCGCCAAAAGTCTTGCTGTAGATCTTCATGAAACGACCATCCTCGACGATCTTCGCAAGCGCCTTGTTGATGGCGGCCAAAAGCTTCGGCCGATTTTTCCCCACAGCCATGGCGCTCGGGAACTCCACAGGCACCGGAAATGCGAGCTTGAGCTTCGATCCCTGCTTGAGCAGGATGTCAGCCGCCTGCGGTGCGCCGGTCACGAACGCATCGATGTTGCCGGTAATGAGCTGACCTATTGCTGTCGCATCGGAACTCTGCGTTACAACCTGCGCGTCCGTCAGTTTTTCTTCGGCCCATTTCAGCTGCAGCGTGCCAAGAGTCGCTCCGACTCTCTTTCCGGCCAGATCTTTGCTTGAAGCAATTGCTTCCTCCGGCCGCGACAGCACGGCGGAGCCGCCGACGAATATACTTCTCGTGAAGGCTACGTGCTGTTTGCGTTCGGGTGTTTCGTACAGAATGGAAGAAACGATATCGTAGCTGCCGGCGACAGTTGCCTGCATGGCCCGGCTGGCGTCCGACGTGTAATATTTGAAGGGGATGCCGAGCTCTTTGGAGACCTCTTCATTAAGATCCACAATCCAGCCCACCGGCTCTCCCCCAGCGGAGGTGGATATGAATGGCGGCTGCTGTATGTAAACTGCTGAGATAGTACCTTTATTGGCGAGCTCGACGTCCAGTTCCTGCGCCTGGGCGGCACCATCCAGGCCCAGGCAGAAAACCATACTCAAACCGAAGAGCGACTTGGTTACGCTTTTTACTGCAATCATGAACGACATCCGTTTTCCCTTTCACGTCAGACCGGCTGACTGTTCGCACTAGCGTTGAAGGCGTTTGTCCCAGGCATTCACCGCGTAGGTGAGTGGGACCGTGATGGCTACGTAAAGCAGGGCGGCAGCAACGGTCGCCGAGGCGTTGTAGGTGAATTCCTGGCGCTGCATGCCAATGAAGTAGATGTCACGTTGACCTGCGGCCAATCCAAGCACGAAGACCAACGAACTTTCCTTTATGGCGATGATAAATTGGTTCGCCAACGCGGGAAGGACGTTCTTCACCCCTTGTGGGATGATAACGTAAAGCATCGTTCGCCAACCCGTGAAGCCCAGGCATCTCCCGGCCTCATATTGTCCCTTCGGTACACTCTGTATCCCAGACCGAAAAACCTCAGCCATGTAGGATCCGGAGATCAAGCCGATAGCCAGCACCGCATAGGCGGTGGGTGAACGACCGAAGAAGGTGAAACCGGCGCTTGGCAATCCGATGCCAATAAGGCTGACCGTGACAATAGCGGGCAGCCCACGGAAAATATCGATGTAGATCCGGCTCGGGATACGCAGCAACGAATTGGAAGAGGAAAGCATAGCTGCCAGGACGATCCCGATCAGCATGCCGATATTGACCGAGAGAAAGGCAATCGTGAAGGTATTGAACAATCCCTCTTCGACAAGGGTTGGGAAGATCGCCTTCATCTCGGAAAAATCGAAGAAAGTGTGGAGAAACGCATCCATGGAAAAACTCGCTCCGTCAGAGGCTATCGAAGTACTTTTTTCAGGAAATGGCGCGTCCTCTCCCGCTGGGGCGTTTTAAACACCTCGTCTGGAGTGCCTGCCTCGGCGATGGTGCCGCTTTCGACGAAGATAATCCTGTCGGCGATCTCCCTCGCGAAGCCCAGTTCGTGGGTGACGCAGAGCATAGTCATGCCAGAGGATGCGAGGTCCCGCATTACGTCGAGCACCTCGGACACGAGTTCAGGGTCGAGCGATGATGTCGGCTCGTCAAACAACATGACCTCGGGGTCCATCATCAACGCCCTGGCGATTGCGATGCGCTGCTGCTGGCCGCCCGACAGGTGTTTCGGATAGGCGCCGGCCTTCTCGACAAGGCCGACGCGCTGCAGCAACCCGGTTGCCTTCTCTCGAGCGGCGGATGCGCTAAGGCCGAGCAACTTGCGCGGCGCGAGCGTAAGGTTCTGCATGACTGTCAGATGCTGAAAAAGATTGAACTGCTGGAACACCATGCCGACCCGGCGGCGGATCAGGTTGATATCTGTCCCGGGGGCTGTGATCATCAGCCCGTCGATAGAGATCGTGCCGCTGTTGATGGGCTCGATGAGGTTTATACAGCGCAGGAGCGTGCTTTTCCCTCCTCCAGAGGGACCGATGATGACGCAGACCTCCTGACGCCTTACAGCAAGATCTACTCCTTTGATCACTTCATTCGCGCCAAAGGACTTCCTGACAGAGTCCAAGCATATGAATTTTTCTAAACCTGATGACACTTGTTCGTTCCGGCTTGTTGTTTTATCGGCAAGGCCATTGCCAAGGCCTGGCGATCCCGAAGTGCAGTTGCTTGCTTACTTGCTAAACGCGAACTACTGCGTAAATGACACTACAAGGCCACTTTCTCGAAGCGGGAAGCAAGTTCCATATTTTGACGCACAAGGTCTTTGTCTGGAGGGATAGGGCCATTCATCCTTGCAGAAATTTCTTCTTCGTTGATCTGCGGAAGAACCTGCGGAAATACCGGCCCACCGATCGGATCGCCCGCCTTGAGACCGTGCGACCAAGGAATTTGTAGTTCTTTGCCTGTTGGGGTGAATCGTGCGTCGTCACCGCACCAACGCGTGGCGATAGCACGGCGATTGAGATTTCCCGCTGGCTTGCCGCGCGCGCCATGAAGGGTCAACGCATGGAAAATGACCGCGTCGCCAGGCTGCATGTCCCAGCTCATGATCTGGTATTGCTCACGATCCGCGTCGAAATTGGGCGTCTGCGAGAGGGGCGCGACTGACTTGACGACGCCGCCGACACCAAGGGGTCGGAAGCGCTGCGGCCAGCGATGGGACCCCGCGACAAATTCCAGAGCGGATTCTGCTGTCGTCACAGGATCGGTAGAAGTCCAAACCGATGCGATCTGATCACCACTCAGCGGAAAGAACGTGAAGTCGTGATGCCAGGGTGTGCGTTCGACGTTATGGGCCTGCTTGACGAAGATTTGGTCGCAAAACAGATTGATACGCTCGGACCGCAACACCTGTCTGACCGCATGCGCGGTAGGCGCAAAAAGGGAAAAGTCTCTCAACCGATCGTTTGTGTGCCAGGTATAGGCATCTGCCCGGAACCGCGGATCTTTTGCTGACTCGGTCTCTTCGTCTTGAAGCCCGCAAATCTCATTAAGGGCATCTCGAACGGTAGTGACCCAGTTTTCGGGATAAAAATCGCGTACTATAATGACGCCGTCAGTCCAGAAGCGTTCAATCTCAACCTCAGTAAGCAGGCGTGATGGCATTTCAGGTGTCAACATGGCTCGATCTCCTACGCTTTTGGGAGGTTCATGGACGCGAAGCGCCGTCCATGAACAATGGGAAGCGTCTACGGATGAAGACGGATCACTCCGTCGATGCGTCATAGCGTGGCTTCATCGCTAGAACGCTCAGAAGTGAGATGAGAGAGATGGCTGCGAGGTAGACGCCAACCGATGTTGCCGAACCGAAATGGCCGAGAAGCATGTTGGCCACGATGGGGGCGATTCCTCCACCAATTGCGCCCCCAATGTTGGCGCAAAGGGAAAGGCCTGTGTAGCGCACCTCGACCGGGAAGAGGTTCGCGAAAAGGGATGCTTCCGGGGCGTACATTATTGGATAGAGAATCCCAAGGGCGAAGATGATCGCCAGCCAGACGAGTTCGACCCGTCCGGTATCAATAAGGAGAAACATCGGAACCGCGCTGATCGTAAGAAGAGCTGTTCCGATGTTGAACACCATTCGCTTGCCGAATTTGTCGCTCAGGATCCCGCAGAGGGGCATCAGGACGAATTGAATTACGGCTCCGACGGTTGTGGCGCTTAGGACTGTGCTGCGTGGCAGCTGAAGCTTGTTGGTTGCATAAGAGAGAACGAAAACTGCAAACAGCCAAAAGAGCGTGATTTCGCCGAGCTTTGCGGCGGTGCCTAGCAGGACGGCCCTGAGGTGCTTCGAGAAAACGCGGGCGAGGGGGATCTGGATAATACCGCCGGACGCGCCAAGCTTCTTAAAGGTTGGCGATTCATTGACTTTGCGTCGGATAAAAAAACCGACAACGACGAGGGTGAAACTTGCAATGAAGGGCAACCGCCAGCCCCACGCCTCGAATTGCTCGGCTGGTAACGAGCCGGTCAGGGAAAAGGCAGCACTTGCCAGGATCAGAGCCGCGGGACATCCCATCTGCGGCAAGCTTCCAAATAGACCGCCACGCTTTGTGGGCGCATGCTCGACGGCCATCAGCACAGCTCCACCCCATTCGCCACCGAGGGCGACACCCTGGCAGATGCGGATGAGAAGGAGGCAAATGGGTGCCAAAATACCAATCTGATCATAGGTCGGAAGAACTCCGATCAACGCGGTCGGGATCCCCATCAGCAGCAAGCCGGCAACGAGCATTTTTTTACGACCGATCCGGTCTCCGAAATGACCGAAGAGAATAGCGCCGAACGGCCGCGCAAAAAGCCCGGCGGCAAAGGTCGTCAGTGCCAGCAAGGTTCCCACGGCCGGATCGAATGAAGGGAAATAGACCTTGCTGAAGATAATGGCGCTGGCTGTCCCAAAGATGAAGAAATCGTACCACTCTATAGTGGTCCCGATCATGGTGGAGAAGGCGACGAGGGTCCTCGACGAGGCGGGCGATATTTCCTCTTCGACGCCAACTACTTGCGCGATGTCCGACATAGTGTCCCCTTTTAGGTTGTTTGACAGGATGGGGACTGGTCAAAAGATCGCGTTTGTCCCCGGCTTGTTCGCACCGCTTTCTCCGAGCGGCTTTTGTAAACTCTGACAGGTATTTTTCACATGTCAATCTGACATGTCAGAAAAGAGAGAAAATATGGCTCCCAGGCCGTGCCCAGTGGAACCATCTATTCAAAGTCGCTCAGCAGCGCCTCAAGATCCGCGCGCTCAGCCACTCCCATCGGAGATTGCGGCGGGATGGGATCGCCGACGTCGTAGCCTTGGATGGCGAGGCCCGCTTTAACGCAGGCGGCCAGGTTGTAACGATTGAAGATCTCATTGAGCCGCCAAAGCTTGACCTGAAGGGCAAGCGCCGCCTCCCAGTCCTTTGCCTTGCAGAGGTCGAACAGCCGAACGCATTGCTGAGGGATCAGACAGGCAGGACCGGCCATCCAGCCGCGGCCGCCAATCAGCATGACCGCCGCGGGAATGTGCGAGGAGGCAGCAAAGACGTCGATGTTGCCGCGACAGCGTTCCAAGATCGAAAGCAGCCGCCCGGTATTGGACGAAGCGTCCTTGATGTAGCGAATGCGGTCGTGCTCCGCGAGGCGTTCGATTAGGTCGAGACCAAGATCGGTTCGTTGAAAGTTCGGGTTCGTGTAGATGACGATGGGGACCTCAACCGCATCGGCGATAGCATGGAAGTAGCCTTCGATTTGTGACGATGCCAAGGGGAAATAAGAATCGATGACGGCAATGATGCCATCGACACCCAGCCTCTCGTAGGCCCTTGCCATTTCGACTGCGTCGTCGGTGGCAGTCGATGAAACACCTGCAATCACCGGCACGCGTTTGGCCGCAGCCTCCACGACCGCCCGCACGACATCTATTTTTTGCGAGCGGTTCAGATAGGCAAACTCACCGGTGGATCCTAGTGCGGCAAGACCGTGAACGCCTTTGCCGATTAGGTCGTCGCATAAGCGGTGCAGGACATCCTGTCGAACGGTGCCGCCGGTGTCGACAGGTGATACGACATAGGGGAAAACCCCTTCGAACTGTAACATTGATCATTCCATGTCGGGTGCTCAGCAGATGAGCGTTTTCAGTTGGAAGTTCGCGTCTGCCGCCCGTGCTGGATCGACCTGAGTTCCTGCCGCGATCAGGCGTCGAGCTAGCATGTGGTCGGCTGGCTGGTTGACGGACTCGACTGCGATCAGACGATCTTCACGGAAGCTGAAGACCGAGAATTTGTTTTCGTCGGGCAATCCGCGTGTGACGCGGTGATCGGTCGCGCCGGTCAGGCCAGCGATCTGCAATTTGTCTGAGCCCTGATCGCTCCAGAACCATGGCACCGCAGTGTACGGACACTTATTGCCGGTGAGTTTTTCGGCAACGCTGCGCGCCTGGTCGTTGGCGTTCTGCACGCTTTCTAGGCGAACCCGATTCGGCGCATAACTGGTTGGAAAACGTGCGCAGTCGCCGATCGCCGAGATGAAATGGTCGGACGTCGTCAGATAGCGATCGACTACAATCCCGTTTTCGGTTTCCAGACCGCTGGCTTCGGCAAGGTCGCTGTTCGCGATTACACCGATGCCGGCAACGATAAGGTCGGCTTCGACTAAGTCTTCCCCATCAAGCAGAAGTCCCCAGGCAGCGCCGTCTTTTCGAACTACGTCAACAATCTTGCGGGAAAACCGAAACTGCACACCGGCCTGAAAATGGCGTCTTTCAAAGAATGCCGATATCTCGTGCGACGCAGTGCGCGCCATCGCCCTGTCAGCGAGATCGATGACGCTGACCGACTTGCCGGCGCCAGCTGCGAACGCGGCAAACTCGAGACCGATAAAGCCCGCGCCAATGATGGCAACCCGCTGGGCGCGCGGCAATGCCGCTCGCAGCGCCTCTGCGTCGCTCACGTTCTTCAGATAGAACACACCTTGGTCACCGCTTGGAACCTGCAGGCGTCGGTTGACCGTGCCGGTCGCCAAGACCAGATGGTCGTAAGGCAGCGACATGCCGTCGGCCATCGTGACCTCGCGTCGGGTGCGATTGATCACCTGCGCCGTATTGCGGCAGAGCTGTATGCGGTTTTCGACGAACGCTCTTTCCCCGCGCAGCAGTAATTCATCTGCCCGACCTGATTTAAGGAACGCCTTTGAAAGGGGAGGACGGTGATAGGGGAGCGCGTCCTCTCCGTTGACGAGGCTAATTTCGCCCTGATAGCCGCAGGCCCGTAAGGCAAATGCCAGCTGGCATCCCGCATGGCCGGCCCCAAGAATGACAATCCTGTTCATCCTATTGTCCTTTGTTCGGGCTCGCGCTTAGAATTGCGTCTCGGGGATGTGAAGAACCACACCGTCGAGCTGGTCACACAATTCGATCTGGCAACACAGCCTGCTCGTCGGGGTGCGCTCGGCGGCGACGAGATCCAGCATGTCACTTTCCTGTTGCGAAGCCGCGCCGACCCGTCCGGCATCAGCCTCGTCGACATAGACATGGCAGGTCCCACAAGAGAGCGTCCCGCCGCACTCGGCCTCGATGCCCGCGACGGCATGGCTGCGAGCCACCTGCATCGCCGAGGTTGGACGATCGAAAGACAGTTCGTGGCGCTGCCCACGCGATGAGATAAAGACTACGCTTGGCATTGTTCTTCCTTCCTCAATCGCGTTCCATCACGGCGCCCTGGACCGGTTTGGCGGCAAGCTGGTCGGCGAGTAGGATGTCGCGGGCTTCGTCGGGGTCCAGCCCATGTTCGATGATCATGTCGCCGCATTCGGCGATCATCCGGTCGACGCCATCCATCATTTTGATACGTTTGTAGATGTCGTCGGCGTGAAGCCCCATGCTTTCGCCGATGATCTCCATGACGTTGATGATTTCGAACGAGACGTCTTTCTCGAAATGACAGAGCTCGCGGTGACAGGCGTGAAACACCGTCGCCAGCGTCGTGACGCCGGCGTCCGCGGCCGCCTGAAATTCCATTTCGCGTAACTCTTCTTTGAAGCGCGGTGTCACCGTGAGATAGTTCGACATCAGCCCAACGTGGGGCACATCAAGTTCGACGAGTTTGACACCTGGTATCGCCCCGAGGATATTTTTGACCGCCCTTGCCACGCCCGGCAGACCAGGACGTTCGTTCAATGCGACGGTCTTGTTGACGACATGGCTGAAATGTGGACGGAGCTGGTCGAGCCGCTCTTCAAGATATTCGTAGAACGGTTGAAGGGTGAAGGATCGATCCTGCGTCATCTTCTCGTAGTTCGGAATAATGATCTCGTCGAACTGAGACTGGCAGCTGGGGCACCAGGATACTTTGGTCTGAGCGCCGATTTCTTGAATTTGCGACAGCGTGCTCAGGCCAGCTCGCCCGGAAGTTTCCCCGTCGCCAGCGCGAAACTGATTGATGCCACAACATGCCGATGTCCCACCGATCACCTGATAAGTGGCACCGATCCGCTCAAGTACATCGAGGCAGAGGATCAGGATATGCGGTGTTTTGTGAATATTGCAGCCCGTATAGAGCGCCACGTCCGGTCTGACCTGTGGTTTGTTCGCAGCAGTGGTCGGCTGTAGCCGTTCAATTTCACCCTTCGGCAACTGAAGACGCGACACCACCCGGACTGTTTTTGCCATGGCTCGAAAGGACTTTATGGCATTAGCCTTGACTGCCGAGCCATCGCGTTTCTGGCTATGCGCATAGTTCGCCAGCCGGACCAGCATCCGTGGATCGACCCCATAATCGCATGCATCGCCACACAGACCACTGCTGGAGCAGGCGGCTCCCCACCGCGCAGCCTCTTCCGTTCCTTCGCCGCCGCGCAGCAGGTCGATCATTCCATGCAGCACGCCGGTCGGCTCGGCATGATCGATGCCGATTGCCTTGGTCATGGGACAGGCAGTGAAGCACTTGCCGCAAGCTGTACAGGCGTTGGCTATTTCGCCCATGCGTTGGCCGAGGGCTTCAACGAAGTCCATAACAGGTCACCTTTTTTATTAACGGACGAATGCCTATCGCGCGGTCCAGCCGCCGTCCGCAAACAGCGTTGATCCGGTGCAGAAGGACGACTCGTCACTAGCCAGGAATAGCATCGCCGCCGCGATTTCTTCGGGGCGGCCAAGGCGATTGAACAACTGCCGCTGTTCAAGATGAGCCCGCAGTTTGTCTGGCTCCGGGCTCGCGGCGAACAAGCGATCGTAATAGGGTGATTCAACAGTGCCCGCGCCAATGCAGTTGACGCGGATTTTTTGGTCCGCGTGGTCGAGAGCCATTGCGCGGGTAAGCGCCGCAACAGCTCCTTTCGACGCCACGTAAGCAGCCCGATCGTAGATGCCAACCACGGAGACGGCCGATGCGGTATTGATGATTGATCCGCCCCCTTGGGCTGCCATGATCGGAATGACGGCCTTGCAGCCGAAAAATACGCCGTTGACGTTCGTCGCCATCAGGGCATTCCAATCAGCCTCGGTAGTATCGACTACAGTCCCTCCAATGCCATAGCCGGCATTGTTGACCAGAATATCGATGCGGCCCCAGGTCGCCTTGACCCGGTCTACCATCATCGTAACGTCTTCGAATTTTGAAACATCGGTCGTGACGGCAAAAGCCGTTCCGCCCGTAGCGATGATCTCGTCGACGGTGCGCGAACCGTCTGTTTCACTTCGGTCGGCGATGCAGACGAAGGCTCCTTCTCTCGCAAAGGAGATCGCGGTCGCGCGGCCGATCCCCGAGCCACCGCCGGTGATAATTGCTGTCTTGTTTGTCAAACGCATTGGGAGCTTCCGGATCTCAGAAAAGGGTTGAATCGGATGGTTGCCCGTGAACGGTATTCGGCCATGATGTGTCGCTGACATCGATCCGATATGCCGCGCAGAAGCAGCGCACAGCTGGAACCAGCGTGCGGCGACGATAACAATGATTCAATATTCCGCCGACTAAGACGCTGCGAAGTGGTTGTCTTTCCGTTGGAAGAAGACAGCAGGCTATTTGCCGAGAATCGCTCGTTCCGTCGTGCGGATGTGGCTTTTCAAAGCAGCCTTCAGAGCATCCGCATCGCGGTCCACGAGAGCTGCTAAAATGTCCAGATGCTCCCGATGCCGGGCAGTCGCTGCCTCGGCATCCGGGCCGCGCTCTGCCAGGTAACTCACGACATGAAGTTGGATCTGCAACTGTGCATAAAACCTCATCAATGTCGGGTTGGCGGCAAGAGCCACAATTGCGGAATGAAACTCTGTGTTCGCACGCACAAAATCGGCGCTCGAACCTGCCGAGCCCAACTTCTCTACGGCGACGGTCAGATTTTGAAGATCCTCGCCCGTTACGTTCCTCACCGCGTAGTCGGCGGCAAACGTTTCCAGCGTCAGGCGCAAGGCAAAGAGCTGACTTGCTTGGACCCGGTCGATCTGATTGACAACCGTTCCGCTCCGCCCGGCGACCGACAAGAAGCCTTCGCTTTGTAAGCGATTGATTGCTTCCCTGACCGGAGTTCTTCCGATCTGCAGCCGATCCACCAACAAGTACACCGAGGTTCTTTCCCCGGGCCGCAACTCGCGTTTCAACACCAGATCGATGATGCCATTGTAAGCAAGGTCGACTGCGGAGAGCTCCTTGGCAGTGGTGTCTGGCATGTTGTCCATGATCGACCGGCTCTATCCCAGGCGTCCGCGACGCTATCGTCAGGGGAACGGTATTATTTTGCGCCCGGCAGACTAGCCGAGCATCCGCCGGGCCGATACCCGGAGGCGTTGCTATCAACGATAATTGTGCGGAGCCGTGGCTGATAGGGTGATCCGATCCCGTCAAAAATAGACGCGAAGCTGTCGCGCGGCCGCCGCGCTTGCCGGTGCTCACCCAAGATTTACAGCTCGGGTCGGTCGATGTCTGGCGCCGTTGGATCGTCATCGAGTAGCTCATACCAAAAAGCTAAATCTATTAAACTGACATGTCAATCTGGCATGTCAAAAATCGTTGGGGCGCATGCACCGACCGCGACGATCAGCAGCGCTTGATGGCCGAATTGAACCGCCCCTTTGGTCGCCTGGTGGGTGCTGCCGCACTTTGGTGGCTTCTCATGACCAGGATGCGCCTCGCCGGCACTTGCCGGCAACGGCAGTGGCAGCAGCATAAACTTCATCGAGAAAACACCGTGCCCAACGCCGGATGACTGGAGGGCGGACATCTCTGCCTGGATCAATAGCCAGTTCGCAACCTCGGACCCCGGGCGATATTAAAGGTTTTCACTTTGATGCCACGTTGACATATCAATTTAACATGTCAATTTGCATTGGGAGAGATTGAATGACTAAGATCGAAACGCCGCTCAGGGCGATCATAATACATGGCGCGCATGGCGGACCGGAGACAAACTGGTTTCCTTGGCTTCACCAAGAGCTTAACGCGGAGGGGATCGAAGTAGTCCGTCCTCATTTCCCCACCCCGGAAGGTCAATCTCTCTCGGCTTGGTTCGAGGTCTACGATCTAGCGATTGAACCGCTTCCGCCGGCCTCGACCATTCTCGTGGGCCATAGTCTAGGAGCAGCATTCGCGCTCCGCCTCGTTGAGCGGTCAGTCAAGCCGGTCCACGGTCTTTTTCTGGCGGCGGGCTTTGTTGGGGCGCTGGGTCTTCCAGATTACGACCCCATCAATAATTCGTTTTTCGAGACGCCATTCTACTGGTCATCAATTCGTGAGCGCAAAGGACGAGCGTTTCGTTGCTGGGCAAGCGATGATGATCCCTACGTCCCGTTGTCTCGCTCGCAGGACGTTGCGACATCCTTGGAGTCCCCACTCGAAATTGTGCCGGGCGGAGGCCATCTCAGCAGCGAGACGAGGTTCGATACCTTCCCGGAGATGCGGGACGCTATTCTCGCCGCCCAAGCGGGGTGAGCGTGCACTTCTTACAGGCCGCATCTTCATTGACTACTTCCGCAACGGGCGCGACAACACTGCGGTTTGCCCCTTCTCCCCACGGGCGCGACCCGGCTTCCCGATTGCCCATCCCGTGACCTGGAGCCAGGTTGAGGGACGCATCCGACCAGATGCATTTACGATCGATCGTCCATTCAGGGCTTCCAGAAAGGCGGCGTGAACCATAGAGTTCATTGAAACGCCGGCTGCTTGCCAATTGTATGCGGTCGTCCGGCCCTGGACATTAAGCACCAGCAAGCAGCCCGACGAGTTGGGAACGCGAAAAACGGGCGGCTTTTGCGGGCTCTCCCCACCTTGCCACCGGTGAGAAGGCGAACACCGGAAGCTATCTGCCGACCGTGAAACTTATCGATGTCGCTGCAAATTAATTGGGCACGGTAGCACGGTCGCATTATCCAGCTAACAGGGCAGGACCGGCATGTCAGCCGCTGCTTCTGTAGCGTTGCATCGGAGGGTGAGATGAGTGTTGACGCTGAACCCTGCTTTGACATCGCCCATCTCGGCCATGTCGAGATTTACACAGACCGGTTCGACGAAAGCCTTGATTTTTTTACGAGGATCTATGGGCTCCGGCTTAGCCGCCTGGCCGATGACGGCGCCTATCTGCGGGCATGGGACGACTATGAGTTCCATACCGTGAAACTGACGCGCCATCAGACAGCCGGCATAGGCCATGTGGCCTACCGGGCATCCTCAAAACAGGCGCTTCACCGCCGTGTCGCCGCGATCGAGGACAGTCGGTTTGAAAGCCTGGGGTGGACGGAAGGAAACGAGGCACATGGTCCTGCCTTTCGGTTTCGCGACCCGTTCGGCCATATGTTCGAGATCTACTGGGAGACAAGCTGGTACACGCCAACAGGCGATGATGTGCCGGCACTGAAAAATACCGCAAGCCATTTTTCCGGAGCGTTCCCCCGCCGCCTCGATCACGTCAACCTGCTCGCGGAAAATGTTGCGGAATTCGAGGAGTTCATGATCACCTGCCTGGGGGCAAGGGTCACCGAGCAAATCCTGCTTGATAATGGTCGCCTCGGCGGCAGCTGGTTTACAGTCAATAACAAGACCTATGATCTCGCCTGCACTGAAGAGCATGGGAAAGGCTCGAACCGCCTCCATCACGTCACTTACGCGACCGATCAGCGGGAAGATGTCCTGCGAGCCGCCGACGTGTTCCTGCAGAACGGGGTTCATATCGAAACCGGCCCCCACAAGCATGCCGTTCAAGGAACCTTCTTTCTCTATGTCTGGGAGCCGGCTGGAAACCGGGTCGAGTTGGCCAATTCCGGTGCAAGGCTGATCCTGGCACCCGACTGGACCCCGGTGGTCTGGACCGAGAGCGAACGCAAGCGCGGCCAGGCTTGGGGCCTAAAGACGATCGAAACGTTCCACACGCACGGAACGCCTGCCAGCGATAGAGAGAATCCTGAATGACGAAGACCGCACTGATCATTTCAGCGCACGCCGCAGACTTTGTCTGGCGATGTGGTGGTGCCATCGCCCTCCATGCCAACAAAGGGTATGACGTGACAGTCGTGTGCCTGTCATTTGGCGAAAGAGGTGAGAGCGCCAAGCTGTGGAAACAGCCGGGAATGGATCTCCAGAAGGTCAAGAGCGCGAGACGTAGGGAGGCCGAGAAAGCTGCGACGGTCCTTGGCGTCAAGAGCCTGATCTGCCTGGACTTTGGTGATTATCCGCTGCAGATGTCGCAGGAGGATAAATATCAGCTCGTTGACATCATTCGCGACGTGCAGCCCGCATTCATGCTCTCCCATTCGCAATATGATCCGTACAATACCGATCACATGTATGCGACCCAGGTCGCTCTTGAAACGCGCATGATTGCTCAGGCCTGGGGACACAATCCCGGGCAGAAGGTTCTTGGCTCGCCACAGCTCTATCTCTTTGAACCTCACCAGACCGAACAAATGGGTTGGAAGCCCTCGGTTTTCCTCGACATCACCGCTGTGTGGGACAAGAAGCGTCGCGCCATCGAGTGCATGGAAGGCCAGGAGCATCTCTGGGAATATTATACTCGGGTGGCCATCAATCGCGCCAACCATTTTACGCGTAATTCGGGAGGACAGTCCGGCGGACGGGACTGCCAGTATGCGGAAGGCTTCCAGGCGGTATTTCCCGAAACCAGGGACGAACTGTGATGAGTGGCATCGTCGTTCAAAATATCAGCCGTGCAAATCCTCAAACGATAAAGGCACTGGCGCAATGCGGGGTGGCGACTGTCCACGAAGCGCAAGGCCGCAAAGGATTGCTCGCACCCCATTTGCGGCCAATCTTTCCCGGCAGCGCGATCGCGGGATCGGCCGTGACGATCTCATGCCCGCCCGGCGACAATCTGATGATCCATGTCGCCATCGAGCAAATCAAGCAGGGTGACATCCTGGTGCTGGCGCCGACGTCGGCATGCGAGGACGGATATTTCGGCGATCTTTTGGCGACATCGATGCAGGCGAGGGGTGGTGTGGGCCTGATAATCGACGCAGGCGTCAGGGATATCGGTGATCTGAAGAAAATGGACTTCCCGGTCTGGTCGCGGACGGTCCACGCCCAAGGTACGGTCAAGGCCACGCTCGGGTCGGTCAATGTTTCCGTCATTTGCGCAGGTCAGTTGGTCAATGCCGGCGATGTTGTCATTGCCGATGACGACGGGGTCTGCATTGTGGCGCGCGAAGAAGCAGACGGTGTGCTGCAGTCGGCCAAAACGCGCCTTGTAAACGAGGCGGAGAAACGGCGGCGGCTGGCAGCAGGTGAGCTTGGCCTTGATATCTATGGCATGCGGGAAAGCCTGGCTGCGAAGGGCATCAAATATGTCTAGTGCGATCCCGGTGATGTGGATGCGCGGCGGCACCTCAAAGGGCGGCTACTTCCTGGCTGACGATCTGCCTGCGGACCAGGGTGAGCGGGACCGCCTGCTTCTGCGGATCATGGGATCGCCGGATGTCCGCCAGATCGACGGGATGGGCGGTGCTGACCCGCTAACGTCAAAGGTGGCGGTTATCAGGCCCTCGCAGCGTCCCGGCATCGATGTGGACTATCTGTTTCTCCAGGTTTTTGTAGATCGACCGATTGTCTCGGATGGCCAGAACTGCGGCAACATCCTCGCGGGTGTAGGACCGTTTGCGCTGGAGAGAGGATTGGTGAAGCCGCTAGATGGCGAAACGCAGGTTCGGATCTTTCTGGAAAACACGCAGCAGACGGCGGTGGTCCGGGTGTCAACGCCCGGCCGGACGGTCGAGTACGAAGGCGAAACGCGGCTCGATGGTGTGCCGGGCACGGCCGCCGGCGTCCGGATCGAGTTTCGCGATACGATGGGTTCGACCTGCGGCGCCCTTCTGCCAACTGGCAACGTGACTGATGTGATCGACGGCATCAGCGTCACCCTCATCGACAATGGAATGCCGTGCGTCATAATTCGAGCTGCGGACCTGGGGATCAGCGGACATGAAGCACCGGCCGAACTGGAGGCCGACAAAAAGCTTCGGACTGCCTTGGAGGCCATCCGGTTGAAGGCGGGGCCACTCATGAAGCTCGGCGATGTCTCGGACCGGCCGGTTCCCAAGATGACTTTGGTCAGCCCCTCGCGGTCGGGCGCCAGCGTCTCGACACGCACATTCATTCCGCATCGATGCCATAAATCCATTGGTGTATTCGGGGCTGTGTCAGTGGCGACGGCTTGCTTGTTACCGGGGGCGGTTGGAAGCGACATCGCCGTTCTGCCATCGGGTGACAAAAAGGTAGTCACCATCGACCACCCATCCGGGATACTCGATCTATCTGTGAGGATCGGTGAGGCTGGTTTTGAGAGCGCAGCCGTCATCTCGACCGCGAGAAAGTTGATGGATGGAACCGTATTCACCTGAGCGGCCCAGTAAAATTGGATTTCTCGGATTTGGCGAGGCTGCAAGGGCGTTCGCCGATTCACTCGCCGCAAGGCAATCCGGGATGCACTTTGCTGCATGGGATGTTGTCCTGACCGATCCTGACCGATCGCAGGGCATGCGCGAAGCAATGGACGGGCGTGGTATCGCGATCCTGTCGGGTCCTCATGGCTATGACGGCTGTGACTGGATTTTTTCAGCCGTCACAGCTTCGCAGTGTCTGGCCGCCATTGAATCCGCCGCGCAAGACATCAAGCCCGGCCAGACCATCATCGACATCAACTCCGTTGCACCGGCAGTTAAGCGCCAAGCCTCGGAGGTCATTACCGGGCGCGGTGCCGCTTACCTCGATATGGCCGTCATGGCGCCAGTCCATCCCAATGGGCATGGAACGCCTGTGTGTATCGCCGGACCTACAGTGGAAAAGCTCTGGCCTCTGCTCGAGGCCATTGGTTTCAATGGCCAGATAGTTGGCACAGGGCCGGGCACCGCCGCTGCCATCAAGATGGTCCGATCCCTGTTCGTAAAGGGTTTGGAGGCGATTACGGTTGAGACACTTCTCGCTGCCGAAGCCTCAGGATGCTTAGACATCATCCTCACCTCGCTCTCTTCGAGTTACCCCGGGCTCGGCTGGCCGAAGATCGCGTCGTACCATTTCGACCGGTTGACGCAGCACGGAACGCGGCGCTCCGAGGAAATGATGATGAGCGCGGAAACACTGGATGCCTTGGGGCTCAATGGCGATCTGGCACGCGAGATTGCCACCGTCCATGCGCGCACCCACACAGCAAGGGCAGGCAAGCCGCATCGAATTCTTAACGACCTCGTTTCCGAAGCGCTGGACCATCGCCTCAAGCGTACGGTGGTTTGATATCCGGCTAGCGAGCTTCCCTGATCGGCCGCCGGCCGACAGAGATCTAATCACAGAGCACGCATTCGCAATGCGTCTACCGGCCTTCATGCGACTAATGTTGCAAAACAATTTCGAAGAAGGTGGATTTGCGAAATGACCAGCATCCAACAAACACTTGCCAGCACTTTGCCTGTTCATCAGGACCAGTTCTATGGCGGTAGATGGTATGAGACCCAGGGCGGCGAGATTGGACAATCGCTAAGCCCAGCTGATGGCACGGCTGTGGGATCATTCAGTTGGGGAAGCCCCACCGATGTCGATCGGGCAGTCGAAGCAGCTCAGTCCGGATTCGAGCAGTGGTCGCAGGTCGCTCCGCTCGAGCGCGCCAAAATCATGCGTGAGGTCGCCAGTGTCATAAGGGCAAATTGTGCAGATTTGGCCTTTCTGGACGCAGCCGATGGTGGCAACCCCGTCGCGGAAATGACTCGAGATGTGTTGAATGCAGCCAACCAGTGGGACTTCTTCGCCGGACTGGTTACGGAACTGAAGGGAGCGTCGATCCCGGTGGGACCGAATGCGGTCAATTTCAGTGTCCGCGAGCCGATGGGTGTTGTGGCCCGCATCGTGGCGTTTAACCATCCCTTGATGTTTACGGCCGCTAAGGCGGCCGCCCCGATCGCGGCTGGCAACAGCGTCATCATGAAGCCGCCGGAGCAGGCACCGCTTTCGGCCTTGCGGCTTGCCGAACTCATCGGCAATCTACTTCCCGACGGGGTCTTCAACGTGCTGACGGGCGGGGCGGTCGTGGGCGCCGCTCTGACATCGCACGAGAATGTTGCAATGGTCACCCTGATCGGCAGCGTGCCGACAGGGCGCGCCGTTATGAGAGGTGCATCGCAGGGTCTGAAGCCGATCCTGCTTGAACTCGGAGGCAAGAACGCGCTTGTCGCCTTTGCCGACGCCGATCCCGATGAGGTTGCCGAGGCGGCAGTGCGCGGGATGAACTTCACCTGGTGTGGTCAGTCCTGCGGCTCGACCAGCCGATTGTTCCTGCACGACGCCATCCACGATGCAGTCGTAAGCAGGATAAAGGACCACGTCGCGCGGTTCCAGCCCGGTTTGCCCACCGATCCAGCAACGACGATGGGCGCACTGGTCAGCGAGGTGCAATACAAGAAAACTCTGGACTACATCGATGTGGCCAAGGGAGAAGGCGCAACGCTTCTCCACGGCGGCAAGCGGCCAGACAGGCAAGAGCTGAAGAACGGTTTTTTCGTTGAACCGACGATCTTCGTGGACGTGAAGCAGTCCATGCGAATTGCCCGTGAAGAAGTGTTCGGACCGATCCTATCGGTTCTGCGCTGGAGTGACTGGGCCTCCATGATCTTCGACGTCAATTCGGTCGAATACGGGTTGACGGGTTCGATCTGGACCAACGATCTCAATCTTGCGCATCTGACGGCCGCCAGGATCAAGTCCGGCTTTATCTGGATCAACGAAGTCTCCAAGCATTTCCTCGGCACACCGTTCGGCGGGTTCAAGCAATCCGGGATCGGTCGAGAGGAATGCCTCGGCGAACTGCTGGCGTTCACCCAGGAGAAGAACATCCATATCAGGCTGCGATAGACCGGGGCCTGAAGTGGACGAGCCGGCAGGCGGCTGGCAGGGGGAGAGCGAATGGAACTGCATCAAGACGTGGTCATGGCAAACCACATCCTGTTCCAGGAAGGAGTGCTGGACGGCTTTGGTCATGTCAGCGGGCGCGACCCGGCAACCCCGGGCCAGTTTATCATTTCGCGCAGTCTGGCGCCGGCGCAGGTGAGCCTGGACGATCTCGTCACGCTGGACCTTGAGGGTCATGAAATCGGCGGGAGCGGCAATCATCTTTACGTGGAGCGGTTCATTCACGCTGCGATCTATCAGGAACGGAGCGATGTGTACGGCATTGTCCATTCCCATTCCCCCGCTGTACTTCCTTTTACAATTTCCAAATCGCAGCGTTTTGCCGCTGTCACCCATATGGCTGGATTCATCGGGCGCTGTGCCGCGGTTTACGACTCGGCGGTGTTTGAAGGGTGTGACTGCGACATGCTGGTGAGAAATCTGAAGATGGGACAGGATCTCGCAGCATCGTTAGGCCGGCAGGCGCTGGTGCTCATGCGAGGCCACGGCATAACAGTCGTGGGCCGCGACGTGCGTCAGGCCGTTTTCCGGGCAGTCTACGCCGAGCAAAACGCCAAGGTGCAGATGACCGCCATCACCATGGGCGAGTACACCGCGTTAACCGAAGGTGAGGCCGCGTTGGCGGACGAAACCAATTCCGGCCAGGTCGATCGCGCGTGGAACCTGTGGGCGGGACGGACCCGACAACGGCCCTGACCGCGTCCACACGGCAAGGCTTCCGCCGTATTCTGTACCAGAGATGCGGGCACATCCCGGCCCGTCCCAATTTCGCGCTTGCCGGGATCGGCGTCACCGCGCACGAAATTATTCGCCGATACGGTTTTCCTTATAACCCCGTCCTGCGTTGTTCGGCTTATTCATTGCAACCATCCAGTCCAAATAACGAACTGATTGAGGAATGCAGTGATGGTTGAGAATTTGAAGGAAACCAGACTTTTTATCGGCGGTGCCTGGAGCGAGGCCGAAAGTGGGCGACGGTTCGATGACCTAAATCCGGAGACCGGTGCTCTTTATGGTCGTGCCGCACTTGCGGCGGCAGGCGATGTCGCCCGCGCCGTTGCCGCCGCTAAGGCCGCTTTCCCGAAATACGCAAGCACGACGGTCACAGAACGCGAGGCCCTGTTGTTCCGGGCCTCAGAATTGCTGCTTGCGCGAAAAACTGAATTCGTCGACGCTCTGGTCGATGAAATCGGCTCACCATTGCGCAAGGCCGAACACGAATTCGGCCGCGCGCTCACCTTCATGCGCGCTGCTGCGGGAATGGTCCGGACGGCGACCGGCAAAACCATTCCGTCCGATGTCCCGGGACGCATTTCGATGTCGATGCGGGCGCCGCTCGGCGTCGTCGCCGCGATCACACCTTTCAATGTTCCCCTGATCAAAGGCGTGCGTCTGACGGCCAATCCGCTGGCATTGGGGAACACCGTCGTCCTTCTCTGCTCGGAAGAAGCACCGATCATCAGCGGCATGCTGGCAAAGGTCTACGAGGATGCAGGTTTTCCCGCCGGAACATTCAACCTCGTGACCGGCTACGGTGTCGATATCGGCGATGCACTGACCGGGCATCCGGATGTGGCGATGGTCACGTTCACCGGTTCCAGCCGGGTCGGCAAGCACATCCAGTCCATCTGCGCGCGCGACAACAAGCGCGTGACCCTGGAGTTGGGCGGCAAAAATCCGATGGTGGTCTTGGCCGACGCAAATATTCCGAAGGCGGTGGCAGCCGGGTCGATGGGCATCTTTACCTATCAAGGCCAGGTCTGCATGGGCAACAGCCGCATTTATGTGGAGGAAGGCGTTTATGACGAGTTCGTAAAGAAGTTCGTCGAATTCGTCTCCAGGCTTGGGATTGGCGATCTTCGAAGCCCAGAGACGGTGATCGGACCCATCATTTCCGAGCGCCAGCGCAAGCGGGTTCAGGAGCATATCCTGGACGCGGTCCACAATGGCGCTCAACTGCTCACGGGCGGAAAGTGGCATGGCAACCGCATGGAACCGACTGTTCTTGCCGGCGTCAAGGATGGCATGCTGTGCGCCCGCGACGAAACGTTCGGCCCGGTCGTGTCGGTCTATTCGGTCTCCAATTATGAAGAGGCGCTGCGGTTGGCCAATGACTCCAACTTTGGTCTTTCATCGGCGATCTTCACCAGCAACATCGATAAGGCGCTGCACTTTGCGCAACATGTCGAGGCGGGCATGTGCCACATCAATACCAGCGCTCTGCAGGACGAAGCTCATGTGCCGTTCGGAGGGACCGGCGACAGCGGGTTCGGCAAGGAGGGCACTGAGGCCGACATCGAGGCAATGTCCGATCTGAAATGGGTCACGATCAACAGTTGACAACCGCGCTGAGCGACGTCCGAAAGCAGTGACAGCCAGACCGAATTTTAAAGATCCGCCGTTCGCAAGGACAGCGGATCTTTTGCTTGAGAGTCCCGCGCGTCACCTGAAGCCGGCGAAGAAACTTATGGCGCTGCTAGGACTATTTATTCAGCCTGGAACACTGGATGCTGTAAGAATTTTGCAAGGACAACCAGAGGCCTAAGCGCCTGCCGGTCATGTCGAAAAATCGCCGTTCGATCCAAAGGGAGCGTTGGATCGCCGAAGGCGGGATCGCATGGCAAGTGCGGCAGATGTGTACGCCACGCGAGTTGCCGCAGGGGAGGAGCAAGGCCAAATGGTCCCGTTCATGCAAATGCAAGATGAGGCAAGCAAGGCGGGCGACCTACCGTTAGCCGGTTCCCCGTCAATCGCTTTGTTGGCTGCGTCTGCCGAAGCCGAAAAGCCAAGCCCAACGCCCCGTCTGATGATTGACAACGTCGTAAAGCAGTTTGGCAATTTCCAGGCGCTACGCGGCGTCACCTTCAACGTGAATGCTGGTGAAATCCATGCGTTGCTCGGTGCAAACGGGGCTGGCAAGTCCACGCTGATCCGGATCTTGGCTGGTTATCATAAATGCGACAGTGGTCAGACCCGGCTGGTACCGAACCACGACCTGCAGGCAGAGTCGACCATCGAGTTCATTCATCAGGACCTGGCCCTGGTGGATAGTCTTAGCGTCGCGGAAAACATTGCCTTGGTGCGCGGCTATCCCAAGCGGATGGGCCGCATTTCCTGGCGCGACGTTCGGAAGCAGGCGATCGAAACCCTCGCCGGGGTCGCCGGTTCGATCGATGTCGACGCAAAGGTCGCCGATCTCAGCCGTGCCGAGCAGTCCTTAGTGGCGATCGGGCGAGCACTTGCAAACAAATGCAGTGTTCTGGTGTTGGACGAGCCCACTGCCAGCCTGCCAGATTCAGACGTAAACCGCCTCTTCGAGATCCTGGCTGGACTGAAGGCCCAGGGCATCAGCATCATCTTCGTTACCCATCGCCTTGATGAAGTCAGGCGAATTGCGGACCGGGTGACGATCCTGTGTGACGGCCAAGTCGTGGCCGATCGCTCCATCGACGACATCTCCGACAGCGAGGTCGTCAGGGCAATTGTCGGCACCGGCCAGGTCGCACACCGGCGCGACCCGGTGGAACTGACGGATGGAGGCCCTGTTCTCATGATCCAGGGCGGACTAATTGGCGACGCGATCAAGCCGATCGATCTGGCACTGAGGCGCGGCGAGATCTTGGGACTGGCTGGTCTTCGCGGCGCAGGTCACGAAGAGGTGGGCCGCGCAATCGCCGGTATAGAGCCCTTTACCGCCGGCAAGATTGAGCTCGCTGGCATCGCCACCTCCCTCAAATCCGTGCGCGACGCTATCGCCTTAGGAATTGGCTTTGCGACGAGTCGGCGCGAACAGGAAGCGCTGGCGATGACGCTCACGGCGCGAGAAAATCTCTTCATCAATCCGAAGATCTCAAAAAGGCATCCCGGCTGGCTTATCGGGAAGAAGCGCGAGCGTTTCAGCGCCACGGAGCTGGCGGGCCAGGTGATGCTGCGCCCACTGCGGCCCGAAACCATGGTTGGATTCTTCTCAGGCGGTAACCAGCAGAAGGTGGTGCTGGGGCGATGGCTAAATGTGGATTTGCGCGTCCTTGTCCTCGAGGACCCGACCATCGGCATCGATGTCGGGGCGAGGGCGGAAATCTATGGCTTGATCTATGAGCTCGCTGCACGGGGTCTGGGCGTCATTGTCATCTCAAGTGACTTCGAGGAACTCGCCATGATTTGCGGACGCGTACTCGCCTTCGATCGGGGCATCATCGCACAAGAAATATCCGCAGCTGACTTGTCCGTCGCAACGATCACGCACGCGGCGAGTGGCGCCTTAAACTAAGAAGTGAAATCTCATGCAAGAATTTATTGTGTCTACGGCCCGCACGGTCTTATCGAAGTACTTGCTGCTTTTGCTGGCCTTGCTCCTGGTTGTCACCTTTTCCGTGCTGGTGCCGGACACCTTTCCCACGGTCACTACAGCACGCTCGATTCTTGATGCGATGGTTATCGTCACGATACTGGCCATCGCTGAAATGCTGATCATCATCATTGGCGAATATGATCTGTCGATCGGCTTCGTCGTCGGACTTCTTCACATCTTGATGATTGGTCTTATCGTCAAGCAGAACATTCCGTGGCCCCTTGCGATCGTTCTGGTGCTCAGCATCGGCACGGTGATTGGCTTGGTCAACGGCATCCTCGTCTACTACTTCCGGATCAATTCCTTCATCGCGACGTTGGGAACCGGGACAATCGCATACGGTTTGTCCAACTGGTACACCAACGGTCAGCAGCTATTCGGATCTTTGCCCAAGGGCTTCACCAATATCTATTCGGCCAAGCTCTTCGGCCTGCCGGTCGCAGCTGTCTACGTGATTGTCATCACCTCGCTGGCATGGTTTGTACTCGAATACACCAAGACCGGCAGACAGCTTTATGCTTTAGGCGCCAACAGACGGGCTGCCGAACTGACCGGCATTTCATCGCGAAAGATCGTCCTCGGCACTTATGTCTTCGGTGGCCTCATCGTTGCTATTGCCGCCATCATCCTAGCATCCAGACTGCGGACTGGGTCCGTCAGTACTGGCCCAGATTACCTTCTACCGATTTTTGTCGGCGCCATACTTGGCTCAACGACGATCAATCCGGGCAGGCCTAACCCCTGGGGGACGGTGATTGCCGTGATGCTGCTCGGGATAGGTATCTCAGGATTGCAGCAGTTGGGAGCACAGTTTTTCGTGGTCCCGCTCTTCAACGGCGTCACCCTGATCCTTGGCGTCGGCCTGGCGACATACTCGTCCGGCCGCGGGGGCAATCGATAACACAAAGGAAATTCACCGCAGCGGCCGTCATGCCGCGGCGGATGATGTCAAAGAAAAAGAGAGAGGAGCGAACATGACACATTCCAAAAGACGGCCGGTCTCACGATTCATCCGCCCGTGTTTTATAGCCACATCGTTGCTGACGACACTGTCCAGCATGCCATCTGCCACCTTCGCACCGATGGCCTACGCGGCCGAAGCGCTGCCGGAAGGCGCCGTTTGCGAGGTAAACCAGAGCCTTCCGGCGGATCCCGTATTGGCTGAAGCTCAGAAGATCGTCAATCACGCAGCCGGCGTCAGTTCGACATGGGATGGACCAACGTCCAGCTTCACAGCGCCGAAAGACGTCAAGATCGTCTATATCGCCTCCAACGCGAACAATCCCGGCGATATCGGGGTGTATGACGGCTTGAAGGAAGCGGCCGCCGCGCTCGGCTGGGACGTCAAGCTGATCGACGGTCAAAATTCTCCCAGCACCAATCTGGACGCCCTGTCCCAAGCCATCGCCCTTTCGCCGAAAGCTATAGTCGTCAGCAGCTATGAGCCGAAATCAGCGGGTCAACTGATTGATGAAGCGAAGGCTGCGGGGATCATCGTTGTCGGAAACCATACGGGCGAAGCCTCCGGTTTTCAGTCGAAATATCCGGGGCTGTTCACCAATATCAGCAGTGATCCGGTTGAAATTGCTAAGGTCGCGGCCTCCTGCGCCCTTGTGGCAAGCAAAGGAGCGGCCGCCGTCTCGCTTGTTAGTTGCGGCGATCAATTCGCGTTGTGCCGCATCAAGGAAGACGCGATGGGAAATGTCATCAAGCAAAGCTCCAAGGCCGCGATCCTGGCGATTAACAATTTCCCGTTTGAGGAAATTCAGCAGCGTATGGGCGCTGTCGCGGTCGCCGATTATCAAAAGCTCGGCAGCAAGCTGACATACATGCTTTCGATCAACGATCTGTACTGGGATGCGGCTATTCCAGCACTCAGCGCCGTCGGCGTCGAGCCCGATGCTGCACCCTACATGATTGCGGCTGGCGACGGCAGCCCGGCCGCCTTTGACCGGATCCGCAACCACGAACATCAGATAGCGACAGTGGCCGAACCGCTGCAGGCCCATGGTTGGCAGATTGCGGACGAAATCGTGCGAGCCCTGAACGGCAAGGAACCGAGCAGCTTCGTTTCCTATCCTCACCTCGTTACGGCCGAGAACGTTGGTGTCGAAGGTGGTGACAAGGGAGTCTACGATCCAAGCAACAACTATAGAGACCAATACAAAAAAATGTGGGCTCGTTGATCTGGAGGGCATGGCACATAACAAGTGCCATGCCCTTTGATTTCCCGGCGTGAGGAAAATTCAATTCCAGATGAAATTGACCACACATTTGCACCGTCCGCATCATGGCGAAAGGCTCGTTCGGAGACCTTTTATCAAATCCTTCACCGGGGCGGCAAAGCGATCAAATACGGATTGAAACGAGCACGATTGTTAGCTCAAAAACACACAGTAAGTGAGGACGGCATGAGTACCAGAGTTGTTGATTCACAATTTCCGCAGGCTTCCCCCTGGGGGGCACAGGGATATGCGCTTATTGTCAAACTGCATGCCGTGGCGGGAATGGAGAACGCCCTTGAAAGGCTGCTGATGTCGGTCGTTGAACCAACGCGAGCAGAACCAGGTTGCGTGTTCTACCAACTCAATCGCGACATTGTTAATCCCGGCATCTTCCACTTCTACGAAGTCTACAAAAACCGCGACGCGTTTTTGGCACATCTCGCGACGCCCTATATCCGAACCCTTCTCATTGCCCTGCAGCCCTATTTGGCCATGGACAATGAAATGGTGTTTCTGAGCCCGTGCGGCGCCATGCACGCCTGAATCGAAAGTCGCCCCTGCTGGTCAGTTCGTCTGCGCCTCCGGTCGCTCGCCTGCTTGTGGGCGGGCAGTGGCCTGGCGAGCGACGCTTGCGGCTCAGAAATTTCCGGCAAGGGTGTGGCCGCGGCATTCACAAGCAATCTGTCTAGCCAATCTTGCTGAACACCTTGCTTGTCCAATCGAGGAACACCCTCAAGCGGGGTGAGGTCTGACGCGCTTGCGGATAGATAGCCGACACGATGGTTTCCGTAGGCCTGTACGGCTTTAGCACCTCCACCAGCGTGCCATTGACCAGGTCCTTTGAGAAGCGATAAAGCGGCGCCTGCACGAGACCGAAGCCAAGACGAGCCAATTCGGCTGATGTATCTGAGTCGTTGACGGTCACGCGGCTCGGGAGAGTTGTTTTCATCGTCTTGCCGCCGACCCGAAACTCGAGTGGCATCATGGTCCCCGTCCGTGAGGAAATGAAACCAATCATCTGGTGAGAGTTCAACTCATCCGGACTTTGCGGCGTGCCGTGTCGAGCCAGATAAGCCGGACTGGCGCAGGTGATCTCCGGAATGCTTGCCAGAGGGCGTTTGATTAGCGTGCTGTCGGTTAGCTCGCCGACACGAATAGCACAGTCAATTCCCTCACGCGCCAAGTCAACCAAACGGTCGCCCTGACCGATGTCCAGGTCGATCTGCGGATAACGGGCAAGAAACTCCGACAGTTTCGGCAGCAGAAACGTGCGGGTCAGCATTCCGTGGGCGTCAATCCGTAACAAACCGCTCGGTTGAGGATTGCGAAAACTGGCTTCGGCTTCGTCTATGCTCGCAAGCACAGCGACGCAGTGTCCATAGTATATTTGGCCATCAACGGTCGGACTAACGACGCGCGTTGTTCGATTGAGGAGTCGGCAATTCAAATGCCGCTCAAGTTCGCGGATCACTACAGTTGTCGTCGAGCGCGGAATTCCGAGGTCTGACGCCGCCATCGTGAACGAACGACGATCAACAACCCTCACAAACAAGCGCATACTATCAAGGTGATCCATGCGGTCATTGTTAGCACCCATTAAACAGTGAATGCAAAGGCGGCTGGATTATCGGCGCGCGTTTATCGGCTATCACATTCAGGCATTGAAGGAGAAGTCGACACCCCGACCCAAGACGCCACAAATGCGAACGAAGTGGAATAGCCAGCGTCAATGCGACATCAGCTGGCTTTGCTCACGAGCCCTTGGGTTTGACGCAACGTGTCGCACCTGGGGGGCGTCACAGGCAATCCTTCAATGATCAGTCGAAGCAAATATAGGAATGACAAAAGGAATTCTCGATGCCCTTTGCAAATATCAAACTCCCCGAAGCCGCGCTGAACAGAAAGCAGAAAGCCGAACTGGCCCATTCCGTCACCGAGCTCTTCGTAGGCTATTTCGGCGAAGGGGCACGCCCTTTCACGATGGTTCTCATCGAGGAAGTCAAAGACGGCGGCTACACCCGTGCTGACGAGGTCATGATCCTGCCAGACGCATATCGGGCGAAGCCTGATTGATCCAACGTTCATGCAGCCGCGGCTCCCTGCTTTGGCGCACCACACCGAGGTATCGCCCTGCGCTCACGCGGGGCGATACCAAGCAGGCTCCTTACCGAAGTTCGAACGGTCCTCCGAGGATGGGGTGGCAGATGAGAGCGAATAGCATGCCCAATATCCGGCATCTGCGGGCCGTTAGCGCAGTTGCGCGCTTGCAAAGCGTCAACCGGGCGGCATGCGAATTGTTCGTTACTCAGCCAGCTGTCTCACAGGCCATCGCATGCGTGGAGGAATGGTGCGACGAGGAGCTTTTTGTGCGCCATCGAGGAGGTATGCTTCCGACGTCGGCCGGGTCAAAGTTGATCGATCGCGTCAATCGAGCAATCGGCGAGCTGGAACGTGGCTATTGGTCGGCAAGGCCCGACTCGTTCTCGGCCGATCATTTCTACCAGATATCCTCTGTTCAGTTCATTGCGCTCGCCTCTCTTTCAAAAACCCGGGAGTGGGAATCGAGCTCGGCTGCCCTTGGCGTTTCCGCAACTTCGCTCAAGCGTACGATCCGGGCGCTCGAACTCACCATCGGGTGCCTGCTGATGCATCGGACTTCCACAGGAATTCTGTTTACCGACGCGGGAACACGTTTCGCGACTTCGATCGGCCTCGCGATCCGCGAACTGGAGCTTGGCACCGACGAAATCGCCATTGGGTGCGGTACTCGTGGCGGGACGCTCCGTATCGGGTCGATGCCCTTCGCTCGGGCACAACTCATACCCGACGCGGTTTTGCTGACGCTGAGATCCTTTCCCAACTTGGAAGTGATCATTGCCGATGGCGCCTACGACGATCTGCTACAACAGTTGCGGACCGGAGAGATCGATCTCATGGTCGGGGCACTGCGGCATCAGCATCGGGAGGATGAGTTTGATTGCGTCGGGCTCATCGAGCTTCCGCTTTCCATTGTCGCTCGTAGCGGCCATCCGCTGTGTAAGCGCGGAAACGTTTCGATAGGCGACACCGTTGAATATCCTTGGATTGTTAGTCGAGATGGATCGCCGGCTCGTCATCTCTTCGAAAAGATGTTTCAGACCAGGGGCATACAGCAGCCAAGAAATATATTGGAAGTGGGATGTCAGATCACGAGCCGCAGCCTCCTGCTGAACTCAGATATGCTGGCATTGTTGTCGGCCCATCAAATCGAATTCGAACAGTTCACGGGTCAGTTGTCGGTGCTGGATATCGAGCTTGAGGAGACAAGACGCACCATTGGAGTATCGACACGCAAGCAATGGTCGCCAACTGAGCCGCAGCGAAATTTTCTTTCCGCGTTGAAATCGGTGAGTTTCTCCGCATCCCAGTCGAAGGATACGCGCGTGGCCAGCTTCAATTCTCGGCGGCGAAACTGAGCGCTGTCTTGATACATGTGCCAAGTTCACAATGGTGGATGGATCGCCTCTCGAGTGGCAAGTCCAACGGAGGCCAGCGCGAACTGACCGTGAGGCGTCGCTCGGTGCATGATGATCCCGACCAGTTCACAGTCGGTCTCTTATAGGGCGGGGCCGCTGGCAGTGGCTAAGGGCTGGCCGAAGGTGACCGATGGCAAAGGCATTCACCTGATGGCCCCGCTCGGGGGCGAAGATCACGCGCGACAATGCCCGGCTCCTTGCCCGGCCTTTCGCCAATCGGCTCGCCGAAGCGCATCCTGATCGTTATCTGCTGTCCGCCGCGCCGGCAGCCCGAAAGGGCCGCATCTTCATTGACTATCTTCGCGATGGGCGCGGCAACACTGCGGTCGGCGCGTTCTCGCCACGGGCGCAGCCCGGCGGGTGTTTCGATTCAGCTCATTTCAACAGGTTGCGACATTTCTGTTAGGCGTCATTCCGTCGAGTCTCCCAAGCGACAAGAATCGGGTATGTGCGCGTACTCCTTCGCCGCCGACCCGACAAACCACATAGCCTACCCGCATGACTGAAAATTCGCATACCAGACTGCTCTCCCGAAAAATCTCTGATTTCTGCCGTCTCCGTCTTGACCCTGTGCTCCCTCCTCAAGAAAGCGCGCGCGTCAGAGAGTTTCTACTCCAGCTCATCTCCAGCGCTCAAACTCCGCCCCGAAAACTCCGCGGCTATGATTGGCAAGAAATCAGCTTTCAATGCGGCCTCGACGACAGCGCGATGCGAACTGCCAAAGTTGCAATCGAGCGGGCGCTTGATGCAATCGTTCGAAACACGAACGCTTCGCCGATGCGGGCGACCGTCGGCGGTTCCCGCAATGCCAAAACGGAACGTCCCCAGCGAGGCCGCCCACAGTTCACACCTACGAAGGCGTCCACAGCAAGCCGCGACAGAAACGTCGACCAGCCAGGGGCCATGGCGGCAGTGGCCCGGCAGAAGCCCGGCATCAAACCGCGCGATATCGAGGAGTTCCCGGCGCCTCTTTTCGAGGAACGGTTTGATCCACCGACCTTTCAGACGGCGCTGGATTTCCAGATGCGCCGTCACGGCGACAGCTATTGGCACCTCCATCGAGCTGTTGTCCGAGACGACGAGAGTTTCGACCGCTCCACAATTCGTCATTGGCTGCAGGGATCAAAATCGCCGCGCAGCGTGGCGAGCATGGAAGTGCTAGCTCGGATCGAGCGCCGTTATCGTCTTTCGGCAGGGTATTTTAAAGCGAAACTCCCGCTTCAGACGCGTTCCGCCTCCGGCCACATCCTCGATGACATCGGCTCGGCTGAACGCCGTCGGCTTGCGTGGCATTTGCCTGACAATTTCAACACGCGTTCGCCCGAGGAACAGGAGGAGATCCTGGAATGGGTTCGGCGTGTGATTATCAGTGGGTCAACGGACTACCGGAGATTCCAGGCGGCTGCGCTGAAACAGCGTTACGCCATTCGTTTCCCAGGTATCACATATGGTCAGTCAGATGCTGCGAATGACGGCTATCGAGTTCGAAGCGATCAGCATGACGATGGGGCTTTGTTCACCGACCCCGATCTTATGTCAGGCGTCATAGACGCCCCTCCTGCGCTTGCCATGGAAATGGCGGATCTGATCCGCTTCAAGACTGCGACACTCACTGCGTTCGGTCTGCAGCGCAACGGTGTTTGGGGCGAGGAGACAGCATCGCAGAAGGTCGAGCACCTCGGTTTGATGTTCGGTGCGGTGGCTGCGCATCCGCGCCGACCAGTACGCGGCTACGGCGTGCCAACGCAGCATTTGACCTTCGGCCTGCTCGTATTCCCTTCCGTCTGGGACTGGTACGTGCAATGGCGCGAGAGGCGGCGCGGGTTCTACACTACATGGGAGGTGGACATGCTGCGAATTTCCCTCGCGCTCACCCGCAAGGAGACGGGCTGGCTGAGGCAGCAACCTCAATTGGCGTCGCGAGTCCGACCCATCGCAGGACTGGTTTCACAGACCGACATTGACCGCGCCCGCGATGACTGGGAGGACGCCTGCGATGTCTACTTCAAGCATGCGTCCTCCCGCGTGAAGGAGATTCAGCGGATCGCGCGCGTGCATCGTGATCCGTTTGAACCAATCATGCCTGTGCTGGAGGCCGATAGCCCAGTGGGCGAGTATCGAAAGATTACCGAAGAGATACTGCGGCTCATGCCAGATGAACGCATTCATCGCCGTCCTGCCGCCGAGGCAGTCCGCTCGTTCCTGATGCTTCGGTTCGGGCTGCATCTTGGGTTGCGGCAGAAGAACCTGCGTCAGCTGATGGTCAGTGAACGCGGGAGACTGCCGCGGTCTGAGCGCCAGCTTGCCGACATGAAGCGCGGTGAACTCCGCTGGAGCGAACGCGAAAAGGGCTGGGAGGTCCTAATTCCTTCAGTCGCTTTCAAGAACGCGAACTCATCCTTTTTCGGGAGCAAGCCATTTCGGCTCGTGCTGCCGAACCTGGGCGGTCTCTACGAGCACATCGAGGCGTATATCGACCGCCATCGCGGAGTGCTGCTTGGAGGAGCCGAAGACCCCGGGACCTTCTTTATCAAAACGGTGAAGGCGACCAGCAAGGACGCCGCATACGATCGAAACACGTTCTATGAGGCATGGCGCCTGACTATTCAGCGATATGGCATCTACAATCCATATACGCAGCGCGGCGCGATCGCCGGCCTTCTCCCTCACGGCCCGCACAATGTTCGTGACGTGCTGGCAACGCACATCCTGAAGCAGACCGGGTCATATGAGCAGGCAAGCTACGCGATTCAGGACACACCCGACATGGTGGCGCACCACTACGGTCGTTTCTTGCCGCAAGACAAGGCTGCGCTCGCCGCGCGGATTTTGAACCAAGTTTGGCAGGCCGCGTAAAACAGCATCAGCGTGAAAGAGTAATTTCACACTGAGATGGGGCTCAGTCGTGAATTGTGAGGGGGTCGCTGCTCGGCTAGCTCTGGCAATTCGTTGTCCTCCGATTTAGACTGAATCTGACGCTCTAGAAACTTCGAACGGGTGATTTAACACGCTGAAGCGATCTCCGTCATGTAGGCTGGAGAGTATTGCCGACACCTTCGTCGCCCGCGAAACCATGCACGTCAATTGCGGGCATCCGATGTGCTGCAAATCGACCCAGATCGACATCCAGGGCTGAGGGCCGCCTGGGCATCACGTTAATCCCTCAGCGACTAACAGAATCATTAGTCGTCAATGGCTTACGAAGCAGTCTATCTCAGGGCCGGCCACATCGGCGCATTTGATTGCCGTCTGGCGGCAACTTTATGTGACCGATTGCGCGCAATCCGTATGGAGGACGCGGGCCTTGCGAACGGTGACATAAACAAAGTGACCCCGTACCCGCTGGTGACCTTGGCCGGTAAGCGCGGCTTGCCTATAGAGTTAGCAGCATGCTGAACGCCATTCACCACGTCGCGCTCATCTGCACCGACTATGACCGGTCGCGACGGTTCTATGTCGAGCTCCTCGGCCTCGATCTGATCCGGGAAGTCTATCGGGAGGAGCGGCAGTCATGGAAGGCGGATCTGCGGATCGGATCGGTCCAACTGGAATTGTTCTCCTTCCCCGCACCAGCGATGCGGCCATCCCATCCAGAGGCGACAGGCCTGAGACATCTGGCATTTGCCGTGGTAAGTCTCGATCCCGTAATTGCGCGGCTGGAAGCCGCCGACGTTGCCGTTGAGCCAATCCGGATCGATCCGTATACAGACCAACGGTTTACCTTTTTCAGGGACCCAGATGGATTGCCGCTGGAGCTCTATGAAGTGCCACAAGGAACGGTTTTGCCGCTTTCGCGGGGAGTCTAAGCGAACAACTCACGATCGCGGATCTTGACCTGATCTGTGTAATCTGCGGTCCACCAAGGGTCTTCTCCGGCGATCGGCGGCTTTTGTAGAGACAGGGTCTTTTTGGCTTTTGCCGCGTCATCCTGGGTCACGCGGAAATGATACTCATCAAAGATGCGCAGCCTCTCCACCATGTAAGATGTTGCGATTTTTCGATCGCGTATGAGCAACAGGTTTTCTCCATTTTGGAGGTCGGCGGCGCCGCTGAAGTTGTACGATCCAGTCCAGACCCGGGCATCGGCCGTGTTGAAGTCAATCACCACAAATTTGTGGTGCAGGTTTGGTCCGATTCCGCTGGAAGGCTCGACCTTAAACGGCGTCGGCACGTTCTTGTTGAGGCGAGCGAAGTAGACCGGAGCCGTGTTGCCATTGGGCTTGTGGACGACGACACCGGTGTTCTTGTCGGAAATGCCGTAGGTGAATATCGGGCTGTTGGTGGCGGCTTCCACCGCATCGGTTACTGCACCAGGCGTAATGCTCAGGAAGGCCAGTGAATACAGAAGGCACGATTGAGCCTTTTCGACATCCTTGCCGATTTCGGCCAGGCGCGCGCGGGCCTTATCATGAGGCGAAAAGGTGATGTTGGCATCAATTCCCGCCAGGCCGAGAGAATGCCAGTCGGGAGAGGGGCCATTGGCGAACTCATCCTTTTTCCAATAAGCTTCGAATGCAGCCTTGAGCGGAGCCACCGCTTGAGCTCCCGTGAGTAGCAAGGCATTGTTTGATTGGACGTAGAGCCCGCGCCAGCTGAAGTTGGTCGAACCACACACGGCGCGTGGCACCGCCGCGTCGACGACAATCATCTTATTGTGCTGCAGGCCGCCCATGTGCTCGCGCTTGACGTTGGCTGCTCCGGCGGAGGCGATTAGCAGAGTCTCAGACTGCGTCTCGCCGCTGGTCTTCAGGCCATGCTTGTCGCTGTCGTCGATGATGATCCTGAGGCGCGGGCCAAGCGCCAGCAGGCGGTCCATAATCTCACTTTCACTCATGTCGTAGGCGACCATGCTGACCTTGGCGGCGGGATCAGCAACGGCCGCATCCAGCAGGGCAAATATCTCTTTTCGGGCTTCCAGGCCCATCCACTCGTAGGCCTCGGTCGCTTTTGGATGTGTCGGAACGAATGTGGTGCCCTGATCGACTCGGGCGGGCAGGAGGGTTTTGAGAGAGCCGCCTTCCTGATACTTATCAACGAATGATTGCGAGGCGACATAGCCCCTGGTGAAAGCCACATTGATCTGGCCAGGATAGGTCTCTTTGCCGAGATCGATCGCCGCGGTTTGGGCTTCTCCCTGAGCAATGGCTCCGGCCGGATCCATGAACATTGGCATGACTGTAAACGCGTACGGGCCAGGCTGCGGATCGTCGTGAGGGAAAACCACCCACCTGAATTTCTGAATCGGCGCCTTGGTGGTCGGGAAGCTCTTGTATCCTTCGGGGTTTGGTGACCCTTCGAAATTTAGGCGATTGTAGACGGTCGACGGCTTGGGTGCGCCCGGCGCCTGGTACTGAATCGCAAATCCAACGAAATTGGTCGGTGGCTTCCCGTTTCGCCAGTTCATGGCTACGAGGGCCATTCTCTCGCCCCGATGAATCTTGAGCGTGAATGCCGCATTGGCATTGCCACCTATCGCCTGGAAATCATTCGCCATGGCCGTCTCCCCTCAGCCTGCCGTGAGCATGGTGACTTGTTTCATCGAAAAGTGCAATCGGTGTTCATTGCACCAATAAAGTATATGCTGCACGAGGCAAGTTGGCATTGAAGTCGCGTTATACATTTGAGGGTATGTGTGTGTCACTCAACTGTTCCGGGCGGGTATAAGTGCCGCTCCACGCCAAGATGAAATTCTAATAATTCCGTTCAGCCCATTTGTAGAGCAATTCGCTGCGCCGACTAAGGAGGAGCAGTTGAATGGAAACAGTGGGGAGCCTCGCAGTCAGTTTCTTCACTCACTTGGGCAGAGGATCGCCAGCTCTGACAAAAGCCCCCAGCCGTCGCCGGCCAAATTGCAGCAAAGGATGGCTTGGCGACCATCACCTCTCCGGGCCGATTTCGGCTGCGCCAGGCGAAAGGCCTGCTATAGGCATTTCCGAAGCTAGGACTCTCGCTCGCGAGCCCAATCGAGAACACGCGGAATTTCTTCGACGTAAGCGCCGCATTATGAAACACGTTGATCCGATCTTCTTCGGCGACCCGAAAACAGCGGCCATGAAGCTCACGGGCGCGATATGACGCTTAAAGTGGGCATCAGCTTCCGCGCGGTTGGTTTTTCCGCGATCAGAGCTTCAACGAACGGGCTCTCAATGTTTCCCGTCGGCGGGTTCAGGGGGAGAACCAACCTGCCGTCATGCAGTGCGCCAAGTAGTCAGAGGTGGTCGTCAGAGAAGGCCTGGATCTCGCCGCCGGTGAGCTCTTTGAAGAGCTGCCCGTTCCCGCCGTTCATCTGGAATTTCCGGTAGACGTCGATCTTCGTTGCCACCTTGAAGGGGTCTTGCGGGACGGACAGGTTGGAAATGCCTGGTCGGTGATGTGGATCCAGTCGCTATAGTCGCCGATGGCTGAGCGTTCGCTACTATTGATGCGTAGGCGACAGCGTTCCCGTTGACTCAGTTGGCACCTTGCGTTGGCGGTCCAGCCGGTGACGCTCGGAGCGGCCTTGGCGGTTGTGGTAGCTGGAGCTGGCTCTGAGCGGTAGCGGACATGTGGAACTACGCCTCCCTAGTCGGCAGCAACTTGCCTCGGCTAAGCATGCCCGCAAAAGAACTGAGGTTTGGATAACAAGGTGGTTCTTTGGCTCGGAGCTCTTTTTGCGACGTTGTGCACGGTACGTTTGCGAGCGCCAACACTGCCGCAACCGTAATTGCCCTTCGCCCGACCGTTCCTTATCGGATTTCCCGCGAAAGATAGCGAAATGGATTGCCATGGAGAGGACTTATAGAGAGGACTTATAGAGAGGGGGGAATCGGTCAGAAAATATAAAAGTTGGTATTTTCTTGCTTTCCATGATGAATGGTGCACTTACTTTTGGGGTTTTCGAGCATCTGCACAAAACGAACTAAGTGCGCCGACTTGGCAGCTATGGGGGCGGGGGTGTGCCAACGCGTTATGGAATGGATGCCTATCGCTGCGCGGGGCCTGCTGGACAACGGACAGATCCCGCATTGGCCGGCACCGTCACCGAGCGGGTTCCGAAATCGTACAAACACCCAGCTTTGCCACGCGCGCGATCTTCGATGTCAGTGTGAATTGTGACGCTTGCTAACTGAGGAGGCAGTGATGACCAGTGCTATGCAGGATGCAATGATCTGGATGAACAAGAACTTCGGTACGGACATCGATGCTGCGGTGGCCGGAACACCGATAACCAAGAACCTTCTCATCTCTATCGGCATCCAGGAGACCTTCTACATCTGGGCGAAAATGTACAAAACGGCAAAACCGGAGGAGGTGCTTGCCGTGTGCGTTGGGGATACGCTCGACTTTCCCAAGCGTGCTTCTGCCTGGCCGAAAAACCGAACCGACCTGGAAAGCCACGTCAAAGGCAAGGAGATGTTCAAGGTCGCGCGCGCCGCGCTGGTGCGCATCGCCGCAGTCAATTCCGGTTTCAAGACCGTCGTGAAGAATCCCAGCAAGTTCTGCCATGGATTCGGGATGTTTCAGTACGACATCCAGTTTTTCGACGGCGACAAGGACTATTTCCTCGAAGAGAAGTGGGCGACTTGGAAAGGCACACTCAGCAGGGGGATGTCGGAGCTGACAGCGCAGACGAAAGCCCTCTATGGGGCGGGCAAGAAGAATTTGACGTATGATGAAAGCGTTTATGTGGCCATCGCTTACAACCAGGGAGCGTCGAGAACCAAGAAGAACATGGTCACCAAGAAGTTCAAGCAGGGCTACAAGGACGCCCAAGGTGTCTTCTACGGCGAACATATCGACACCAATCTGAAGGCCACGAAGGGGCTTTGGTGAGGACCGCCCCGCCGGCAGTCGTGGCATTCGCCTTCAATGTCCTGAAGCTTCGCGAGCCTGGCCGCTAAAGCGCTGACGAGCGGAGCGATCGAAATGGAGACGAGAACGTGGCGAAAAACGTCAAGGCCGAAGCGGAGTCGGTCGACAGAAAGACACCGGCGCTGGCGCTTTCGGGCGGCGGATTTAGGGCAACACTCTATCATTGCGGTGCGCTCATGCGGCTCAATGAACTCGGCTACCTGTCCAAAGTCACCCGAATATCCAGCGTCTCCGGTGGTTCGATCGCCAGCGGCATGCTGGCGGCCGCATGGCCACGCCTCAACGTCGAGAAGGGAGTCGTTACCAATCTCGATACGGAAGTCATCGCGCCGCTGCGGATCTTCTGCCGTCGGTCCCTCGACACCATGGCAGTCGGCTGGGGTACGGTGCTTCCCGGCAAGTCAATCGGAGATGTGTTAGCTGACGCGTATGACGAGATGTTCAAGGGCATCACTTTGCAGGATCTGCCCGACACGCCGCAATTCGTGTTCAACGCCACCAATCTGCAGACCGGCCGTCTGGTTCGGCTGATGAAGGTACGGCTGGCCGATTTCAGCATCGGGGAGATCGTCAGGCCGAAGGTGCGGCTTGCCGTGGCCGTCGCGGCTTCCAGCGCATTTCCACCTGTCCTGTCGCCGGTCGAAATCACGGTGGATGCCAAGAGCTGGGTGAAACGGAAGGGAGCCGTGCATTACGGCGATTCAACTTACACACGTACCCTTTCGCTCACGGACGGCGGTGCTTACGACAATCTCGGGCTGGAAACGGTGGACGATTTCAACCCGGTCATCGTCAGCGACGCAGGTGCTCCCTTCGGCACCGAAGAAACAGCTACGGCATTCTGGCCCAAGCAGGCTCTGCGGGCGCTCGATATCGCCACCGATCAGGCGCGGGCATTGCGCAAGCGGCTTCTGTTCGCAGAATGCGCGGCTGAGCAGCGCGTGCCGGCCTTCAGCGGCATCGACTGCAATCCAACAGAATATCCCGCCGTTCAGGTCCTGCAAGCCGATCCAGCGTTGACCGGACGGCTTGCGCGCATGCGCACCCGGCTCGACCCCTTTTCCGACCAGGAACAGGCACAACTGATCAACTGGGGTTGGCTGATGATGGACGTGGCCATGCGCAGCTATGTGACCACGGCGGCGCCTGCGCCGAAGAAATTTCCCTTTCCCAAGTTTGCGCTGGCGTGATCGATGCTGCTTCCACCCGGTGATCCGCTCCGCAAAACTGGCCTTGTCTACCTCGACGCTGCGAGAGCGGCTTACCCGGCTGCCCATGTGCTGATTGTTGGCGTCGGTGCCTATCAGTCGTCGAAGCTGGGTATGCTCACCAGCACGACGGTCTCCGCCCGTGCCATTGCCGACTGGTTTGTCGATGGAGCGAACGCCCGCTACCGGAACGATGAGTGTCCCCTCGGTAGCGTCGCCATCCTGCTGTCGGAGGCCGAAGCAGACGGCGGCACAGGGCTGGCGTCCTATGCCGGCGGCGAGGTTCCGAGAGCGACGTTCAAGGAGGTTGCCGAGGCCGTGAAGGCCTGGGTGAGACGCATCAATACGAACAAGGACAATCTCGCCATCCTCTATGTCACCAGCCATGGAGAGAGCTTCAGGAATCAGACCGCTTTCCTGCTCGAGGACTATGGTCTCGATGACCTCGACAAAACCTCGGGCATGTCGAAGATCGAACAACTCGCCGGGGCGCTCGAGAATGCGACACCTATCGCTCAGCTCCTGCTCTTCGACTGCTGTCGTGTTCCGACAGGAATGCGCCTGCCCTGGGATGAAGAACTGGGTACCAAGCTGATTTCTCTGAGCCGGTCCGAGGACGACCACGGCGAACCCAGAAAGCAGTGGGTGATCGCAGCCACCTCGCTCGGTGAGGTTGCGACGGGGCGCACCAACAAGACCACGCTTTTCGCCGATGCCTTGATCAACGCGCTCGACGGCGTCGCGAGCGATCCCGCCGAGGACGGCTGGCCGGTGCGACCTGGAACACTTGTCGACAAGATCGACAGCCTGCTTGCGCTGCACCGCCGGCAGGACGAGAGGGCACAGACACCGGGCGGGAAAATGGCCGGTTCTTTTGACATCACCTTTGCCGGCGAAAAGCAGCAGGTGCCGGTTTTTGTCTCTTTTAAGGATCCGGCGGAATGGCCGGACAGCGTAATCACCGTTACCGCCGATCCTGGAAAAGGCGCCACTATCCAAGGCGAGGAGAGTGAATCGCCATATCGGATGATGACGGTGCCGATATTGGCGGACGTTCAGGCCACGGCTGTCAGGAACGGTGAGGCTGCCGGCAGTGCGAAAAGGAGAGCCTATGCGCCGGCGATATTCCTTGAGTTGAGGAAGGCACCTCAGGCGGCCGGAACCGTGATTGGCCAGCTGGACGTCGGACGCAGCCTGATAACGCGGGGAGAACTCGTCATCGCTTTGAATAGCACGGTACAAATCGTGGCCGGGGGTGTCGCCGATATTATCTGGCGCGGCGAGGCGAAAAAGCCGGTCAAGCAGCTCACCGTTCCAATTGGCGGAGAAGCGTCGCTGGAGGTTCAGGACGGCGACTATACGATCGTGCTTCGCACCCCGGACGGCCACACGCAGACGAAAGATGTCAAACTGGCCAAGGACGTGATCCTGAGGGTCGAGTTTTCCATGCAGACCTCGCCGCAGGAATGGCTGGCACCGGCGATTGTATCCGGAGCCATGGGCGGGGTTAGTGCAGTCCTAACGCTGGCGCATGGGAAGGAAACAGAAGCCCTTGAGAGTTTGTTTCCAACGGAGACCGCCACGCAAAGCGCGCCGGAATTTGCTCCGGTCGCGGCCAATGTCTTCTCGCACGTCGAAATCAACCTTCTAAAGCGACGGGTGGTGGAGCCGCGGCTGGAGATGGCCAATGGCGGTGACGATGGGCGAGTGATGCGGCTCGGCATCCAAGACAATGTCCAGGTGCGGTTCAAGTCAGGTGGAAGATGGGCAGAAGATCGTCCGCTGTTTGCGTTGATCAAAGTGGCAAAGCGTCAGGAATTTGCCGTGATTCCAAGCTTGGGCTTTGATGGCCTTTATTCGAAGGGTGGTTGGAACCCCTATCTCATCGTGGACAGGGCGGCGTCGAGCGAGGCGATGCTGAGCACCGTCATCGTCGAGGACCGGATCTGGGGGGGCCTGCTTGGCTTCATAGCCTCGCGCGACATGATTACTGCCGACAAACTGCTCGACAGCGGGTTGACCGACAAGGCAGTGGACGCGATGTCCGGCAAGCGAACGAATCCCCTGGCAGCACTGGCAGGCGCCCTGGTGGCTGTAGCAACGTCCAGTACCGATGTCGAGAAGCGGTGGGATCCGTGGCTCAGGAACCTGGCCAATTGGTTTCCCGGCATTCCCGATGGCCCGATCATCCTCGGCCGCCGGCTGCTGGTGCGCGCGCGCAATGCCGAGGAGATCGCCGAAGCGAAAAAATGGCTGTTCGAGGGCTTTGATCGAGGTGTGCCGATCTATTCGCTGTCGGTCGAATGGCTGGCCCGTGGGCTAGAAAGCATCGCGGGTGAAGATGCCGAACTCGCTGGGCGACGCAAGGCCGCCCGCCAGCTCGCCAACCGCGTCGACCCGGCGCGCGCCTTCACGGTCATCCGCCTTGACGATGAGGAGAAGATCTTGCCGACGTTCAAGCTCGCCATGCATCCGGCCTCCGAAGGCGACGCGCTGATGCTCACATGGGGCAAAGACACTCTGCATCACGCGCTCGTCGATGTCGGACGCACCGGTGACTACCGGGCGCTAAAGCCGCTGCTTGAGAAAATAGGCAGTTTCGAACTTTTCACCATCAGCCATATCGACGCCGACCACATCGAAGGCGCGGTGCCGCTTTTTCAGGAAGAAACGCTGCCCATCAAGGCCAAGAATGTCTGGTTCAACGCGCATGCGCAGTTAGTCGATGCCAAGATCCGAAGCGCACCGCTGGACCGAGAGTTTCTGGGCGCCGCCCAGGCCGAGAAGGTGACCGCCGGCATTGTAACGAGCAAATGGCCGTGGAACGCGCAATTCGCGAGCGGCATCGTTTCGCTCGACAGTCCCGAAGCGGGTGCGCCACTGACGTTCGAAGGCGGTCTCAAGCTAACTATACTGTCGCCATCCGATATGAAACTATCGCAGCTTCTTCCGGTCTGGGACGCTGAACTGGAGAAGGCTGGTCTGCGAACCGTCGATCCGGACGAGTTGACCGCTGCGCTGGTTGAGGGGCGGGAACATCTTGGAAGTCTCAATGTCGACGACCTAGCGGCCCGGAAGTTCGCCATCGACACCACGAAGCCGAACGGGACCAGCATAACCTTCGTCGCGGAATTTGGCGGTAAGCGCGTGCTGATGGGGGCGGATTCCCATCCCGACATCGTCGAAGCCTCGCTTCGCAAGTTGGGAGCCTCCGAAACGGATCGCTACAGGCTCGACTGCCTGAAGGTCTCCCACCATGGCAGCAGGGCCAACACCTCGCCATCGCTTCTGAACATCATCGACTGCACGCGTTTTGCCTTTTCCACCGACGGCTCGCGGCACGGTCATCCGCACGCGGAAACCATCGCGCGCATCCTGAAGGCCGATCCAGAACGCAAAAAGACGCTGATCTTCAATTTCCGGCAAAACAGCACGAACCAATGGGATGACGCCGAGCTGAAGAAGTGCTGGAACTACGAGTGTCTGTTTCCCGAGGCAGGGAAAACTGGCCTAGAATTCGACATCTGAGGGACCCAGGTGCCTATACAGGAAGCAGGGAAAGCCAAGGCAGACGCGGCGCAGGAACGGCGCGTTGCGCTGGTGATCGGCAATGGTGGCTATTTGAATGCTTCCACGCTGACCAATCCGCCCAAGGATGCGCGCGCCATCGTCAAGGTGTTGACGGAGCTGCACTTCGAGGTGATCGAAGGGCTGGATCTAACCGTCAGCGGAATGGACGAGAAGATCAGTGTCTTCGCGGAAAGGATCAAAGGTGCGGATGCGGCACTCCTTTTCTATGCAGGCCATGGGCTACAGGTGAACGGCGAGAATTACCTGGTTCCGGTGGACGCGGAGCTGGACAACGAAGGTCAGCTCAACCGGCAGACGATCAAGCTCCAGGACCAGCTCGATATGATGGACCAAAGGGCAAAGATCAGCATTCTTCTGCTCGATTGCTGTCGCGACAATCCGTTCGTGCGGTCGCTCTACCGGGGCCAGCCCGGTAAGACAAAGAGTCTCGGCGTCACCCGCGGCCTGGCCAGGATGGAAATCACGCAAGGCTCTTTCATTGCCTTCGCAACGGCGCCCGGCACTGTCGCATTGGACGGTGAAGGTGGGCACAGCCCTTTCACGGCCGCACTTCTCGATCATATCGAATCACCTGGAATGTCGATCAACGACATCATGACCGATGTCACATCAGCGGTTTTGGCCGCGACGGACAACCAGCAGCTTCCCTGGTGTAATTCGTCGCTGAGCAGAAGGTTCAGTTTCAACCCTTTGCCATCAGCTCTGCTTAGCGAGGCAGCGATTTTGCCACCGCCGAAGCTCGCACAGATTGTGGCTGAGGCGGCACGTTCGCCACCGCCGGTGAATGGGCAAACAGGGCATGCGGGCGACCGCGCGATAACGGGTGGGGCTGTCATCGATCCTGTCGGCGCTGGAATAGCAAAAGCGGAAAAAGAGCCTTTGCCCCCGCGCCCAACCGAAACGGACATTGTCGATCTGCCCAAATATCCACCCCGGGTGTGGGACGCCAAGCGCATCGGAATCGTGCTGTCGGCAATCTTGGCGGTCGTTGTTGTGGCGGCAATATTCGCTTTCCCGGATCAGTTCAGCGCGCTGCTGTCTAAATTGCCTTTCGTGCCGCCCCCAAACTATGCCGAAGTTTCGCAAAAGCTGGTCGCGCAGATCGATTCGCCGGATGACTGGGCTCAGGGTCTGCAACATGATGTTGCCGTGTTCGTTGGCGGCGCTGCGCCTGACAATTTCAAGCGCGACGTGATTGATACGCTGGCAGCGATGGCGCAGTTTCATGTTCTGCAAGTCGGCCCCAACGATCCGGTGCCGGACAGTTGTCATGCCCCTGCTCCAGTGTTGCGCCCCGGCGATCCGATAAGGACACTCGTCTGTGCTGGGCTCGATCTGCCCGCTCAGCAACGGCTGATATCGATGCTCGCCGCCTTGCCGCAGACGCTCTGGTCCAATTCGACATTTGCCCAGCAAGCCAAAACGGCTCGTTTGGCCGCGGCTGATTTCGATGCGGAATTCACCACCAAGCAAATCGCGGCTCGCCAGGCTCTCGACCTGCTCAAACGCAATCTGGGCTTTGGATCGCGGCCGGCGACCCCGGTCACGCTTCAGTTCGCCGGCGACTTCCAGCGCGGCAACGCGCGGGCGATCATGGACAGGCTGGTGTCGTTCGGCTGGAATCTGGGCGGTGTGCAGCGCGACGGCGGCGCGGCCGGCCTTAATGAAATCCGCTATGGAAATCAGAGGCAAGCCGGCCCGGACGTGGTGGCGTTGTCGGACGATCTCGCTGTGCAGGGTCTGACTCTCATACCCAGGCCCAATGCATCAATCGGCGCCGGGTCGCAACTCGACATCTATATCTCGACGCCGCTGGCTCTTTGGGTCGATCAGAGGCCGCAATACGCGTGGTGCTATCAGGAATATGATCCATTGAAGAGCGCGGACACACGCTATCTGGTGGCTTGCCATCCGTCGCAGCCGGCTTGCGCCGCCGCACGCGGCAACCCGACGGCCAAGCGCCAGTCGCCCTGCGTGTTCCGTGATGATCTGGGAGCGGACGGCTCGGTACTGAAAGCCGGCGGTTGGGCGGATTCCTGGTTCGCGGAAGCGGCCAGCGAGTTCGGGTCACCCTTTCCGGCCACGCCTCAAACCCAATAATCTACTCAATGCCAAGGACAGATTGATAATCAATGTTGCGCACGCCTCGTTATGCTCGAACACGCAGGCACGAAAACGGCCATCCTAAATGCTGGCAAGAAAATTTGTTCTTAGCGAATCTGGGCCGATTATTGTCGGGTCGAACTGCGTTCAGCGAGTTGACTCAACTTTTTATCCGTGATTTGCTGAAGAATTCTTGCTTAGTGTCATTATTCTTTAATGCTAACGAGGGCAGCTATGAGGGTAATAGATATCCAGAACCGTTTGAAAGAATTGGGATTTAATCCTGGCCCCTTGGATGGGCGGCTAGGGGCACAGACGACAAATGCCATCATGGCATTTCAGCTTGCAGAGGGTCTGACGGCAGATGGCAAGGTCGGCCCAATCACGGCAGCAGCACTATTAGGTGATCAGACGCCTGAGACTACGGATCCGGTCGAAGCTCCTTCGCCGCCTAGCGCGGCCTCAGGTGCATGGCCGTTGCAGAAGGATTGCATGGCCTTTTACGGCGGGGTAGGTCTCAACCAGAAGGCGCTCGATCTCCCTTTCCCAATGAAGCTCGCATGGAAGAAGACAGTCACGATAAATCGCATTAGCGTGCATGAAAAGGTTCACGCCAGTGCTGGCCGGGCTTTTGCAAAAATCGCGCAGACCTACGACGCGGCCGCACGCAAGGCGCTTGGCATCGACCTGTTCGGTGGCTCCTTGAACGTCCGAAAAATGCGCGGCGGCAGCGCTTACAGCATGCATAGTTGGGGAATTGCGATCGATTTCGATCCCGAACGAAACGCCCTGAAAACGCATCATGCCGAAGCCCGTCTTGCCAAGCCGGATGCGCAGGATTTTTGGAAAATCTGGGAGGCGGAGGGCTGGATCAGCCTTGGACGTTCCCGCGATTTCGACTGGATGCACGTCCAGGCCGCGAGACTGAGCTAAAATCATCCGCCGACCAAGCGAATGCATTTGTTTAGCGGCGAGGGGAAAATGGAAAATCCGTGCGAACAGATATTATTTTTTCGGCGAGGAGCCGTAACCATCTTCGCGATTACTCTCGCCTTAGGAATGCCTGTCTCTGCTTTGGCGGCGTCGCCCACCGAGGCTCAGCCAGACTACGCGACAATCGGCGCTCTGCTGCTGGCCTTCTTTGGCGTGGTGGTATTGTTCGAGTCGGGCTTTGGGCTGCTTTTCCAATGGCGGCTCTTTCGAGAGTTCTTTTCTGTCGCAGGCTGGCGCACGCCCATCATGTTTGTTGTGAGTGCAGTGTTGACGTATAACTTTCCTGCACTGGATGTATTTCGTCGCAGCGTCTCTGCATTTGCTGGGGATATAATGGTCCCGCCGTCCGATGCCTGGAGTGCGACGTGGCTGATCAGTGCTGCGATATTGGCCGGCGGCAGTGCAGGGATGATGCGCATATTCGAGCAATTGGGCATTCGGTCCACGCCGACCGAGCCTGTTCCGCCTGCCATCGACCAAACCAAGGCATGGCTCTCACTGCGGGTCACCGGGCCGGTGAGGGATTTGAAGACTATCATCGTGACAATCGAGCAGGCGGCCGACGCCGTCGCCGTGCATGCGGGAATCGCCGGCACGCTGCGCAATGAGGGTTTCAGGGCGCGCTTCCAGCGAGTCATGGGGCGAGATTTGCGGCGGTTTCCCCCGTCCGGCGGATATCTTGTCGAAGCGGGCAAGCCGTACAAGATCACTTTGGCCTATCCTCGGCAAACGGCGATCGGCGGAAAGCCCGAAACCGGGGTCCGAGACGTCTTTTCCCAGGAGGTGGACATCGGCAAGGGACCGGAAACGATTTCCTTTGCGCCTAGGGCAGTCGTCGATCTGACCGTCGACCTTCCGGTCTAGATAGAGATCACGCGCGCTGCTGTGCAAGTTGCAGTCGCCCAATTCCGCCGAGGCGAGAAGTCCGAGCTTAACGCTCTGAAGGTCCCATGGATCGAGCGAGGGGCAGTGACGAACCTTGACACGGTCGAGGTACCGATAGTCGGCGGTCACGTCGAAATTCGCCAAACAAAGGATCGCTGTTACGAAATCTGAGGGGGTCTGTTCCCGACAAAGGGCTCTGGCGATGACCAACTGGTCAGTGCGAGCATGCAGCGCGCCAGCATGCCCTCAATGACCAGAATGCATTTGTCGAGGATTATGGCTGCGCCACCACGAGGCGTCTTGATGGCATGGCCGTTGAGTTCACGCAAAAACAGCATTCCGACTGGAATCGAGCGGAGGTATTGCTCGTCGGCGCCCAGAAACGAAACGGCGTGATCTCGCAGTGCCTGGGTTGCCCAACCCCGAAAGGCTCTTTGGGGGTCGAACATTTCCTTCACCTTCTGACTGATGTCGGTGTCGACCGGAAAGATGTTTCCAGCGCGCAGCATGCTCACGGCTTCGCTCAGGAACGCTGTATCCTCGGTCGGGTCCCGACCGGCTGTCCGGCGAAGCTTCGAAGAGCGAGGAATTCTTCATCTGTTGGTAGTTTTGGTTCCATCGCCATCATCGGTCATCGTTGCGAGTTCGAACAAGTTCCTGCCGTTCCCAACACCATCACTCAAATCGCATGCGACTATGCGGTTGCAAGGTCAGTCATGACGACGGCTACAAACACATCTTGGCCTTGCGGGCGCGGATCGTCTACCAAGCACCATAGCAGTGGAATGCATCGACAAAGCGGGGATGTTCGAATGGATACTCGCCCACTAGATGGGACAGATCATTGGAACCGAGTACCGTCTGCGCCGCCACCCTGTCGGTACGCTTCAGCCTCTGGCGGGCTTTAGCAAGCGCTACCGCAGGTGACGGCTCGGTGCCGCGCCCTCCGCACCATTCCTCGTAGAAATACCGCATCAAGAGGTATGTTGCGCGGTCATCCACCCTCCATAAGCTAGCGATGACCGACTTTGCCCCTGCGAGCAGGAAGGCGTTTGGCAACCCGGTCAGTTCGCCGCCACTATGTATCCGCGGGACGCCCGACTCGCAGGCCGACAGCACGACAAGCCGGCATGCATCCAGCCGCAGTTCGCTCATAACCGTGGCGACCGTGAGTAGCCGCATATCACCTGAGCCTGGTTCGCGGGAAGGGCAAAATTCGTGCAGCGGCGTGAAGCGATCGAAGTATTGCCGCGCGCCATCCGCTGGACCGATGCCGAACCCACTATCGTACGGATTGTCACTGTTGAAATAACCATGCGCCGCGACGTGGATGACGGATGCAGTCCGAGATTCTTCAGTAAGCGAGGGGTAGTCGTCGACCATGCGCGCCGTTCCGTGATCCGCACGAAGAGACAACACCTCGGCAAGTTCCCTCCTTGCAAACGCCAACGTCGAGGTCCGATCAGGAATAAGTAGGCTGTCGCCTTCCATGCTGCGGCTGCGTGACAGGCATGCGGCCGCAACCTCGGCGCTCGGGACGATGCTGATGGCATCAAGCTCGCATATATCCACCAACCCCCAGAAGGGGAGTCGTGCGAGTTCACGATGTGGCACGACGAACAGGCGCTTCACGCCCCGCCTTTCGACCGCCTGTGCGATAAGCTCCAGTTCGCTCTCCCAGACCGGCAGGGCGTTCGGCAGGTCCGCGCCTACAATGGGGTCGAGCCTCAAGTGGCGGTCGCTTCTCGCGCCTCCGAGCTGCTTTTGTATCGTCTCGGAGACAAAAGCCCGCCTTTCGTACGGCAAATTGCGGAAGAGCGGCACGCCAGAACTCGCATCGACCTCGTCTGTGTGTCGAGCGCCGCCGAGCATAAGGCTATTGGTCGCGTGATCTTTTGACGCGAGCGTCCAGACAGTCCGCCTTCTGCAACTGACGAACGACAGGACGCCGACATCCGGTTCGAGCAAGCTAGCGAGCTTGTCGTGTACGTGGCTCCAAGCGATAAAGTGTTTATCCAAGTCCGCCGCGGGCAACCCCCGGCGGTGCTGGATATATGCTGCACCCGAGCGGCGGCGGCGGTCCAGTTCGCGCAGGCTTTCGCCGTCGGTTTCGCCGAGCAGGTGACGGACCTCGGCCTCAACTTCGGCAGCGCGATGTCGCTGGATCGCCAAGCTCAGTGACTCGTCTGCGCCAGTGTCGGACTGCGAGCCCTCCCCAAGTCTTGCGATCCTCATCCACCGTGAAAGATTTCTCGCTCTAAACTGTTCCCCGAAGGCCGTCACATCGGGCCAATTTCCTTCATGGGATGCCAGTTCGGTTCGTACATCGAGAAGGTCCGACAAGGTCGATACCAACTCCTGCCGACTAGCCGAGTCAATGTTCGTCGACAGCAGACCGTCGAGCAAGACCTGCGCTCTATCCAGAACGGAGCGGCATTCACGAAGCCGCCCGGTCGCGAATAGCCGGGCAGAGAACATAGCATATAGTCTAGTGGTGCCGGTATTTTTCCCAAACTTTTCCGCGGTTTGCAGATATTTCTCAAAATACCGCTCGTCTTCGTCGGGCGGAGCGCTTAAAGCAAGATTGGCTAGTGCGTTTGCCAGATCGAGCAGGTTGTTCGTCTTGCGCGCTTCTTCCTCAATATCGCGCGCCCGATTGAAGAAGTCGTCGTCAGCCTTGGCGACTGCATAAATATCTAGGTCCGCAGGGTTGGCGTATGCGCGACTTGCTGTTCGCCAGCGGTCCGCCAAGTGTTCCATGCCGATTTCGTCTGCAACAAGTGCGGCTTTGCGAAGATTTTCGGCAGCCTCCTCACGATGCCCGACATCGCCAAGGGCAAATCCGAGCTCACTCAATGCCAAGCCGACCTCGAACCGCTCTACAGATTGTGGAATCTTCTGCACGAGGCGTGAGAGAATCTGGATCGCTTGCGCGAGTTCCCCACCGGCGCGCAGGGTGCGCGCATAGAGAACACCCTGTTCCCAAGTCTTGTCGTCTGTTTCACCGATGTCTGCTTCCATCTCCATCCACATGAAGAGTCCAACGCCGTTGTTCTCCAATGCTTCCTTGGTCAACGCATATTTTCCAAACGCAAAGAGCGACTCCGCAACCCAGCGGCGCGGTTCCCTCGCTGCTTCACGGCCGCTCGTGTTGTTGGCGACTGCGAGCCATTCGAACGCGCGAGCGAGCGCTTCGTCATGTCGTTCGCTCCTCGAAAGACACGCCGTCAACTCGGTCAGGAATAGTAGGAGAAATTCCTGCTTCTTGGCCAGGGCGGGTCCCGCTTTAAGGTCGAGCAGTGAGCGCGCCGCAGCGACCAACTGCCCCAAGACATCGGACAGCTCAAGCGGCCGGTTAATATTTCGGAAGAACACCATGAGCGACGAAAGCGTATTTAATTTAAAGAGCGGCGAGGTGATGATTGTAGACAACCTGAGAGCTGTGCGCCCAAGAGCGAGCGCATACTCCGGATCAGTCTCGCGAATTTGCTCTGCGCGATCTGCCTCTTGCTCCAGGCGTCTCTCCCACTTGGTCCACTGCTCGAATTTTGGAGAGGAGAACTCGGCTTGCCGACCTTGCAGTCTCAGCTGGAAGGAACCTTGCGGCGCATCCGGACGACGGTAATCGTCGATCCACTTGTGAAGGGCGTCGAGCGACGGCTCGGCCGCGCTGCACTCGAGAAATATTTGCGTGACGTCGGGGGGATCATGTTGGGCGAATTGCTGCGGGCCGCGATACTGATCCCACTCCTCCAGCCTGCGGGGTTTGCGCAGCAGGCGGTGTTTTCGAAACTCTGGCCCGTCGAAGCACCGATCGCAGAACAGCTCGGCGCCATGGACGATCTGTATTATTGCGCCAATGTGCCCCCCGAAGTCGACGGGCCCTCGTTGGACAAGAAATCCGGAACCTTGAGGTAGCGGCACCTCGCAGAAGTCGCAGCGTGCGTTCTCACGGCCCGACACGAGCCAATATTCCACCGCTGCCTTTCGCTCCGGTAGCTGATCCCACAGATCAGCTTGGTGATACGCCGTAAAAATCTCGACCATCTCGTACATGATATATGAGATTTCCTGTGCGCGGTTTTCGAGACGAGGCCATAGGCTGCCGTCACCAGTTGCCATCTGATAGGCGCCGGTAACGGCCGTGAGCAACAGCAGATTGCCGGATTGAGAAGCGAGGTGGAACTCGACGAACTCCCGCGCAGTTGCGGGGTCGCTGCGGACGATCTCATAGATTTCTTTGATGTTGCAGCGCACGCCTTCGTTGTCACCGAGGTCACCAGCCATGTGTTGCTCGACGCGACGTCTGAATTCGGCTTGTGTCATCGACATGGGCACGGCCTTCTACGCGCTCGGTATGTGAATGCTTGCTGTTGCGGAGCACCAGACCCCAATTCACGCAGGAGTTTTGAACTTACACCGACTTGCTGTTGAGACAACACAGAACTTTTGTACACCCATACGACTCGATCTCCTCCCAATTCGCCAATGCCAAAACAATTACAAAATTATTGCAACCCTTCTCGCCGACCGACAAATCTGCTTTGTTGCTTGCCAACCACTTTGCCCTGGATCACGAAGGCGAAGGAAAATCCGGATGCCGAAAACTCTCTACGGTCTTCTCGTCGCGATTGACGAGTATCGCTCGCCAGTGCCGCGCCTCAATGGGTGCGTGAACGACATCGACGCGGTCCGGACCTACTTCTGGAAGTCGGATCTGGCGGCGGGTTCGACGTCAATCTGCGGGTGCTGAAGGATGCCAATGCGACTCGCTCCGCCATCATCGGAGGCTTTCAAGAACCGATGACGAAAGCAGGTCCAGAGGATGTCGCGCTGTTCCACTACAGTGGCCATGGCTCACAGGAGGATGCGCTTCTGATCAGCAGGTCGAACAACGAAGGTTCATTTCATTATAGTAGCCATTTTCTCCGGTGTGTAGTTCAATCTGAAACTGTGTGCCCGCTTGTAGATTTCGACCGGTTTGAGATAGTTTGCAGCTGGCACGATTGCTAGAGACGTGAGTGCGCATCGCGGGTGATCCTCGCCCAATTTCGGAGGTGTTGACCTGATGCACCCAATGTCCTCCGCTCCGGTTTCTTTGCCAATTGACGCAGCCGCGGCACGGCCAACCCGCGAGTTGCCACGCGTCCTCTTGTTCTTTGCCAACGACGACGAAATCCAAGGCAGTTACCTGCGCAAGCTCGAGGCCGAGGCCGATGCGTTGGCTGAAGCGATGCGCAGGGCCGAAGCGCTCGATCTATGTAGATTCTTCGAAGAACGCCAGGCGACGGCGTCAAGGATTTTCGATTCGTTCGCAGACCCCGCAAATAGGGATCACGTTGCCGTGTTCCACTATGCGGGGCACGCGAATTCGTTTCAGCTATTGTTGAGGTCGGCTGAAGGGGGATTGCGAGCAGCTGATCGCAGGGGCTTTGCGGAGTATCTGGGTCAACAGAAGAGCTTACGACTGGTCTTTCTGAATGGATGCTCAACCAGGATGCATGTAGAGGATCTGCTGGTTGCGGGTGTCGACGCAGTTATTGCGACGGATCGCGCTGTTGCCGACCAGACCGCGACAGACTTTGCTACCCGCTTTTACAGGAATTTCGGAAGTGGTGCCTCGATCGGAACCGCATTCGCGGAGGCAGTCGCGGCTGTCAAAACGGAGCACGGTGCTAACCCCCGGCATATGTATCATCCCGATCAGGTCGAATGGAGCGCCGACCGATGGCCATGGAGCCTTCATCTGCGACCCGGAGCGATCGACGCGGCCAACTGGAGCCTCCCGGTGGCCGTAGGCGATCCTCTGTTTTCACTTCCGCAGCCGGCGCCTCGCGAATTGCCCGACAGGCCGTTCCGACATCTGCAAAGCTATAGCGAGGAGCACGCCGAACTGTTTTCGGGCCGTGCGGACGAGATAAGATTTCTCTATGACTGGTTGGGAGGCCCTGATCGCGCTCAGCTTATGTTGGTCACGGGGCAATCTGGGGCGGGCAAGTCGTCTGTGCTCCAGGCAGGCCTCCTGCCACGATTGAGGGCGTTTTTGCCTCGATTTGTTGTGTGCGACAGCGGCCTCGGAATGGCGGGCTCTCTGGCGAATGCGCTAGCGGGAACCTCCGCCATAGCTCTAGAAGACGCGTGGCGAGTGGCAGAAGAGAGCGCTCTACCCGTGCTCGGGGTACTGGATCAAATGGATCGGGCACTAGCCGGTGCCGATGAAAGGCAGAGTGGAGCCCTGCCGACATTTCTTGACGATTTGTCAAAGCTTTTCGGTGCGCGCGATCGTCCGCGGGGCCGCCTTATCCTTGCGTTCCGCAAGGAATACCTTGCAGACATCGAAGCCGGTCTTGTCCAGCGCTCAATTCCCTTTGAAACCTTCTCCATTCACGATCTCTCGCGCCGAGGTGTAGTCGACATAGTTAATAGTGCTGCTCGCACCGATCGTCTGCGCAGTGCTTATAAGCTCTCGATTGACCCAGCTTTGCCGGACCGTATGGCCGAGTACGTGCTCAGCGACGCCGTCTCGAATGTCACCCCGCTTCTGCAAGTTCAATTGTCTCGAATGTGGGATGACACACAGGAGGCGCCGACGGGTGCAAGGCACTTCTCCGTCGAACTTTTCAGAGACTTGATAGACAGGCAGCGTTTTCTCCATGATTTCTTCGACGAACAGATCGATCACCTCCGACGTGAAGTGCCAGAAGCCGTCCGCACCGGGCTCGTACTGGATCTTCTCGAGTACTTCACGAACACCAACGGCACTGCCCGCGACCGTACGGAGACGGAGCTCGGAGCCAACTACGGCCATTCGATTTTCAGTCTCGTACAAAAACTGAGCGGTTTGTATTTCCTTGTGGCCTGTACCCACGCCGGATTGCCGGCGAACCGGCTGGCACATGACGTCATCGCCTCGTATGTCCGCGGCAGGTTCGAGGAATCGCAATCTCCGGGACAGCGTGCACGCCGCATCCTCGAAGCGCGCATGAGGCCCATCGACGCTTCCAGCCCGGATGCGCTCCGGCCGCTGAGCGAGCGCGATCTAGAACTGGTGGAACTGGGCCTGCCGGGGATGCGTCTACCAACACCGGACCAGGTGAAGCTAATTGAGGGCAGCAAGGAGGCGCGCAGAACTTCACGATTGCGCAGAATTGGCGTGGCCTTTGGGGCTGCTGCCGCCGTGCTGTTGATTGTTGTCCTGGGTTTCGTGGCCTGGGTGACTGGCCAGCAGGAAGAATATCAGAGGCAGGCAGCGATGATCCGCGCGCTAGCGCAGCGCGCGTTGCGGGATGCCCCGCAATACAACCGAGCATCAATACTGATTGCCGAAGAGGCGTTCGAGCTCAGCCGCCGGGCCAAGGGCGCTGGCATGCTCGAGGTGGGGGACGTCCTGCGGCAGATTCTATCCCAACCCTACCACCTAAGAAGCGTTGACGCCGCCGACCTGTCGGTCGTCTCTGCTAGGAGTGACTCTGCTGAACGCCGCGCTGTGCTCGTCGAAAGAGATGGCGGGTTGGGTGTATTCGACATCGAAGAGCGCCGAACGTTTAGGCTGGCCCAAATCGAGGGCGAAGAGAATGTAACGGCGGATATTCATCCCTCTGGCACGATGATCGCCAGCGCAGCAAAGGGCGGTAAAGTATATTTGCGCACCGGCAATACATTCGATCACGTTGAGACGTTGCTTGACGACAAGCAGGTAGAACTGACGGCCATTGCATTCTCCATCGACGGCTCCGCACTCTTGGCCGGCGACGGGCAGGGGGGATTCATCGAGTGGGTTGCGAAAAAGGCAACATCTCCTGCTTTCGCCGCGCCCGAAAGGCTCGACGTGGGATGGCCACCGGAACTGAAGGTGCCACGGGTCACGGCCATTGCCTCTGCCAAGGATGGTTTCTACGTCGGCGGCGGCGACAAGGTGCTTTTTATAGCTCGAAGTGATCCGAAGCAGGTCTTCGAGGTCTGCCGCCTCCCCGACCGCGGAGAAGTTTCGGCGCTTGCCATCGACGCGACTTCTGGCAATCCTGTTGTAGGGACCTTTAGTGGGTCGGTTCAGCAATGCGATCGAGCCGGTCCCCATATCATGCACGAGGTGCTCCCATCGAGGGCGAGTGCCGTCGTTGGGATCGTGTCAGAATCTAATCCGCCGAGGCTCCTGATCTCGACACAGAATCATGGGACGACCCTGTACGCCACCTCGGAAGGAGTCGAAAGCAATCTCGGTGGAGACGGATTGCAAGTCCTCGCTTCGCTCGCGAAACGGCATTCATTGCTCGTGGCCAAGTCTGGAACCATGGCGCTTCTCGAGGCAGCGGATGTGCTCTCCCTCTCCCAAGCGATCCTAATGCGGGACGGTCACGACAGAGGGCAGTCGGAAACACTGTCGTATTTGGCGTTTGGGCGAAATAATAACCTATTGATTGCGGGGGCGCTTCAAGAAGTCCCGAACGCGCTGCGGCTGTGGGATATTTCGGGCACGAACGCGCGTGAGCTTCCTCCAGTTCCACAATCAGTGCACGTCATGTCAGCGTACGTCCCACCGGACGCCTCGCATGTCTTCACAATTGATCCTTACAGCGTTGTTCGCGAATGGAGTCTGGCCGACTATCATGAGCGCCTTCTCCGACCCGGAACAAGCGGCGTGGGATGGTCGCTTGCGGTAGATCCAACCGGTGACACACTCGCAGTTTCGGTCGACGATTCCCGCTTGGAACTGATTGATCGGGCTTCGGGCCGCCGGCGCCAGATCGATTCGACCGGGCTTGGTGTCACGACGCGCGCAGTTGGCTTTTCCCCTTGGAACATGGACGTCATCTCAGGAGATGATGAGGGAATGCTCAGGTTCTGGAGACGCGACGGGTCGGGCCAATCCAGGGCGCCAATTCACCTGAGCAAACCGGTGATGTCGCTCGCAGTCGATGCTGGGTCGGGCTTGCTCGCGGTCGGTGCAGGTTCGACTGTCTACCTTCTCCGTAAGACCTCTGACGTAAGCGTATCGGCAGAACTGCCAATGCTGAGTACAGCAATGAAGGTGACTTTCTCTCCATCTGGCGATCTACTTGCGGCCAGCGATTCAGACGGCGGGGTGCTTGTATGGGATCTGCACTACCTGGACGGGGAACCAATTGTATTTTCAAACAAACAGGCCTGGGCTTCCCGCGCGCTAGCCCTGGACGGCAAGGGAAGGCTGGCGGCAGGCACGGTCAATGGGCGCATTATTTTGGATACCGTCGATCCTTCGGTCCTCGCCACAATCGCCTGCACTCTGATCGAGACATCTGCATCCGAAGACTGGAATTGGACAGAAGGTGTGACAGCTCTGGATGACAAAAGTTTGTTGGCCCCTGTTTGTGGCGGGTCGGCTCCGAAGTAATGACCACTTCGCTTACCAATAGAGACTTCTTTTTTCGATCTAGATAGTTAAAATCCTTCAAGACTACGTGGACGGCGTGGGCAGGGTGGGGAGCGATGAAGGGTCTTTCTCTGAGTTTGGCGTTTCTGGTGAAGCATTGTTCCCTCCATGACGGCCACGCTGCGCGCGGACCAGACCAGTGCCATTAGAAATCGGCGATGAGTACTCATATGACACTTCATACGATTCAGACGCGCTTATCGAATACACAAACGCCACAGTGTGGTAATTTCCCCTTGCAGTCAGCCTCATCCGGCAGTTTCGCTCGTGCAGGTATGTCGAGAATGGTCAACCGACGGGGCCAGAAAAGCACAAGGCCGGCGCAAAGGAATGGTACGCGACGGCGGTGAGAGCGGCAGGAAGAGCATGTTGCAGCGGTTCTGGCCTCCGGTCTTCGAATGACACGCATCAGACGATCGGCATCGGAATTTTGCGGAAAGGAGGATGCCAGACGATCCAATCGAACGGGAGGTCCTGACAGGCGATTTGCGCGGAATCGATTACCTGCAGCAGTAAGTCGGCTGGGCCACGGTGCAGAACTGGCGACCTCGCAAGAGGTGGAGGCTATCGAAGCCTTTCAAATGCGAAGAGCCCTCTTGGTCGAGGAGAATTGAAGGGGAATCTGCCCGTCGGAACAACACGAGGATAAATGCCATGGAAAGAACGATCTACGCTCTGCTGGTCGGCATAGACGACTATCCTCTCCCGATTCCTAAGCTGCAGGGATGTGTAAATGACATCGGTGAACTGAAACAGTATCTCCACGCCCGAGTGGATCCGGGGCATCGCGCTCTCGAAGAGGCATTGAAGATCAAGACTTTGATTGACGGAGAGGCGACACGCGACGCCGTCATCCACGCCTTCCGCAATCACCTCGGCCACGCCGGGCCGGACGACGTTGTTCTGTTCGGCTACAGTGGTCACGGCTCGCAGCAACAGTCTCCAGAACAGTTCTGGAATATCGAGCCCGATCATCTGGACGAAACACTTGTTCTGCACGATAGCCGAAGTGAGGGTTCGTGGGACCTCGCTGACAAAGAACTGTCCAAGCTGATCACCGAGGTTTCGAAGCGGGGCGCCCACGTTGTTGTGTTGCTAGACTGCTGCCACTCTGGCTCAGGCACGCGCGCGCCGGGCGTTTCGGTAACGGCTGTGAGGCGCGCGCCGACCGATCTGCGGCAACGATCCTTGGAGAGCTTCATATTCACTCTAGACGAGTTATCAGAGGTAGGCTCAACCCGCGATTTGCGGACAAGCCCCTCGGGTTGGGAGGGGACCGGACGGCATGTACTGCTCGCTGCATGCCGAGACGATGAAGAGGCCAAGGAGTACCAGGGCGGAGATACGACCCGCGGGGCTTTCTCCTATTTCCTGGGCGAAACGCTGCGCACTGTTGGAGGTGCCATCACCTACCGCGACCTGTTCGCGCGAGCCGCCGCGCTCGTTCAGGGCCAGGTCCAGCGGCAGTCGCCCCAGCTCGAGGCTACAGTCAGTGAAGATCTGCTGCGACCCTTCCTTGGCGGGGCGATCCGGCAGGCCCCGCATACGTTTTTGGCCAGTCATCACCGTGGCCACTGGGTGATCGATGCCGGCCGGATGCATGGCATACCCAACCCGACACCCGACGAAAAAACCGAATTGGTTCTGTTTGCCTTTACCGCCTCGGACGAAGACCTGAAGGACCCCGCGAAGGGGGTCGGCAAGGTCAGGGTCGCAGAGGTCTTCGGAACCACCAGCCGGCTTGAGATAATTGGCCCAGCACTGGACGCCGCCAAGGGGCCCTTCAAAGCAGTCATCACGCGACACGCGACGCCTCGGCTGCGCGTACGGCTAGAGGGCGACGCTCAAGGAATCAGGCTGGCTGAAAAGGCGCTGGCGACATCGCAGTTCGTTCGCACGGCATCAAAGGGTGGGGCCGCTGATATCCGCCTGATTGCGCAGGGGCAGCAGTATCTGATTGCCGAGGCTGACGGCGACCTTCCGCTTGTCGAGCAGATTTCGGGCTACACCGACAGTGCAGCTAGTCGAGCCGTTGCACGCCTGGAACATATCGAGCGCTGGAAGGCTTCCGCCAAACTGGACAATCCTGCTTCCTCCATCGGTTCGTCCGAAGTGGAGGTCGAGATTCTGAAGGAAGGGAGGGCCCTGGCTGAGCCAGAAGTTCGGATGGAGTACTCGCAGGCTGACGGGGGCCAATGGATCAATCCTGAAATTACGATCCGGCTCAAGAACTCAGGCAAACGAACGCTTTATGTCGGGCTGCTCGATCTGCCCCAGACCTTCGGCATCTTCAATATGCTGAAAAATGTCGGTTGCCAGAAACTGGAAGCCGGGCAGGAGGCCTTCGCCAACAATGGCGATCCAATACCGGTCACCGTTCCCGACGAATTCTGGGAGCGCGGCGTTACTGAGATCAAGGACGTCATCAAGGTCATTGTCAGCACAACCCCGTTCGACGCAAGGCGAATGGAGCAGCCCGATCTCGATTTGCCGCGCTCCCGTGCTGCTGACCTCGTGGAGCGCGGCGTAACCCGTAGCCCTAGCGACCTCGGGACCCTCGAGCGACTCATGGAGCGGGTTCAAACGCGGCACGCCGGACAGGAGCCCACGAGACGCATTGACGATTGGCGGACCTTTCAATACGCGATCACAACAGTCCGTCCGCTGACAGCTCAGCGCTTGTCGCCTGGCAATGGCGTGACACTTGCTGGCGAAATTCGGATAGAGCCGCATTCCGCTTTAGCTGCGGCTGAGATCCGGCTGACGAGTATGTCGGTGGCCACCCGGGCCATAGGTGCACTGGCGTCGCTTCCGCGTTGGCTCCATGAAGACCCGACGGTGTTGCAGGCGTTTGACCTCGTACCGACCAGAGCAGCCCGCGACGCCCTGAACGTTCTGGAACTGTCCGGTGTGAACGATTCGGCGCTAATAACTCGATTCAACCCTTTGCTGATCACAATTCCCCGCCCTCTTGGGCGAGGCGAGCGTGTACTGCCAATCGCGTTCGACGGCGAATTCTTCCTGCCGTTGGGCCGGTCGGAGGCCATGGGGGATGAAACCAGGGTGATTTTGGAACGACTGCCGCGCCCCACCGAGGCCGAGAGCCGAACGCTGGGCGGCTCGATTCGCATCCTCTTCCAGAAAGTCATTTCCCGTGCATTCGGCACTGAGTACGACTATCCGATCCTCGCGGCAGCCGAAGTCGGCGCCAATCTCACCGTTCGATATGAACCAGACCTGTTGGCCATCCGAGCGCGCGTCGCTAGGGCGAACAGAATTGCGCTGTTCGTGCACGGCATCATTGGTGATACCCGCGATATGGCCGCCAGTCTCAATCGGGCCAGGATTGCCGACTACGACCTGATCCTCACCTTTGACTATGAGAACCTGCAGGATCCCATTGCCGAAACAGCGCGTGCGCTCAAGGGCCGGCTTGAGACCGTTGGTTTGGGGCCCGAACACGGCAAATCACTCGACGTAATCGCCCATTCGATGGGCGGCTTGGTTTCCCGCTGGTTCATCGAGCGCGAAGGAGGCAATCGGGTGGTCCGTCGGTTGGTCATGCTAGGGACTCCAAATGGTGGATCTCCGTGGCCGAATGTCGTCGATTGGGCAACCACCGCACTGGCTGTCGGGCTGAACGAGTTATCGAAGATCGTTTGGCCAGCGGCGGTGTTGGCGGGCCTGACTCAAGCCACGAGCACGGCGCAGATAACCCTTGGGGAAATGATGGCGGATTCGGATTTCCTAAAGGATCTGTCTAGAAGCCCGGATCCAGGTCCCGACGTCTCCTATTTTCTGATAGCGGGGAACACCTCCCTGATCCAAAGCACCTCGGAAAACCAGGAGCGCCATGCAAAGCTGCAAAGGCTTCTGGCGAGGCTTTGGTCAGATCGAACCAAATACGACGTAGCGAACCTGATGTTTGGCGGTTCGAACAATGACATCGCCGTCTCACTGTCGAGCATGCAGAACTTACCTGAAGGTCGTCAGCATGTCTGCGAGGTCGAAATAACCGCGTCGGATCACATGAGCTACTTTCGGCAACCACAGACCCTAAACCTGTTGTCCAAAGCGCTGCTATGAGCCGTTCGCAAGTACGCTAGGTGGACGAGAACGGATCAGACTTGGGCATGGAGAATGCCGTCGTGGGGACGATTGGGGGTTTTGCTCGCAGTCTTGCGTTTTTGGTGGCTGTTGACCGCTATGGGGGCGGACTGCCGGCGCTGCGGACGCCAGTTTCGGATGCGGAGGAGCTGGCGGAGGTGCTCCGGGAAAAGCATGGCTTCAAGACAGAGGTCATTGCGAATGGGCAGGCGACGGCTCGCCGGCTGCGATCGTTTTTGAAGGAGCTCCCCTCGCGTGTTGGCAGCGATGATCGGGTAATCTTCTACTTCGCTGGGCATGGTATCGCGCTGGAAGGTGATGAAGGTCCGGAGGGGTTCATTTTTCCCCAGGATGCCAGCCGCGATAGTAAGCGCAATCTTCTGGCCATGGCTGATTTAGACAAGGCGCTGTCAGCACTGCCGTGCCGGCACATGCTGGTGGTTCTTGACTGTTGCTTCGCGGGAGCGTTCCGATGGGGGAGCTTCCGCCATGTGGTTCCGGCTGCGGGAACCTGCACAAGGAGCGTTATCGGTGGTTCATCGAGGATGCGGCCTGGCAGGCCATCGCCTCGGCGGCGCATGATCAGGAGGCGATTGATGTCGCAGGCGGGCAGCCACTGGGCAAGCGTGATGACACCCGGGAGCATTCACCCTTTGCAGGAGCCCTAATCCGAGGGCTCAAGGGGGCAGCGGACCAAGCCTCTATCGGCAGCATCGGGGATGGTGTGATCACGGCAACAGAACTCTATCTCTACCTGGAGAACGAGTTGCTGCCAAAGAGGAGCGGGGGGTTTCGGCAGACGCCGGTCTTCTGGCCGTTGAAGAAGCATGACAAGGGCCAGTTCGTGTTCCTTGTGCCGGGAAGGGCACTTGCCCTGCCGGATGCGCCTCCCCTGGACGCCGACGCCAATCCTTGGCGCGGCCTCGAGCCCTACGAGGCCCGGCACGCTGAGCTGTTCTTCGGCAGGGGCGAGGTCACCAAGAAGCTTGTCGAGCGGGTTGTGGGCGACAGGTTTGTCGTTGTGACCGGACCATCGGGCATCGGCAAATCGAGCCTTGTCAAGGCCGGGTTGCTGTCTCGTCTCAAGGACGACCCACGTCTCGAAGGCAAACCGCTTGAGCCGATTGTGGTCCGGCCTGGTCCGGCGCCCTTCGCCGGCTTGGCGCGGGCTTTGAGGAATGCGACGCCCGTGGGGATCAACGTCCCTGATGAGACGGCCCTCAAGATTGATCCGTACGCCCTGGCGGCCTGGGCCAAGTCGCGGCCAGGGCGGGGTGAAGTGCTGCTGGTGATCGATCAGGCCGAGGAGCTAATCACCATGAGCCGTGATGATGCGGTCATGAATAGCTATCTCCCGCTGGTCGACAATGCGCTTGGCGAGGACGAGGGGCGTCTTCGGGTGGTGTTTACGGTGCGCTCCGAGTTCGAGCCGCAGTTCGCTCAGTCGCCGCTTAAGGATCGCTGGCCGCATGCGCGCTTTCTGGTTCCGCCGATGACGCAGGACGAATTGCGGCGGGTGATTGAGGGTCCTGCGGCGGTCAAGGTGATGCGCTTCGAGCCGGGCGAGTTGGTCGAGGATCTGGTGAACGAGGTGGTTCAGATGCCAGGCGCGCTGCCGCTGCTCTCCTTCGCGCTGAGCCAGATGTACACCAACTGCCTGAAGCGCCGGAGCGACGACAGGACGCTGACTGGCGCCGATTACAAGGCTCTCGATGGCGGCGTCACCGGATCGCTGCGCATGCGGGCCAATGAACTGGTGGGTGTTTGGGATGAACCGCACCAAACCACGGCGCGTCGCGTGATTGAAAAGCTCCTGTCGGTGGACACTCGCCATGGCTTGTTGGTCGATGGGCTAGACGTCAATGATCCGGTCGAGAACGCCCGAGCCGAGCGGGTAATGTCACGCATGGAGGACGCGGGCCTCATCGTCAGAAAGCAGGAAAACGAACGATCGCTGCAACTCGCCCAAGATGGGACGTCTCCCACTCTGGAGGACCTCCTCGCCTGGGTGAAGCAGGCATTCGATTCATACCAGGAGACCGCTCGACGCGTCCTCGAACGATTTGTGTCGGTCGATGTCGGAGAGTTCGCTAGGCGGCGGGTGTTGCGGCAAGAATTCGCGGTCGCCGCTCCGGATGAGCAAACCCGCGTTAACAACATCCTCGATCGTTTGGTTGAGGCGCGCTTGGTGGTGACCGACGAGGTCGCCGACAAGCCCTATTTGGAACTGGCACATGACGCGCTGATCCTCGGCTGGGACCGGCTCTTGAATTGGGTTCGCCAAGACGCGCTCCTCATCGCCGACCTGCGCCGGCTCACGCCCGATGCCGAGAAATGGGTGAAAGAGCCCAAGCAGCAAACGGGCAGGCTCTGGTCAGACCCCGAGCGCGTAGAAGCCGTCAAAAGGCTACAGGCAACTGCTTCACCTGGGCTGAACAGGGCAGAAAATGACTTCGCAGACCAGAGCATAAGACGCGCGCGGTGGAACCGTGCCATCAGAGATGCTACCGTGTTGGTGCTTGCGCTGCTGACCGTTGGCGCCGTTTGGTTTGCTTATTCCTCCAATCAGCAGCGAACGCGAAGCGAAGCAAATCGCTTGGCACTTGCTTCGCAACTGGCCACGCAAGTGGACCAGTCGCTCCTTATTGCGGTTGCATCCTCCCGGCTTGAATCAAATTTCGAGTCGAAGGCTGCGTTGTTCTCGGCGCTGACGAAGCGCGCCCGGCTGGTTCGGCTGCTGCACGGTGCGAACGGCGCGATTGGCGATCTGGTTGTCTTGTCAAACCAAGCCATTGTGACCCGGTCGAGCGCAAACTCCGGCAAGTTGCTATTTTGGTCATCGGGCTCAAGAAATGGTGATGCCGAGCCTATCTCCGGCGTTCGTGACGGCTTCGATGATTTTGTCATCGTTTCTGGCGAAACGCGCCTCGTCTTCAGGAGAGGTGACGTGGTTGAGATCTACAATTTCGACGCTGGTTCCAAGCATGCGCAGATCATGACAACGCTGACGATAAAAGGTGCGATCAGCTTAGTCGGTGATCCTCATGGTTCGCTCGTTTACATCACAACGGCCGACGGTGTGTTGGTGACTGTCTCCTCTTCCTCCGGAGACACGGTCACAAGCGAACGGCTTCCTGCAGACGATCCCACGGATGGCCGGCTCAGCGTAGGTGATGACCAGATTCTTGCATTCATGGCGAGCGCTGGCATTTGGTTCAAGATGAAAGATGGCTGGCGCCAGTTGGGCGGTCCGGCACCGCAAGGCTATGCATTTGTGGGCCTGGAAGTGGACAATCATGATGGTCTGATCATCGCGGCCTTGGGCGTGGAGCAGGGGCGCCAGTCGATCGAGACCTCCGACCAAGGCAAGCAGGGTTTTTTGTGCTGGAACATCTCCACCGGCGGGCTGGCAGAGTCATGTCTTGATCTAGAGCCAATTGCCGATCCTGCGGAGATCGGGAAGATGAGACCAGATATTGCCTTCTATTCCACACGAGACATGCCCACAGGATATGACCGAACGGAATATCGCGCCAGGAAAGGCGGGAAATGGTCGCGTGAGGTCCTCAGGATTGATCCGACCTTTGTTTCATCCCTTATGGTTGACGACCAGAAGCAGACATTGCTCGTTGGAACTATAGACGGCGAGCTCGGCGAATATTCACTTGAGAGCTTCATTTCCGGATCGGCCTTCGCGGTAGAGGGTGATGTGCAGCCTCTGCTTACGACCTGGGCAGACGGAAAATGTTTTATGCTTGTTACCACCAAGGCCTTTGTCGAGCGTCGCCCGTGTGACAATGAAGGCAAAGCCGTCGGAGAGCACGTCGCTCTGGAGAGCGACCTCATTGTTCAACCTGAAGCGACTGTAGACGGGTCGAGCATCTTCGCTTTGACGAAGAGCAGAAACCTCATTTTGTGGGACACTGACCTCAGACAAGTTGCCGTCGTTCAATCACCACCCGGGCAGGAGTTTTCTGCTTCGACCGAGGTGATTTATGACAAGCAGAAGCGACGGGTAATTGCTGTTTTCGACGAGAGTAACGCGATTTGGACAAATCAGAGCGACACGAGTGCATGGCGCGTACTGGCTCACACTCCGTTCAAGATTCGTAACATCGCCATCTCAAGCAACGGCGATTCTCTGTTCGCAGGATCCGCTACGAGCGGCGAAGTGCAAAGTGTGGACTCGGACTCCGGTCAAGTCAGGTTCAACGCTATCATTCCATCCGCCGATTTCATCGGGTGGATGAAGACAAGCCGCGATTGGCTTTTCCTCTCTGCACTCACGGGACGTCACAGCCTGTTTCGACTTGACGTGCAAACGGGTAAGCTCGCCTCGGGCGATCTCAACCGCTTCTCAGGGCCTGCAAGAATACTCGCCATATCTGACGACCAGAGATACTTCGTTATTGAGGGGGTGGGGGTGCCCAACGGCAAGGTAGCGAAGACAGAAGGCGGCGTCCACGGACTAACACTCGAGCTTTGGGATGCGATGCGACTTCAACCGCTTGGGGACGGTGTACCCACCAATGACTACGACCGGAATATCGCGGCCTTCTCGCCGGACGGACAGTTCCTAAGCTTGGTGCTTTCATCGATGAGGCGAGCAGTAACTCTTTCCATGCGACAATCGGATTGGGTTGCCGCCGCATGCAAGATGGCGGGACGCGAACTTGACACGGCCGAGCGCACTAGGTTCTCCGTTCCTGCCGGCGCTGGCTGTAGTTAGGCAAGACAAGAGAGACGCTTGGAAGTATCGCAAGGATGTTCCTTTGTGTCCCGTGGAGTGTCCTTCATTTGCTGGCCTGGATCGTGCGATCGTAATCTTATCGCCGTGCAAGGTGCCGGGGCGGACAGCCGCTCCGCGCTCTCTTTCGTTTTTGCCAAAAAGGACAATAAGCATGAGGAATATGAAAACCCCGGACGCGCCAGCCACACCTGTCAAGCCGATCGTCGAAGCCGGAAAAATCCTGTCGAAGCGGCTGACGATCAGAAGCGACGAAGCATCAAGACGAAGGTCCGCCGACACACGGGACGGTGCGGCGGGCGCGTCAAATTGCGGAAAGCAACCGCCTGATTTGATGCTCCTATGTCCAATGGCCGTTCGAGGCATGCGGAGCGATACGGGAAGACGTCTGATTTTGGCCACGAAAAAGATAATGAAATGGATACTTTGAACAACGCCCTCCGGGCTCACCATGATCATTGATATCGCAACGAAAAAATGCCCTAGTTTGGAGCGGCGACGGTACTTTTCGAGACGGCTGTGGCGCGGCGGCGAACGCCGCAAGTGCAAAAAATCGCCCGATTGGTCCCAATAGTTGGTGAAACCTCAAAATATTTTTTGCGGCGATTTTCACTTTAAAATCAACAGCGTAACTTTTTAACGGTTTCGATGTTGGAGTTTGCGCGGCGATGAAAAGTATTTCGCAGTAATTTCAATGGGTTATATGCTGTTTAAACAATCGAGTGGGAGTAGGGGGAGACGGCGGCGATAGCGTATGAAAGGCAGCCCTGCTCGCTCTCCTGTTTTTACTGCGCGTCAGATGTCTTAAACTGTTTCCTGCGTTTCTTCCTGACCGTTTGGCCGATCAGATACGTCGTCGGTTCTGAAGTAAATCCTATTCTGTCTCGCGGAGAGCTTTGGCGTACCAAGGCGTGCAAATCGGTGGGTCAGAAAGGAATGAACTTGAGACGTAAACTACGTCGACGAGCGTTGGCGCGTTGCCGATGTCGACATCTGGGCGTGGTGTCTGATGCCGGACCACGTGCACCTGGTTCTGACGCCGTCCGACCCGGATGGCTCAAAGTGCCGCGCCTCTGCCGAAACATATAGGCACGGCAAGAGAGAATCGGGCATCTCTGGCTGCCCGGGACGTCTGTTTCGATTTAAGCAAGTGCACAAACAGTCCGCTATGATCGTCAGCAGCCAGCAGGGCCAGCATCCTGCAATGCATCGTTCGACCCGCAAGTTAAGGGCAGATCCTATCCTCCAACCACTCCATAGCACGCCAGGCTGGCCAAAGCGCTCGGAAAGGCTGAAGGGCTCTTCGAGAGGCAGTCTCATACCCGATTTGGCGGTTCGAGCGGCAGAAGAAATTGTTATGGCGAGACGACTGATAAGCATGAGTCCTGAGGTTTTGCAGACTTCATCTCGGTTATGTCAGCTTCGGCGGTTCCGGTACGTGAGATGGTCGAATTGGTTGCCCGGGACCAACAATACCGCCGCCAAACGTTACCGCGACCGCGGCGTCTCGCACTTGGCGAAGTCTTGCGGTGCCGAGCGCTGGAATAGTGACAGGCACGCTGCCAACTCACCCCAGCCAATATCTCGGCCCTGGCCCCTTGCGTCCTGCCATATCGGCAGGGTTCGCAAGGCTACACCGGTCGATCGAAAGGCAGCCGCAACCGATGCACTCGGTAAGCCCGGACCTCAGGCGCTGCAACTCGGCGATGCGCTGGTCGATGCGCTTTGTCCACTCGCCTGACAACCGCGACCAATCCCGACGCGACGGCACGCGATCGGCTGGCAACTTGGTGAGTTCGGCGCCGATCTCCTCAAGCGTCAGCCCAATGCGCTGCGCGAAGACGATGAAGGCGACCCGGCGCAGCACAGATCGCGGATAGCGTCTGTGTCCCGAGCCGGCCCGTTCGGATGCGATCAGCCCGCGCTCCTCGTAGAAACGCAGGGCCGATGAGGCGACGCCGCTGCGCCTCGACACATCGGTGATGGTCAGCATGGAATCCATGCATGAACGAAAGCACGATTCGCGCTTGACTTCAAGTTAACTTGAACTTGTAGCAACGGGCGGTACGGATTGAAGGAGCACCGGCAATGCAGACGAATATCGATCTTCTGGGACTTCGCGTGGCGGTCACGGGCGGCACGTCCGGCCTAGGACTGGCACTTGTGCGGCAGCTTACCGCAATGAATGCGTGCGTCGCCTTCATCGCCCGCACCGCCGCGGATGTCGAACGCATCGCCGACGAGACGGGCGCGCACGGCATTGTCGGCGACGTCGGCAAGAAGGACGACATCTACCCGATCGCCTTTCAGGTCACTGCCAGCCTTGGCGGACTCGACGTCCTGATCAACAATGCGTCGAGCCTCGGCCCTGTCCCTCTGGCGCTCCTTGCCGATACCGAGTGCGAGGAGCTGGAAATGGCGCTCGCGGTCAATCTCATCGGCGCGTTCCGGCTGACGAAAGCCCTGTTCGGTGCGCTTGCCGCGTCCGCACGCGAGGGCCGCGGCGCGCTGGTCATCAACATTTCCAGCGACGCCGCGGTGAACGCCTATCCCGGCTGGGGAGCATACAGCGCGAGCAAGGCCGCCCTTGCCCATCTGACGGCGATTTGGGACGAGGAGGCGAAAGCAGACGGCATCCGGCTCCTCGCGCTTGACCCTGGCGATATGGACACCCCACTGCACGCGCTCGCGATCCCTGATGCTGATCCGGCGACCTTGAAGCGCCCCGAGCAGGCAGCTGCCGAGATCATCGAAAAGATGCTCGATGCGTTGCCGGTCCGCTCTACGCTTCTCGCCGGAGCACATGGATGATTGCCGCCGATCGTCCCGATCGGCGCTCCGCCAGGCTGTTCGTCGTCGAGGCGGACGGCACGATGCGCGACCTGCCGCGAGCTGGCCTCGCGACGCTGTTCAACCCCGGCGATCTGGTCGTCGCCAACGACGCCGCGACCTTGCCTGCCAGCTTGCACGGCACGCATGTCCCAAGCGGTGAGGCGATCGAGATTCGCCTGGCGGGCTGGCTGTCACGTCCCGATCCAACCCGTTTCGTGGCGATTGCCTTCGGCTCGGGCGATCACCGCACGCGCACGGAAGACCGGCTGCCTCCGCCTCCGCTGTCACCAGGCGATCGCCTTCGGCTCGGCCCGCTTGAAGCCATCGTAGAGCGCCTTCTCGACCATTCTCGACTTCTAGAGTTGCGCTTCCCAGGCAACCGCGCACCGGTGCTTGCAGGACTGGCGCAGCACGGCCGGCCGATCCAATATGCGCATGTTCCCGAGCCGTTGGCACTGTGGGATGTTTGGACAAAGATTGCCGCCAGGCCGGTCGCGTTCGAGGCGCCATCGGCAAGCTTTGCTCTCGACTGGCTCACGCTCCAGGCCTGGCGTCGGCGCGATGTCGGCTTCGCAACACTCACGCATGCCGCGGGCGTTTCTTCCACCGGCGATGCCGCGCTCGACGCGCGCCTTCCCTTCGACGAGCCGTACCGCATCCCTGAGTACACCGCGATGCAGGTCGCGCGGGCGAAGCTTCGTGGCAGCCGCATTATTGCGATCGGCACGAGCGCAGTGCGTGCGCTTGAGTCAGCCGCCAATCTCGACGGCAGTGTGCGGGCGGGAAATGGCGTTGCGACAGGGCATATCGCGCGGGGTACGCGGCTTCGGGTGGTTGATGCGATTCTCACAGGCGTCCACCAGCCCGGCGAAAGCCATTTCGAACTCCTGCGCGCCTTTGCCGACGATGCTCTGCTTGCCAAGGCCTCCGCAGCGTTCACCGCCTACCACTACCGTGCGCATGAATTCGGCGATTCCATGCTGCTCTATCGCCAGCCGCTGCTTCTATCGCGCGAACAGATTCGGGCCGAGGTGTCCGAGACGAAGGCTCTACTCGAGACACGCTATGAGTGACGGCAGGATCGTAAGCATTTCGGGCGCTCGGCGCGCGCGTTGCAGCGGACCAAGATTCGGAATTTGATCAAAGCGGAATGTCGCCCTCGCCGCACGTGCTGACTGAGGCGCTGGCCGCGGGCAGCGATGAAGCAAAACGCGCGTTCGAGGCGATGATGGATACGATCGAGGCGGTTCGGCGCGGCTGACAGACCTAGTTTAACCTATTGCCGACGTTCAGCGCCACAGTTCTTACTAGACTAGCCCGCCCAAGCCTAGGAGTTCGCGTCCCGTTGTTGCCTCAATTCTTCTATTGGGACATCGATTCGCCTGAGGTCGAGGCGATACATCGGCAACTGCCAACGGTGCATGAGATGTTTTGCTCGTTCATCTGTTGCACTTTCCGCAATGCGCCTGATCAATCGAAAATCCGGCATCTATTCTGACGAACAGGGCCCGTAGATCTTCTTTACCCTTTGGCCGATTTCGCAACAGCGCTGATCAAAGCGCATTTCCGTCCGTGCCGAACAGGTGACAGCGTTGAGGATCGATGCTGACTGTCAATGTCTCTCCCGCGCGGACCGGTTGCTGGCCGTCGAGCGCGACGGTAAGGCTCTGCCCGCCCTTCATGGAGAGGTAGAGGATGGTCTGGCCGCCGAGATGTTCGACGAGGTCGACGCCTGCATCGCCGATCGTCGTACCGTGTTCGCCAACGGTGATGTGTTCGGGACGGGCCCCAAACGTCACACGATCTCCCGCTTTTGCCGCACCAATCGGGCGTGGCAGGCTGATTGTCTGACCGTTCAAATGGACTGAGGTCATTCCGTCATTCGATCCGGCCAGTTCGCCTTCGATGAAATTCATCTTGGGCGAACCGATGAAGCCGGCCACGAACTTGTTGACGGGCTTGTTGTAGAGATCGAGCGGCGCCCCCACCTGCTCGATCCGGCCGGAATTGAGAACGACGATCTTGTCGGCCATCGTCATTGCCTCGACCTGGTCGTGCGTCACGTAGATCATCGTGTTGCCGAGGTTCTGGTGGAGCTTCGCAATCTCCACGCGCATCTGCACGCGCAATTCGGCATCGAGGTTGGAGAGCGGTTCATCGAAAAGGAAGATCTTCGGCTCGCGCACGATGGCACGGCCGATCGCCACGCGCTGGCGCTGGCCGCCGGAAAGGGCTTTCGGCCGCCGATTGAGCAATTGGGAAATCTGCAGGATCTCGGCAGCGTGTTCGACGCGTCGCGCGATCTCGCTTTTCTTCATGCCTGCCGTCTCCAGGCCAAAGGCGAGGTTCTTGTAGACGGTCATGTGCGGATAAAGCGCGTAGGACTGGAAGACCATCGCGATGCCGCGCCGAGCGGCCGGCACTTCGTTCATCCGCTCCCCGTCGAGGAAGAGCGAGCCCCCGGAGATCGGTTCGAGCCCGGCGATCATCCTGAGCAGTGTCGACTTGCCGCAGCCGGACGGGCCGACGAAGACGGCGAATTCCCCGGGATCGATCTTCAGGTCGATGCCACGAATGACCTCGTGCTCGCCGTAGCGCTTGACCACTTTCTGCAGCGAGACATTCGTCGCCATGCTTCGTTCCTCCTCAACCATCGCGGATGGAGCCAACATCATGCGGGTCTCCAACTCTTGTATTTTGCACTTTCCGACCCGACTGGAAATTTCACCTCGGAGCGGGTTTCCGACGATTCGTAGAAAGCGGTGACGAGTTCGAGGGCGGCTCGCGCGTCGACCGTCGTCACCGGCAACGGTCCTGCCGAGACGAGCGCTTCGTGGAACAGCTTCATCTGCGTCTCGAAGCGGATCGGCACGGGCTGCCAGCCTGCAAGAAGCGCATCGATCTTCCTGCCGATCTCCTCCGAGACCGGGACGATCTTCCACGGATCCTGGCCGGGGCTATAAGGCTCGTGATTGCTTTCGATCAGAACATTCTCGAAGCACATCCTGAGCCGGCTGATCTGCTCGACCGAGCCGAGCGTCGCGCTGATCGTCGCTAGGGCCCCGTTTTGCATGAGCAGGCTGGCGCTCGCGCAATCCTCTACCTCGATATCGTTGACGCGCGTCGAAACGCGGCCGAACAGCGCTTCGATCGGCCCCAGCAGATAGGTCAGCATGTCGTGCAGGTGGATCGACTGGGTCATGAGCACGCCGCCGAGCTCGGTCGCCCATTTGCCGCGCCACGGCACGGCATAGTATTCCGGCGTGCGGATCCAGTGCGTCTCGCAGGTCGCGGCGTAAGGCTTGCCGGCGAGGCCGGCATCAATGATGCGCTTGGCCTTCTGCACACCGTCGCCATAGCGGTACTGGAAGATCGGCATGAGCCGGCCGCGCGCCGATTTTTCGAGTTCGATGATGGTATCCGCATCGGCCAGGGAGCCGACGAGCGGCTTTTCGCAGACGACATGCTTGCCGGCGGCGAGTGCCTGGCTGATCAACTCGAAATGACTGCTCGGCGGCGTGCAGATGTCGATGATGTCGATATCGTTCATTGCCAGCACGTCGGCGAAGCGCGTTGTCCGCCGCTCGATGCCGAATTCGCTGCCGTTTGCCTCCAGCCGCTCCTCGTTCAGATCGCAGAGCGCGGCAAGCTCGAATCGGTCAGGATGCGGCAGGTAGCCCTCCACGATGTGCGAACGGCCGATGCCAAGACCGATGATGGCGACTTTCTTGATATCCGGCATGCTTCTATTTCTGTGTTTGGGAGGAAGAAGAGGCTTCGGCAAGCGCTTGCGCCTTGAGGGCAAGCTCCATCGCCTTGAAGCAGTGCTCCTGTCCCATCGCCGTCTCGGTTCGATCGCGGATGTCAGCGGCAAGCTGACGTCCGTAGGGAAGCTCGACCTCGCAGCAGTCGATATGGCGCACGCCACTTCTGTCGACGAGAAACAGATGGTCTTTGTCCGGGCGCCCGGCGATGTCGATATATTTGCGCAGTTCGATCGTGCCTTCTGTGCCGACGATGAATAGCCGTCCGTCCCCCCAGGTTGGCAGACCGTCCGGGGTGAACCAGTCGACGCGGATATAGCCCGTAGCGGCGGGCGTCCTGAGATGGATGTCGCCATAGTCCTGCAGGCCCGGTGTGTCGGGGTTGGCGCGGTTGGCTACCGTTGCCGAAAGCACTTCCGCCTCGAGCGAATTGGTGAAGAACAGGAACTGCTCGCATTGATGGGCTGCGATGTCGGCGATGATCCCGCCGTAGCGGGAGCGGTCGAAGAACCAGTCCGGCCGCGTCGGCTTGCGCAGCCGGTGGGGTCCGAGGCCCGTCGTGTGGATGACGTTGCCGATCGCGCCGGCCTTCACCAGTTCGCCGGCCTTGACCGTCGAGGCGGTCTCGAAGTGCTCGGAATAAAGGATCGAGACGATGCGGCCGGTTTCGGCCTGCACCTTGCGCACCTTTGCCAACTGTTCGAGCGTCACCATGCCGGGCTTGTCGAGCATGACGTCCTTGCCGTGGCGCATGGCGTCGATAGCGACGCCGGCGCGCTCGTTGGAAATCGCCGCGCTGACGATGAGCTGGATCGAGGGATCTTCGAGGATCCGCCGCCGATCGTCGGCGCGCTGAGCCTGCGGAAAATGTTCCTTGAAGGTTCTCGCGAGGTCGTCCTCGATAGCGTGGAAGGAGACCAGTTCGGCGCCGGCCCTCAGCATCACGTTGACCTGGCCGTAGACATGGTCGTGGTTGAGGCCGATGGCGGCAAAGCGCAGGGCGCTCATGCGGCAATTCCTTTCGTGCTTGTTTGCTTCAGCGTTTCAGCCCGGTGGTCGCAATTCCCTCGATCAGGAGGCGCTGGAAGAACAGGAAGATGATGAACACCGGAACCAGAGACAGGCTCGACATGGCGAACAGGCCGCTCCAATCAGAACTGCCGGTCGAGTCCACGAAGGAGCGAAGGCCGAGCTGAACCGTGTAGGTGTTGATGTCCGAGAGATAGATCAGCGGACCGAAGAAATCGTCCCAGGTCCAAATGAACGAGAAGATCGCGGCCGTTGCGAGCACCGGCAGGGAGAGCGGCAGCATGATCTTCCAGTAGATACGCCATGCGCTGCAACCGTCCATCATCGCCGCCTCGTCAAGCTCGCGCGGAAGGCCGCGGAAGAACTGCACCATCAGAAAGATGAAGAAGGCATCGCCGGCGAGGAATTTCGGCACCACCAGCGGCAGGAAGGTCTTTACCCACCCGAGTTCCAGAAACAGGATATATTGCGGGATCAGGGTCACGTGATAGGGCAGCATCAGCGTGCCGAGCATCAGCGCGAACCAGAAATTCCGTCCCCAGAATTTCAGCCGCGCGAATGCGAAGGCAGCGAGCGAGCATGACATCACGTTGCCGATGACCGACAGCACGGCAATGACGAGCGAGTTCCAGAAGAACTTGCCGAAAGAAACCTGGGCGCCTTCCCATCCGCGGACATAGGAACTGAAATCGAAATGGCTGGGGATCAGCGATGCGGTGCCGAAAATCTCGTTTTGGTCCTTGACCGATCCGGCCAACATCCAGATCAGCGGATACAGCATGATGATCGATGCGGCGATCAGCGCGGCGTGAATGATGACCGATAGCAGACGCGAGCGCTCTCGCGGGGGCTCGATGCTATCGGCGGCCGAGGCAAGCGTAGCATCAGTCATCGTAGTGCACCCAGTAGCGTGCCGAAAGGAACGAAAAGGCTGTGAAGATCGCGATGATGATGACTAGGACCCAGGCGAGCGCTGCGGCGTACCCCATGCGGAAATAGCCGAAGCCCTCCTGGTAAAGGTAGAGCGTATAGAAAAGCGTTGAATCGATCGGCCCGCCGGTTCCGGACGAGATGACGTAGGCCGGCGTGAACGCCTTGAAGGCGTCGATTGTCTGTATCACGGCATTGAAGAAGATGACCGGGGTCAGAAGCGGCAGGGTGATCTTGAAGAACATGCGCGTCTTGGACGCCCCGTCGAGGCTCGCCGCCTCATACATGTCGACAGGAATTTGCCTGAGGCCGGCCAGGAAAATGATCATCGGCGAACCGAACTGCCAGATCGCAAGGACGATCAGCGTGTAGAGCGAATAGTTCGGGTATGATATCCAGCTCGGCCCCTCTATGCCGAATTTCCAAAGAAGCGTGTTGACGACGCCATCGCTGTCGAAAAGCTGGCGCCAGAGCACGGCGATCGCCACGCTCGATCCGAGCAGCGAGGGCAGATAGAAGATAGCGCGATAAACGGGCAGGCCCTTGATGCCGCGATTGAGCAGGAGTGCTACGGCAAGCGCGAATGCAAGCTTCAGAGGCACCGAGCAGATGACATAGAACAGCGTCACCTTCATCGACGAGATGAATTTGTCGTCGGCGGTGGCGATCCTGGCATAGTTGTCGAGACCAACCAGATGCGGCGGCTGCAGCAGGTTGTAGTCGGTGAACGACAGGAACAGGGAAACCAGCGCCGGGCCGAGCGTCAGGCCGAAAAAGCCGACGAACCATGGCAGCAGGAACAGATAAGCCGGCGCGTTGCGCGCAAACGCGCCGGGAAGCCTCTGGCGTGGTGCGGCACCGGCAATGCGGACGCCCGGCTCGCCGGCAATGGCGGTGCGCTGGTTTCCCACGACGTCAGCCTCGCTTGAGATTTGCCGCCGCCTGCTCGGCGAATTTTGCGCCGCCTTCATCGGTTGACAGCTTGCCGAAGGCGACCTCCTCGGCGACCTTCTTCAGGAAGAAGCCGTTCTCGCCAGCGCCGTTTGGCGGCGGCGGCGGCAGCGGGCCCACCTTGGGCGTCAGCATCTGGATATAGTCGGCCATCGCCTTGCCGAGTTCGTCGAGTTCCGGCGTCAGTGCGTTGCGGATATTCTCCGATGCCGGCACTCCGCGCTCGACGCCGAGCGCCTTTGCCGCCTCGGGATCCTCGACGAGGAAATTCACGAAGGCGACCGCCGCATCCGGATTTTTCGAGGCGGCCGAGACGCTCATCAGCATCGACGGCTTCAAATATTGCCCCGGTTTCCCACCTTCTGCAGGAACGGGGTAGCTGATCATCCCGAGTTTTTCCTTGTTGATGGCCTGAAAGCCGACGAACTGGTTCGAATGGGCGAAGCTGAGGGCGGCCTTGCCCTGCGAGATCATGCTGGTCTCGATGGTCAGCTGGTCGAGTGCCTGCATGTCGGCTGGTACGCACGCTTCCATCTCACGCAGCTTAGCCCAGTAGTCAAACCAGCCGGCTGCGTCCTTGGCTTCGAATGCAACATTGCCGTCGTTCGTATAGAGCGCCTTTCCGCGCTGGCGCAGCCAGCCCTCGAAAGCCGGCTCGAGGCCGCTCGCATCGGCGGTGCCGTAGAAACTGCGGCGCTTCTTGGCTTTCGTCAGCTTTGCGCAGAGTTCAGCGAAGCCATCCCAGGTCATGTCGTTGGTCGGCGCTTCGACGCCGGCTTCCTTCCAGGCAACCGTATTGACCATGACGGCGCTCGAATTCACGCCGAGATTGACGCCGTAGAGCTTGCCGTCAACCTTGCCGGAATCGACGTTCGCCTGCCCGAAATCGCTGATTTTCAGGGATTTATCCAGGTAAGGGGTGAAATCGAGCAGCGCGCCGCGCCGCGCATATTCGAAGATGTAGCGATAGTCCATCTGGATCAGGTCCGGTGCATTGCCGCCGGCCGCTTGCGTTGCCAGACGTGTCCAGCGTCATCGCATCGTGGGTGCGGTCGGCGCGCTCCTTCGAGCCCCACCACAGAAAGCGCATTGAAGTCGCGGCTTGGGCGCGGTCGAGGCTGGCCACGCCGAATGCAAGTGCGGTCGCTGTGCCGATCAGAAATTGGCGGCGGTCGATCGTGAAGGTCATCCTGGTCTCCTCCCAGCTCAGGTGATGAACTTTCGAACTTGCTTTTCAGCAAATAACTATTTGGTTACAAGTTGGATAGAATCCGTTTGGCTGTCAAGCGACAATCGAAAGGCAAATGCCGGCAGGCGTTTGGCGAAAAGTGAGAACGGTCTATTTTCAGACAGATAGCGCAGCAAGAGAGGTGCATATGGCGACGGAGAAGGTGGGCGGCGGAAGCAGGCAATTCGCCGCGGAGGAAGTCGACAGTGGCGAAAAAGCGGAGAAAGGCCCACGCAGGGGGGCCTCGCGCAATCCCCAGCGCACCCATGCGGCGATCCTCGAAGCCGCGACCGAGGAATTTGCCGCGAACGGCTTCGGCGGCGCCCGTGTCGATGCTGTGGCGGCGCGCGCACAGACCAACAAACGCATGCTCTACCACTATTTCGGTGACAAGGAGGCGCTCTACCTGGCGGTTCTAGAGGCGACCTATGCTTCGATCAGAAGCGCCGAAAAGCATCTGGACCTTGCGCACCGCGATCCCGAGGAGGGAATACGCGAGCTGGCAATGTTCACCTGGGACTACTTCCTGAAGCATCCGGAATTTCTGAGCCTCCTCGTCACGGAGAACCTGCACAAGGCGCGCTTTCTCAAACGTTCGAAGAAGATCACGGAAATGCACTCGCACTTCATCGGCGAGCTTTCCGACGTGCTCCGGCGCGGCGCGGAGCAAGGTGTTTTCCGGCCCAACATCGATCCGGTCTCCGTCTACCTGACGATTGCCGCCCTCGGCTTCTTCTACCTTTCGAACCGCCATACGTTGTCGACGATTTTCGAGCGTGACCTGTCGGAGTTCGAGGCGCTCAAAGCCTGGGGCGAGCACATCGTCGCGGTGACTCTTTCCTCCATCCGGGCCTGACCTCCTCACAAAAACTTTCATCCGACGATTGACAAATCCGACTTTGGCGAGCGATCTTGTAACCAGATAGTTACTACCGACAAACGGTCGACCTCGCACGTTCCGTCGTTGAAGCGGTGGTTCGTGCCGGCGCGAATTTGGGAGGAGCTCATGCGAAGAATCGGGCTAATCATGCACGGCGTGACGGGACGGATGGGGTTGAACCAGCATCTGGTCCGGTCCATCGCCGCCATCCGTGCGGAAGGCGGACTACGCCTGGCGAACGGCGACAGGGTCATGCCGGACCCGATCCTCGTCGGCCGCGACGGGGGGAAGCTCGAGGCGCTTGCGCGCGCCCACGGGATCGAGCGGTGGACCACCGATCTCGATGCGGCGCTTGCCAATCCGGATGACACCCTATTTTTCGATGCCGGCACCACGCTAATGCGCGCCGATCTCATCTCGCGAGCGCTCGACGCGGGCAAGCACATCTATTGCGAGAAGCCTATCTCCGACGATCTCGAAACGGCTGTCGCGCTCGCGAGGAAAGCGAAGGCATCCGGCCTGAAGAACGGCGTGGTGCAGGACAAGCTTTTCCTCCCAGGCCTGCGCAAGCTGGCGATGCTGCGCGACTCAGGCTTCTTCGGCAGGATGCTCTCGGTGCGCGGCGAGTTCGGCTACTGGGTCTTCGAGGGAGACTGGCAGGCTGCGCAGCGTCCGTCGTGGAACTACCGCAAAGCCGACGGCGGCGGCATCATCCTCGACATGCTCTGCCACTGGCGCTACGTGCTCGATAATCTCTTCGGTTCCGTGAAGGCGGTGAGTTGTCTCGGTGCGACCCACATTTCGGAACGCGTCGGTGAGGACGGCAAGCCATATGCGGCCGATGCCGACGACGCCGCCTATGCAACCTTCGAGCTCGAAGGCGGCGTGATCGCTCATATCAATTCGTCCTGGACGGTCCGCGTGCGCCGCGACGATCTCGTCACCTTCCAGGTCGACGGTACGCACGGCTCTGCGGTCGCGGGCCTTACCCGCTGCTGGACGCAGCACCGCGTCAACACGCCGAAGCCGGTCTGGAACCCGGACCAGCCGCAGACGATCGACTTCTACAGGACCTGGGACGAGGTGCCCGACAATCAGGTCTATGACAACGGCTTCAAGATTCAATGGGAGATGTTCCTGCGCCATGTCATCGAGGATGCGCCGTGGCAATACACGCTGGTCGAGGGGGCGAAGGGCGTTCAGCTTGCCGTACTCGGCTTGAAATCCTGGCAAGAGCGGCGGTGGCTCGATGTCGAGCCTTTGGAGGTCTGACGATGACGACGGTTCGATTGCCAAAGACTGATCGCACGATCGAAACCTACGAGACGAGCGGAACGCCGATCGCTCTCGAGCGGCGCTCCGCGTCCGATTTTCCGCGCGTCGCCTTCGCCGCCGCGCATGTCGTCGCCGACCCGTTAGCCAATAGCGATCCCTGGCTCGATCCTGCGATTGATTGGGAGCGCACGCTTGCCTTCCGGCACAGGCTCTGGGATCTCGGCCTGGGCGTTGCCGAGGCAATGGATACCGCGCAGCGCGGCATGGGCCTCGGCTGGGGTGAGGCGAAGGAACTGATCCGCCGCTCGCTTGCCGAAGCGAACGGACGACCTGATGCCTTGATCGCATGCGGAGCGGGCACGGACCATCTCGCGCCCGCGCCGGGGCTCGGCATCGATCAAGTCATCGGCGCCTACGAGGATCAGATCGCCGAAGTCGAGGCAATGGACGGGCGGATTATCCTGATGGCCTCGCGCGCGCTTGCCTTCACCGCCAGGGGGCCGGACGACTACCTGAAGGTCTATGATCGCATTCTGGGCCAGGTGAAGCAGCCGGTCATCATTCACTGGCTCGGCGAGATGTTCGATCCCGCGCTTGAAGGCTATTGGGGATCGTCCGACCACTGGGCGGCCATGGACACCTGCCTCGAGGCCATTTCCGCACACGCCGACAAGGTCGACGGCATCAAGGTCTCGCTCCTGTCGAAGGAGAAGGAAGTCGCCATGCGCAGGCGCCTTCCGGCGGGCGTCAGGATGTATACGGGTGACGACTTTAACTACGCCGAACTGATCGCCGGCGACGGCGAGCATTTCTCCGATGCGCTGCTCGGCATCTTCGATGCGATAGCGCCTGCAGCTTCCGCGGGTCTAGCCGCGCTCGGCAACGGCAAGTCCGATACCTTCTTCAATATCCTGGAGCCAACAGTTCCGCTGTCGCGCCACATCTTCAAGGCGCCGACCCGCTTCTACAAGACGGGCGTCGTCTTCCTTGCCTATCTGAACGGCCTGCAGGACCATTTCCGTATGATTGGCGGGCAGGAGAGCGCCCGTTCGCTCGTCCACCTCGCAGAACTCTTCCGCCTCGCCGACAAGGCGAATGTCCTTGCGGATCCGGACGATGCCAGCGACCGCATGGGCCGTTTTCTCGCGGCGCAGGGAATTGCCTGAGACTATGACCGATCCTTTGAAGATCCGTCTCGTCGAAGCGCAGGCTTTCGAACGGCCGGCGCATTTGCGCCTGCCGTTTCGCTTCGGTGCCGCGACGCTCAGCAAGGCACGGCAGGCGTTCCTGCGCGTGCGCATCGAGGATGCCGCGGGCCGCTCCATGGTTGGAATGGCGGCTGAATTGATGGTGCCGAAATGGTTCGACAAGTCCCCGGACCTGACGAATGCGGACAACGAAAACCAACTTCGCCGCTCGCTCGTTCTCGCCCTTGACGCCTTGAGCGCGGCGGGCCAAGAAACCGCCTTCGGTCTCCATACCGATGTCGAGAAGGGGCATCACGCGCGTGCGGCCGCTGAAGGCCTGAACGGCCTCGTCGCCTCCTTCGGACTTGCACTCGCCGACCGGGCGATCCTTGATGCGCTTTGTCGGCTGGAGGGTTCGTCGGTCGCGAAGGCGGTGAACGCAAACCTGCCGGGCATCGATACCGCAACAACACCCGATCTCGAAGGCTTCCATCTTGCAGCCTTTCTCTCCGGGCTGAAGCCGCCGGAGACGATCGCTGCACGCCATACCGTCGGCCTCGTCGACGCCATAACAGCCGGCGAGGTGCGTGCCGATGGCCGACTGAATGATGGCCTTCCCGAAAGTCTCGAAGAGGCGATCGACGCTTACGGCCTGACTTTCTTCAAGGTGAAGGTGTCGGGAAACCTGGACGCCGACGTCGAGCGTCTCGGCCGGATCGCAGACCTGCTCGATGCGAAAGTCGGCAGTTATTCAGTGACGCTCGACGGCAACGAGCAGTTCGCGTCGGCCGAGGAGGTTGCCGAACTCCTCGCGCGCATCCAGGCAAGGCCGAATCTCGCTCAGTTTGCGCGATCCGTTCTTTTCATCGAGCAACCTATTGCGCGTGCCCATGCTTTTGAAAAATCGGTTGCCGCGCTCGCTGCCTTCAAGCCGGTCGAGATCGACGAGTCGGACGCGACGATGGACGCCTTCGTCACCGCCCGCAGTCTCGGTTATACGGGGATCTCGTCGAAATCCTGCAAGGGTTTCTACCGCGCGCTACTCAATCGCACGAGGGTCGAGCACTGGAACGCGCAAGGCGGACCTAACTATTTCATGTCCGCCGAAGACCTGACTACACAAGGCGGGCTCGCCGTGCAGCAGGATCTGGCGCTCGCCAGCCTGATGGGCATGACGCATGTCGAGCGCAACGGCCACCACTATGTCGACGGCATGGCCGGGGCGCCGGAGGCCGAGCAGACGGCCTTTGCGCGCGCTCACGCCGATCTCTACCGAACGCAGGACGGCCGCACGCGCCTGCGCATCGAAAAAGGCCGCATGGCGATCGGCTCGGTGATCGCCGCCCCCGGCCTCGGCTCGGCCGTGGAACCTGACTGGAACGCGATGACGCCGATGTCTGGGGGAGGACACTGATGACGGTGGAGGGCCTTTCCATCAATCTTGCGACCACGCGCGGAAGCTGGGGCTTTGCCGAGGCCGTGGACGGCTGCCTTGCCCGAGGCATCACGGCGATTGCGCCGTGGCGGGATCAGGTTGCCACTGTCGGGCTCGACGAGGCAGCGCGCATCGTCCATTTGAACAGCCTGAAGGTGACGGGCCTCTGCCGCGGCGGGATGTTTCCTGCAGCCGATGAAGCCGGCAGGCAGGCCGCCATCGACGACAATCTAAGGGCCATCGACGAGGCCGCAGCACTCGGCGCCGACTGTCTCATCTTCGTCGTTGGCGGGTTGCCGAAGGGTTCGCGCGACCTCGCCGCAGCGCGGCAGATGGTCGAGGACGGCTTCAATGCCATTCTGCCGCATGCCCGCGTCGCGAACGTGCCGCTCGCCATAGAGCCGCTGCATCCGATGTATGCGGCCGACCGGGCCTGTGTGAACACGCTGAAGCAGGCACTCGATCTCGCCGGGCGCCTCGGGCCGGATGTGGGTGTGGCGATCGACGTCTACCATGTCTGGTGGGACCCCGAACTTGCGGAGGGTATCGCGCGAGCCGGTCGGGAAAACCGGATTTTCGCCCATCACATCTGCGACTGGCTCGTGCCGACCACCGACCTGCTTCTCGACCGCGGCATGATGGGTGATGGCATCATCGACCTGCCGGGGATTCGCGACAAGGTCGAGGCGGCCGGTTTCCACGGGCCGCAGGAAGTGGAGATCTTTTCCGCGGAAAACTGGTGGAAGAAACCGGGCGAAGTCGTGCTGGATACGGTTGTCGAACGTTTCCGGACGGTGTGCTGAAACGCCGTCGAAACCGGAAGGGAATCATGCCGACGTCGAAGAGAACCCGTTACGCTCTCGTTGGAACCGGAAACCGCGGCACGACGATGTGGGGCAGGGACCTCCTGGAGCGATGGAACGACGCGGTCGAACTGGTCGCGATTTGCGACCTCAATCCTATGCGGGCCGAGCGGGCGCGCGACTACATGGGCGCAAGCGCGCCAATCTACACGGATTTCGACGCACTTCTCCGGTCGGAGAGGCCGGAACTCGTCATCGTCTGCACGCGCGATTCCACCCATGACGAGGTCATCATCAAGGCTCTCGAAGCCGGCGCCGACGTCATCAGCGAGAAGCCGATGACAACCACCGTCGATAAGATCAAGCGCATCCTGGAGGCGGAACGGCGCACCGGGAAGCGTGTCGATATCTCGTTCAACTACCGCTTCGCGCCAACGGCGGCACGCATCAAGGAACTGCTCAATTCCGGCGTCATCGGCGAGGTAACCTCGGTCGATTTCCACTGGTATCTCGACACCAGCCACGGCGCCGACTATTTCCGGCGCTGGCACGCCTTCTCGGAATATTCGGGGAGCCTGTTTGTCCACAAGGCTACCCACCATTTCGACCTGCTGAACTGGTACCTCGATTCCGATCCCGAGAAGGTGTCGGCCTTAGCCGATCTGAGGCACTATGGAAGGAACGGCCCTTTCCGCGGCGAGCGCTGTCGTACCTGTCCGCACAAGGGCGAGTGCGACTATTTCTTCGACATCTCAAAGGACCCGTTCCTCGAGCGGCTGTACGAGGACCCGTCGACCGTCGACGGTTATGTCCGCGACGCCTGCGTCTTCCGCGAAGGCATCGACATCCCCGACACCATGGTCGCCTCGATCCGCTACCGGAATGGCGTCGATGTCTCCTATTCGCTCAACACCTATATGCCGATCGAAGGCCACCACATCGCCTTCAACGGTCACGAGGGGCGCATCGAGCTTCGGCAATACGAGGCGCAGGCATGGACGACGCCGCCCGCCGACGAGATTGTCGTCATGAGAAACTTCGACGGCGTCGAGCGCATCTGGGTGCCGCATTCGAGCGGTGGCCACTATGGTGGCGACGACCGGCTGCGCAACATGCTTTTCAGCCGCAGGCCGAACGACGAGCTGAAACAGCGCGCGGGCTCGCGCGCGGGCGCGATGTCGGTTCTCTGCGGGATTGCCGCCTTCCGGAGCAGCCGCACGGGGTCGCCGGTCTCCATAGCCGACCTGTGGGGCAACGACAGCAGCGGACTGCTCGTCTGACGGTAGAGGTGGCAGTCAGCCTCCGAGCACCGCCTTGAGTGTTGCCGCATCGGTGCGGAAAGCGTCCGGATCATCGCCGGCCACGAACTCCAGCATCGCGAAACGCCGCCCTTTCCAACGCGAGACGGGCAGCCCTTCGATGACGGCGCGCCAATATTCTTCCGCGGAGGAAAGCGAAAAGCGTTTGCCGTCACGGTCCCATGCGAAGACGTGGATGTGTGAGACGTGATGCCCGATGCGCACGATCTCGAACAGCGCCTCATTGAGAGGCAGTCCCGGTCGCGGCTGCCAGTAGAGATAGACATTGTCATGCGCGACGGTCTCGATCAGCCTGAGCGCGGCGTCCGTCGCATCTGTCAGCGAGTTGGGGTGATATTCCAGCGAGACTGCGATCTTTCGTTTTGCCGCTTCGGCGCCCATATTCCGGATCAGGTACGCGGCGGAACGGACTTCCTCAGTCGTATAGTCCGAAGAGTTGCGATTGCGCGCGCCCGGCCAGATGCGGATATTGGCCGCGCCCAAGGTTTCGGCTGTCTCTAGAGCCTGTTCAAAGGCTTTCAGATCGTCGTCTGGCGGCGCGACATAGGAGCCGTAGGATACGGCGAATCCAGCCTCCAGGCTCATCCGCCCGACCTCGGCAGCATTTTCCAAATTCCCTGGCGGCATATGAGCATCGCCTGCCCATTCGATCGCGGCAAGCCCGGCTTCGCGCGCGAGCAGAACGATTTGCATCGGTCGAAGCGCGCGAAAGGTCACGCTACAAAGGGCCGGCTCGAAACACGTCATGCGATATGCTCCAGGTCCTGCCCGCGGATTTCGTGAAGCAGCGGCTTGCCCGCTATGTAACGGAGCACCTCGTCGGCGGCCATGTTGCCTAGGCGTGATCGCTCCAGCCCGACCGCGCCAGCAATATGCGGTGTCAGAAAGACGTTGGGCAGCAAATAAAACGGCGAGCTCCATTCGGGCACTTCCGGATCGGTGACGTCGATGATCGCGTCGATCCTGCCGGCCTTCAGCGTCGTCAACAGGGCGGCTTCATCGATGAGGGCGCCACGCGCCGTGTTGATCAGCGTGGCTCCGTCTCTCATCAGGGCAAGTTCGGCCTCGCCGATCATGTGCCGCGTCGCGGGCAGGGAGGGAGCATGCAGCGTCACGATGTCGGCACGCGACATCAGTGCGTTCAGCTCGACCTTTTCCGCACCGTGGCGCGCCGCCTCCGCGGCATCCATCATCGGATCGTAAAGGACGATGCTGTAGTCGAACGGCTTCAAAAGTTCGATGACCCGACGCCCGATGCGGGAAGCGCCGACGATGCCGATCGTCCGCCGGTAATTTCCGATCGCCTCAGCCTGCATCTGGTTCACCCGATGGCGGTTGCGGTCCACGGCATAGAGTTCGTGGAAGCGGAATACCCGCTTGCCGGCAAATATGATTGCGGCAAGCGTGAACTCGGCAACAGGCACGGCATTCGCCTGTGCTGCGTGCGTCACGGCAATGCCGGCCTCGAAAACGGAGGGATCGAGAAGTCCTTTCACGGTTCCCGCGGCATGCGCGACAAGTTTCAGATGCGGCGCTGATGCGAGGACGTCGCTGCCGATAAGCGGGCAGCCCCAGCCGGTAATCAGGATTTCGGTTTCGGCAAGCAGCCGTTTGGCTCGCGGATCGGCGAAATCCTCGAACGGTTCGGAGGAGAGAATACGTCCCGCGGCCGCCAGCCGCTCGATGATCTCTGGCGTGACGACATGCTTCGTGCGGGCCGGTTGCATGGCGAAGGTAATGGCTGGCTGCTTCACCGCATATGCCCCGGTGCCTGGATCGCGCTGACCGTTTCACCCTTATCCCTGACGAGTGCAGTGAGCTCTGCGACCGGTGGAGCGCCCGGCGGCGCTGCCCATATGCATCCGGCCGCCGCCGTGTCGCGTAGGGCAAGCACTGCGCAGGCCAACATTGTTTCGCCCGCCGGGATCGTGCCGCGCAATTGCGGCACGATGGTCTTGGCGACCATAAGATTCGTGTTGGGAAGAGCTTTCTGGCAAAGCCCCTCGCGCGCGATGCTCGATCCGAGGTCGACGATGCCGGAAAGATCCTCCGCGCCGATCGCGTAGGCAGCCCCGCCGGTTGCCTCGAGCGTATCCGCATCGAGATCCCGCCGCGCGATGGCGAAGCCGCCTTCGGCCGTCATGAGCGGGCGCGGCGTGGTGACGCGATGGACGCGGATGTGCCAGGGAGCGGACGGCAGAAGCCATGTTTCGACGGTGACGTCGGGCCAAGGCGACCATTTCGAATAGAGGAGGTCCCCTGCCAGTTTCGCGTCCTCGTTCGTCTCGCGCACACGGTAGTGGACGCCGTCCTCGCTGAAGGCGAGCGCCGAGTCGAAAGCGCCGCCCGCGAAGCCACGCTCGTCGGCCTCGACGCTGAAGCCGTAACGCGAGGAATAGGCGAACTTTGCATATTTCTCCGTGCCGCAGCGCATTTGCAGGTTCTCCTGACCGGAGGAAAGCGCGACGACGTCGCTGCCAGCGGGCATCATCACCATGCCGGGATGGCGAAGCGGCACAGCCGCGGCCATTGTCTCGGCGGGCGCTTCCTCCGCGGTCCAGAAGGGATGATCGCCGCCAAGTGCGAGCGGCAGAAACGCCTTGAAGGCCCAATAGGGCGAGCCGGCCGAATTGTAGCTCTCCGACATCAGCAGGTTGGGATAGCAGAAGCCGATCGGCAGCACACCGTCGCGGTTGGCGATCGGCTTGTCGGCCCACCAGCGCAAATGGCGAAGGCAGAGCCCCTTGATCTCGCCCCATGGCAGGGCCTCGACATTGGCAAAGGCGAGCGCCGACCAGAAGCCCGCGCAGGCGAAGCGATAGGTCAGGCTGCGGCCGAAAGGCACCGTCGCGCCATCCGCGCCGAACCAGTGGCGGAAGTCCTTCGCGAACAAGGCAGCGCGCTCACGGAAGCGGTCGGCGCGCTCATCTTCGGCGAGGCGGGCGTAGATGAGCCCGTAGAAGTGCATGGCGAATGGAATGTAATGATCGATGCGGCGCACATTGCCGTCGCGATACCAGCCGTCGCCGATATAGAAGCCGTCAAGTTGATTTAGATAAGTGTCCGTCAACTGGCGATCATAGTCGACGCCGAGCCGATCGAGACCGAGATCGACCAATACCCGGAAGAATTTCCAGTTGTTGTCGGCGTAGTCGAAACGTCGGGCGTGTTTGAGATAGGCGATCACATTGGCACGGGCGCGCCGGTCGAGCGGGTTCCATATTTTCTCGGGGACCAGGGCAAGGGCGAAGCCGAGTGCGGCGAGCTCGACCATGCGCTGGTCCTTATCGCGAACCGCGCCCCAGTATTCGGGATGATCAGGATCGGTGCCGTTGGCGATGCCCTCGGCGTAGCGATCCCAATGCGCGAATTCCCCGCCGCCTTCGGCGAGCGGCGCCAGCCCCCAGAGCGGCCGTGCGAAGCCCTCGAGGTCGGCCGCCGCGCGGTCGAAATGGGCTCCAGCCGCGTCGAGACGTACGCGCGCGTTTGCCACGGAGAAATAGGGCAGCAGCGGATCGAACAGATCGGCAAGCGCACGCCGCATGTCCGCGCGCGTCGCGAGCGGATTGCCGGCGAGCGGATTGGCGCTGACAGGATCGTAAGTCATCGACGTGCCTTCAGCCTCACGCGTTTATTGGTCATTCGGCAGGGAGCCGCCGGCAACGGGAACGACGGCATGGCAGACTTGGCGGGCAGGAGCGTTTCGGTCGCCAAGGCGCGCGATCATCAGACTGACGGCCTCGCGCCCGATGGCGGCACGGTCGACACGCATGGTGGAAAGCCGGGGATTGGTCATGCCCGCACAAGGGAGGTCATCGAAGCCGACAATGGCGAAGTCATCGGGCACGCGCCGGCCGGCCTCCGTCACGGCTTCCAGCACACCAACGGCGATGAAGTCGTTCATGCAGAACGCCGCGGTGAAACCGGGATACTCCGCGAGCGCAGTTGCAGTGACTTCGTGCGCCTCGGTGATGGCGCTGCGTTGAAATGTGAGACGGAGCAACCGGCCTTCTGCCCCCTCGACCGAGGCGATCGCCGCCTCGAAACCGCGTTCGCGCTCGCGGATCGTATGCCGCTGGGAGCCGGTGAGATGAAGGATACGGCGGTGTCCCGCGGCAAGCAGGCGCTTCGTTGCCAGATAGGCACCGAAGAAGTTCGCGGGCGAGACCCCATCGAATTGCAAAAGCGGGTCCGTTCCGTTGACGAGAACCATCGCCGTCCCCGTTTCGGCGAGCCATCTCCGCAGGCTGTCGGTCGGATCGATACCGACCAGAAACAGCCCGTCGGCGCCGGCGCTCTCGAGATGACTGGCGACAACCTCGGGAGTTATCCTGTTCTCGCGCACGAGCCGTATCCCGAACGGCATGCCGCGATTGGCGGCACCGCCGCGCAGCCCGTCGACAATGCCTTCATAGAAAACGCTGAGCCCGCCGGTAACGCCGTCGCTGGCAATCAGCGCCAGGGATCCGGGAACGGCCGCGGAGGCAGTCCTTGCCGGATATCCGAGGTCGGCTGCGACTTGCAGGATCTGTCGGCGCACGGCCTCACTGATGCCGGGCTCGTTGCCGAGCACGCGGGAGACCGTGGAGACTGAAACCCCCGCCTTGCTGGCGATGTCTGCCTGACGGAGACGCCTTGTTTGATTTTCCATCATGGAGCGAACATTGCGCAAATTATGCAAATATGCAAGATCAAGAAAAATCCTTGCGCTACGCAATTGCTTTGCATTAAGCTTCGCCGAGGATTGCGCAGGCAGGACAGGGGAGGATCTCAAAATGCAAATAGGTCGCCGCTCATTTCTGTTGGGCTCGGCAGGCGCAATGGCAGGCTTCGCGCTCGGCGCAACCGGGCAGGCCACCTGGGCTGCGGACGATATCACCCTGAGGGCCATGTGGTGGGGTTCGAACGACCGCGCCAAACGCACGGTCGCCGTCGCCAGGCTGTTCCATGAGAAGAACCCCGATGTCACCGTTATCGGCGAGACGATCAGCGGCGACGGGTACTGGACGAAGCTGGCGACTGCGATGGCCGGCCGTAACGTCTCGGACGTCTTCCAGCTCGAACCGAGCACGATTTCGGACTATTCCAAGCGCGGCGCATGTCTGGCTCTCGACGAGTTCGTTCCCGGCGCGCTGAAGGTGGACAACTTCGACAAGCAATTGCTGGACCTCACGACGATCGACGGCAAGCTCTGGGGCGTCGGCCTCGGTCTCAACTCCTTTTCCATGTTCTACGACGAGGCAGCGTTCAAGAAAGCGAGCATCACGCCGCCGACTCACGAGACCACCTGGAAGGAATACGCCGGTATCGCCGGCGGCTCGATCATCGACAGCGCGCGCTAACCCCGGGCGAACCGGCAAGTCGAAACCAGCGAAATCAGTGGTGCGCGGGTAGACGTTGGGTGGCCTTGCTGGCGCGCTTGCGTAGCTCGCCGATATCCCGTTTCGGCCGCCGTTCCAAGTCCTTGCGGATCGACGTTCGCCGCATCGATGCCGGCAAAGGCTTCGTCTAGCAGCATCAGCCGCGGCGCCAGGGCATAGCTGCCTTGGCTGTAGAAGCTGGCGACCGCGGCGAACAGCGGCACCGTCAGGCCGAGCGCCCGCTCGCCGCTCGAGGCGGGTCCGGAAAGCTTGCGCCAATGCCCCTCCTGCCAGCGTTCGACGCGAAAACGGTGCCAGTGGCGATAGTCCAGCGCGCGGGCAAGTTGGTCGAGCAGGGTGCCGCTGTCCTTTCCGCTGCTGGAATCGGCACGTTCCCGCTCAGCCGAGATGCGCTGCTGCAGCATGGCGCCGACGACTCGCCGGTCCTCCGCCGACCAGAGATCCGAGCTGGTGTTGAGCAGGCGCTTGCGCGCCACGTCGAGGCCCACCGGCGCACCTTCCTCCTCGGCCAGCGGCTGCCACAGCAGGCGATAGCGCACGCCGGTCGAGGTGGGGCGCTTGTGCAGCTCTCCGTTGATGGCATCGACTTGCCGTTCGGCGGCTTGCAGCAGACGCTGGATTTCAGCGGCGATCTCGGCTTGCAAATGGTTCTCAAGAACGGTCCGCTCGCTAGCGGTCAGCAATTCGCTGCGCTGGGCGATCTCGTCGGCGAGTCGGCCGGCGAGTCGGTCCGGCCGTTCGCTCCGATTCTGGTAGATGATGTCGACGCTGAACCCCCAGTCGCTGGGGTTGGCCCGGGCCTGGTGGCCCAGCGCGCCGAGCGTGCGCTGCAGTTCGGTAAATTCCTCGGCGATCTGCCGCTGAGCGCGCGCCCATGCCTCGTCGTCGTCCTTGAGGGTCGACAGTTCCTGTTCCGTCCGCCTGGCCAGGGTCAGCGCCGGATCGATCGTCCACTGAGCCCCCATGTCCGGCAGTTCGACACGCGGCAGTGCTGCCGACAGCAGGCCGGTGCCGGCAAACTGCTGCAATTTGGAGATCGCCTGGGCGCGCGCCTCGCCGCGCTCGTGCAAGACGCTGGTCGCGGTCTCGGCCTGCTGGTTCGCCACCGCCCGCGTCTCTCCCGCCTTGCGCAGGGCGTCACCGGCCAGCTTTAGCGTAACCTCTCCGGCTTCGACCGCGACACGTGCTTCGGCGAGCTGCCGCTGCAACTCCTCGACCTTGGCGCCGACCATGTCACGCAGCACTTCGAGCCGGGCAAGGGCCTCTTCGGCTTCCACGCGGGCCGCCGCGGACTCCTGCTCGCGCTGCTGGAGATCGTCCCGCGCTTCGTTCTCCCGGGCAAATTGCCGTTGCCATTCGGGCAGCGCCAGGCGCAGCTCGTGGGCGGCTTGCTCGAGCCGGACCTGCGTGTCGCGATAATGATCCACCTCCGTTTCGACGGCGGGCAGCGCCTCGGGCGATCCGGGCAGGCGCAGGTCAGCGGCATCCGCCGCGAGCTGTTCGCGCACGGCCTTGAGTGCCTGTTCGGCCTCGCGGAATCGCATATCCGCTTCGGCAAGCCTTTCACTGGCGAGGCGCGCGGCGCGGGTGCCGGCAGCGGCGGCCAAGTGAGCGCTGCGCAGCACCTCGTCGGCGGGCGCCTTGCGCCATTCTTCGTCGGTCTGCTCGCGGTCCAGCACGATCTGCCCGGCCGTGGCCTGCACCGCTGCCAATTCGTCGGAAAGCTGCGTCAGGCGCTCGGCAATCTCGGCCAGCCGCCGCGTGCGGGCCGCGTCGCGGGCTGCGTGTCCGATATAGACCGCCGCCGGCTTGCCCCAGGCGCCGGTCAGGGCGCCGAGACGATATCGGCCGTCAGCGGCGATCCAGGCCTCGGTATCGACAGGGTCGTTATCCGCGCAGGCGATGCTGGACAGCACGCGCTCGACGACATCGGCCGGTACCGTACTGCCGGCCGGCACGGTGACATCCAGAAAGTCGGCAAGCGATGGAGAAGACTTTCGCCGTTCCAGCACCTGCGTGTCGTATAGCGGCGCGCCATCATCGCCGGACTGAAGGTGGCCGTCCGGCGAGATCCACGCGTCGAGCAGGCCGGCGGCTTCGAGGCCGGCGCGTTGCGGCGCAGCCACCGTGTCGCGAAAATCCAACACTTGCCAGAACGGCGCGCCCTGACGCGCGCCCCGAACGGAGGCGTCGCGCGTATAGGGCAGGGGCGGCGCCATGTCGTCGCCGGCTTCCAGGCGTTGGCGTTCGTCGTCGAGGCTCCCGCGTTCCGCCTCCAGCGTCTGCCGTTGGCCGTCGAGCGCCGCGCGACGTTGCGTCAGCGCGAAGCTTGTCGCTTCATGCGCCGATTGCAGCAGGTGCCGGGCGGGATTGTCACCTTGCGGCGTCGCGGCCCATTCCGCCAGGGTCGTCAGGGCCGCGAATTTGGCGTCTGGATCGACTCGCAGTTGCTTCAGGCCGATGAAATAGCGATCCCAGCTTTCCATCAGGTCCCGGCCTTGACGTTCGACCTCCGCATCGGCCTGCGTGCGACGTTCAGCAGCCTCTTCGGCTTCGACCTGTCGCTCGTCCTGGGTTTCGCGACGCCGCATATAGGTGGCCTCGGCTTGCGCGACTTCGCCGTGACGGCGACGCAGAAGGGCGATCTGCTCACGCCGGCCGGCAACAAGGCTGCGAAGCTCGTCGCAGGCTCTGTCGAAAGCATGCTGCCTCAACTCGACCAGCGCGGAAGCCTCCAATGTGGCAAGCGGGCTTGCGGTGTGCTGGCCGGCGATGCCTGCCGCGTCGGCGTGAACGGCACTTTGCCGGCGCAGCTCGGCCAAGGCGCGCTCCGCCTGTTCGGCGCGCCGACCGGTGCGGCTGGTTTCTTCGGCGCTGAGTCCCAGCCGCCGGCCTGCCTGCTCGACCGCCGCCGCGGCTTTCTGCATCGCCTGCCGGCGTGCCGCCATCTCCTTCTCGGCGCTTTCGAGACGATTGGCGTCCTGCATCGTCGGATCGGAGCGCAAGGCGTCGAGCCGCGCCCGCCCGCGCGCCAGGGTGATTTCCGAATCGTCATGGGCCGTCTGGGCGAGCGCCTCCCGCGTTTGCGCTTCGTCGAACCGGGCTTGGGCTTCGCCGCGCGCCCGGCTGGCATTGTCGAACTCCGTCTGGGCCTGGCGCAGCAGACGCGCCTGCCTGCGGGTCTGCGTACCGGCATAGACGCGATAACGCTCCTCGAAGCGGCCGACCGCCTTGGCCAGGGCCTGATATTCGTCGAGCTGACGGCGGTCTTCCTCGAGTTGCCCGAGCGCCTCGGCGACGTCGCCGAGCAGTTCGGGCGCCAGCGGCGGCAGGGCCTCGGTCAGCGCGTTCGACAGCGCGGCTTCGTCTGGTTTCCTGGAAAGCTGCGGCTGGCGAAGCTGGATCAGCGTATCCATCAGCGCGTCGTAGCGCTTGGCGCCCAGATGGAACAGGCGCTCGTCGACCGCGCGGCGATAGCTGGCGGCGGTGTCGAACACTTGGCCGCGGCCTTCAAGTGCATCGCGCAGGCGCTCCTTGGTGAGCACGATCCGATGCTCGCTCGTCAGCCACAGATCCTGGTTAATGCGCGGCGCGCCGTCGGCGTCTTCCAGCAGGAAGAACCAACTGTCGACCTGGGAGCGGGCGGCCGTTGCCGAGAGGCCGACGCCGAGCGAAAGGTAATGCGGTGTGCCGTCTTCGGCGACGCGACCGAACTCGATCCACGCATAGCCGTTGCGCCGGTCGTGGCTGTTCATCAGCAGGTTCCAGGCCATCCTCTTGCCGGCGTCGCCATCGGGCTCGATGCGTGAGGGTTTGAGCTGCGCGTCGAGCAGGAACGGCAGTGTCAGCGACAGCACCTTGGACTTGCCAGTGCCGTTATTGCCGCGCAGCAGCAGATGGCCGTCGCGGAACCAGAATTCCTCGCTGTCATAGTGATAGAGCTCCACCAGACCCAGCCGCAGAGGCTGCCAGCGTTGCCGCGTCGGTGTAGGCAACGCGGGCTTTCCCAATGGCGAAATGAGCAGGTTCAAGCGGTCGTTCATGTCGGTCCGAACAGAGAGCCGGTGGCCTGGGCTGGCGCATCGCGGGTTTCGCGAATTTCGGCCTCGCCCAGCGCAAAGCGGGCGAGCGCCGGCAGCGGGTGTACGGCGCCGGCTTTTCGTACCGCCAGTTGCAGCTTTTCCAACCGATCGATAGCGATTGCCGCGAGCTCGCGTTCGGCGCCGGGCTCGCGTGCCGATTTGCGCCAGTAGCGTCCGTACTTGCCTTTAGCCTCATGCAGGAAGTCGGCAATGTCGTGCTCTCGCATGACGGGTGCCTGCGTCGTGTAGGCGCCATCCTTTCGCCGCTGCCTTTGGCCAGCGGCCAGATGCTCGGCGACGAGCAGCGTCACATGGGCGTCGGTGCCTTCGGCCGGCATCGCCACATCGGTCAGCAGGCCGGCTTCGTCGACCAGCGCCAAACCTTCGGCGCGCTGCTCCGCCACTAGGCCGGCTGCATCGCACAGGCGGGCGGCCATGGCTCCGCGCTGGTTGAAGAAGTAGGCGCGGGCTTCCGGGTCCAATGTCTCGACATAGACGACCGGATCGTCGAGAAGCCGACGTGCGAGCTGGTGGCGCAGTGCGGTGCGCCGGCCTTCCTCGCTGTCCGCTACATGCTCGTCGACCATGGCGCGCAACCGCGCTTCGAGCGTCACCGGCGCTTCTTCCGGCGTCCAGGTGGACGGGCCGCGCACCGCCGCCAGCATGCCGGCGAGCATGCGGCGCTGCACGTCGTAGAGCGCATCGGCCTGATCGCCTCCGGCCCGCACGAATGTTTCTTCATCGCCGGCGACGCGGTGCAGCACCCCGAGGCCCAGCAAGGTGCGGCACACCGACACGAGTTCGCGCCGCTCATGTTGCGCCTCGAGCGTGAAGGTGAAGTCGAGCGCCGGCTCGGCGGCGAGTTCCAGCAGCCTCTCTCCCAGCAGCCGCAAGGTGATCTGCGGGTCGGCGCGTTCGAGCACCGCGCAGGCGAGGCAAAGCAGAACGTAGCGGCGACGGTCGTAGCCGGGAAGGCCGCGCATGGGGTCGGCGAGATCTCCGGGCCGCTTGTAGAGGCGCGCGCCCTCGCGCTCGACCTGCAGTATCCAGCCCGCCTCGCGCGAAAACCATTCGCGCAATGCTTCGGCCTGGCGGCGTACGCCAGCGAAATCTTCATGCGCCGGACCCATCAGCGGCGTCATCAGAAGGGCGCGCACGCAGGCGCGAAACTCCTCGCGCTGGAAACGCTGCTGCAGCAGGCCGATGCTGCGACTGTCGTTGGAGCCGTTCGCCGCTTTCATCGACCGTCCTGCAAGGGTGTAATGGTGATCAGATGGTCGCGCCCGGCAAAGACGCCACGCGGCGTTTCGATCATGGCGCGGCTGTCGGGGGCGAGCGGCTTCAGGTGGATGTGCAGCAAGCCGTCGCCCGTCCGCCGCTCCACCGGCGTCTCCGGCCCGGCCTGTTCACTCAGCGCCTCCCCGAGCAGGCCCAGGAACAGGCCGAAGGCATGCATGTTGAGCTCTCCTAGATCCGAAAGCCGTGCGGGGCGGCTGGTGGCGAGGCGCTTGCGCGCCGCTTCGACCTGGAGCGATTCCTCTGCGAGCTGAAGCGACAGGAGCGCACGCTCCTCGGCGCGGTCGCGCACGCGCGGCAGCGGTCCGCGCGGGGTGGCTTCGCCATATTCGCGCAGACGCGGGTGAATCCTGAGCGGTGCGGCGTCGGCCCAGGAGGTGCTGGCCGGCAGTTCGGCGTCCGCGTCGGCGTTGAGCGAGAAATGCCGCGCCGGATTAAGCGCGAAGGCGGCTCGCGCAAGCCGGTGTGCCTCGCTATTGTCGGAGCAAGCGGCGAACCAGCCGGCGAGCAGGCGAAAGTCCGCCGAGCGATCGCTGCGGCCGCTGCGCCGCTCGTTGAGCGCAGCGATCGCAGCGAGAAGCTGCGGGATGGCGGACCGCGCCCGTGCCCTCAACAGTTCGGCTTGCGGCGGCTCGTGGCCGGTGCTGAGGAACCAGCCGCGCAGACCCTTCCAGCGTTCTCGCCAGGCTCGCAGGTAGCCGTTCCGCGACTCGGCCTGATCCTGCGCGCCGCCGGGAGCCGCGTCGCGCGATTCGCGCTCGGCCACCTGCCCAAGCAGGGCATCGACGCCCGGTTCCAAAGCCAGGATGAGGCGCGCGATGGTGTCGGAACGGCGCACCAAGTCGCCCATGAAACGTTCCAGATAGTCGATCAGCCGCTTTTTGTAGTTTGCAACCGCCACCGCCTCGGCTTGCTGCAGCTCGATGCTGCGAGCGACGCCGGCCATGAACGCCTGCGCGTTCTCGGCCAAGCCTTCGAATACACGCACCAGATCCCGCAGCGAGTGGATCTTGGCCACGTCGGGTTCGGCCGCGCCGGCCAATGCCTGAAGCGCCTGCAGCCGGCTCGCTATATCTTCGAGCGCCACGGTTTGCAGTTCGGCGCGACGTTGCAAGGTCTGCACGAAGACCGCCAACGCAGATTCCACCGCCTCGCCGCCCTGCGAGAGCCGGTAGAGAAAGCGTGCGCGGTAAAAGTCGCTGAGGCTGGAAACCCGTGCGGTATCGGGATGTGATTCGAGATTGCCCCATTCTGCAAGCTGGGTAAGCGCCGTATTCACTTCCTCGATGCGCGGCGGCCCGGCCGACCATCGGGCTTCGGCAAGCACTTCGTCGGGCCTCAACTGCAGGCGGTATTGCCGCTTGGCCGCCGCGAAGACGTCCATGATGCAGCGGTAGAATGCAGCCTTCTCGGCGCTCACGTGACGGAACAGATCCGCCGAGTCATTCGCAATTTGCATAGGCGATCGCCACCTGTCCAAACCCATCCTGGATGTTTTCGCTTTGTTCTCGCGTCTCGTCAAGACCGGCGTTGACTGTTGACACGTCGTCAGAACGCGATTCGATCAAGCTTCTTGATCATATTTGACCTCGTTGTTGTTGGGAGGCGGCCAGAGCTTCGAACTGGTCCTGACTCGCTTCGCTGCAGTTTCACGTGATGCCGAGAGCTTCGTGCTGAAGGCCGCGATGCTGATGATGAACTGGTTCGTTCGATGATCGCCGCATCGATCTCGTCGCCAGTGAGGTCGCGCGGAGGTCGATATCAACCGAGAGCCAAAGGCAGGTCCCGAGTGAGGAATTGATCTCTTTGCGCACCATAGCTTCTAAAGATGATATGTTAACGGATCATAAAAGGTTGACATGTTTACTGAATGAGATATCTTTGCAGATCATTACACATGGTTGTGGATCGTATAGGCATCATTTCAATTATGACCTCTGAATCGGAAATTCTACGTGAAATCGGGAGGGTTCTCAGACATGCGAGGCTCGCCGCAACCATGACACAGGAGCAGGTCGCTGATTTGGCGGGCATATCCCGTCCCCGCTATCGCGATATCGAAAAGGGAGCTGCAGCGGCGCGTGCGACGACGCTCATGAATGTCGCTCGCGCGCTCGGTCTGGAAATGATGCTGGTTCCGCAAGTCATGGTGCCGGCTGTCCAGGCTCTGTTGCGCCCGCATGATGATGACGACCTGCCCGCCTTTGTTCCTCAATCTGACGATGACGATCATGGCTCCAGTCTTTCACGCACCTAAGACGATCCCGTCGCTGGACGTGCTCCTGGACACCCTGAAGGTCGGCACACTCGTCAGGACGCCGGGCGATTTCAATGCGTTCAACTTCGATGAGGCCTACCGCGCGACGGGCGGCTTGCCGGTTCTCAGCCTGTCGTTCCGGGCAGCGATGGGAGGATTGCGGAAAAATCCGAAGCCTCTGGCCGGCGCCTTGCCGGCTTTTTTCGCGAACCTCCTACCGGAGGAGAAGCTACGCGAGGCGATGGAAAAGCACCACGAAGGCAATGTGCGACCAGGCAATGATTTCGATCTGCTTGCAGCACTCGGCACCGATCTGCCAGGGGCCGTGCAGGCATTGCCTAGTGATGGCTCGATAGCGGTCCCGCAGGATGCTTCAAAAGATAAGCCCAAGGCTCGGTTCTCACTTGCCGGCGTGCAGATGAAGCTGTCGGTCATGAAGAACACTGGAAAAGGCAGCGGCCTGACCTTGCCGATGGACGACGAGCAAGGCCGATACATCGCCAAGTTCCCTTCGACGGCGTTTCCAGGCATTTCCGAAAATGAATTCGCCAACCTCGCGTTGGCCGCAGCGATCGGCATGGAGGTGCCTGAACGCGAACTTGTCGAGAAGTCCGATTTCGAGGATATTCCCGAAGAATTCAACACGCTGTCAGAGGGCAAGGTCCTTCTCGTCAAACGCTTCGATCGCGGCGCTGAGGGCGAGAGGATTCACATCGAGGATTTCGCTCAGGTCTTCGGCGTCTATCCCTCGCATAAATATGAGGGCGCCGCTTATCACGACATAGCCTCGGCCCTTGGCGCGGCCGTCTCGCCTACGGCGGCTCTCGAATTCGTCCGCCGCCTGGCACTGACCGTCATCACCGGCAATGGCGACATGCACCTGAAGAACTGGTCGTTGATCTATCCCAGAAACGGTGACAAGCCGGCGCTTGCACCAATCTACGACGTCCTGTCCACCGTGCCATATATTCCCGCCGACGCCATGGCGCTTTCGCTTGGAGGGGAGCGCTCGTTCAAGGCGCTAGCAGCACCGCGATGGAAGGCATTTGCGAACCGTGCAAGGCTTCCGGAGCCGGCAGTCCTGAAGGCAGTGGTCGAGACCGTCGAACTCGTCAACGAGCACTGGTTGCGTCTGCCTGAGCGCGACGTGATCCCGGCAAAGGTGCTCGAGCGGATCGACGAGCATGTGAAGGTGATGACGCCGATACTGAACACCTTCGCCGAGAAGTGAGCCAAACCCCATGGCTTGGAGAAGAGGGAGTGACCGCCGGCAGCCCGGCTCGACGGCCAGAGATTCGCGAGTAGAGCATCAATCCTACGTGTGCGGCGGGCGACTTGTGACTGATAAGGTTAGACGAAGATCCGAGGACACTCATCCACGCTTAGCCTTGGCCATGGCGTAACCGACAGCGCCCTCAGACGATTGACCGAACGACACCGCCATCGACCCTCAACCCGGCGCCACTGGTCGCTGACGCCTGCTCTGAGCAGACATAAACGACCATGTTTGCGACTTCTTCGGTCGTCGCAAGGCGATTGATCAGCGTCGTAGGACGCATTGTCTTCAAGAACATCTGCTCCGCCTCATCTTGCGTGATGCCTTGCGACTGCGCCAACTCGCTCATCATATTGGACAGGATTTCGGACCTCGTTGGACCAGGGAGGACCGCGTTGACCGTCACGCCCGTCCCGGCAACCGCTTCCGCGAGCCCCCTGGAGATGGCGAGTTGCGCCGTCTTGGTCATGCCGTAGTCGATCATCTCTTTTGGGACGTTGAGGGCGGACTCGCTGCTGATGAACACGACGCGTCCCCAGCCACGCCCTATCATCTTCGGCACATAGTGGCGCGCCGCGCGGACGCCGCTCATGACGTTGAGTTGGAAAAGGCTCAGCCAGTCGTCGTCAGCAAGCTCGAAGAACGTCTTCGGACGCGCTGTACCCACATTGTTGACCAGGATATCCGCGTCCGGCGCCTGCGCGAACAAGGCTTTGGCCCCCTCGGCAGTCTCCAGGTCGGCGGCAACGCCCGTCACATCGCAACCCGGGAAAAGCTCACGAATCTCACGGACCGCCGTGGCGACGCGCTCCTGGCCGCGGCCGTTGATCACAACCGAAGCGCCCGCGCGCACCAGTCCCTCGGCAATTGCGCGACCGATGCCCACCGTGGAGCCCGTTACAATGGCCTTGCGACCTTGGAAGTCGATATTCATGACTTGTCACCTCTAGCTCGTGGTGTGCGAGATATAGACAATGTTCAGATGCCGCATAATTGGCTAAGAATACATAATATTCATTCTTCTGAGGAATGACGTGGACCGCTTTCAGGAATTAAGTGCGTTTATCGCGGTCGTTGAAGCAGGCGGGTTCACAGCTGCCGCCCGGAGAACCGGCGACTCACAACCGGCCGTCAGCAAGGCCGTCGGCGCGCTGGAGAAGCGGCTGGGGGTGTTGCTGTTCAATAGAAGCACGCGAAATGTGAGCCTCACGGACCAAGGGCAACGCTATTATGACCGGACCAAGCTCCTTGTCGGGGAGTTGGATGACGCCGACAGCGAACTGACAAGCAGCACGCTCAACGTTTCCGGCCCAATCAGGATCGCCGTTTCCGCCACCTTTGGTCGCCTTCACATCCTGCCCCTTATCCCCGTCCTTCTCTCGCTCAACCCCGGCCTTCAGCTGGATCTCATCCTGTCGGATTCGATGCGAGACATGGTGGAAGACCGGATTGATCTGGCGATCAGGGTGGGGCCAGTCGACGAACCAGACGCGGTCGTCACGCGCGTAGCTCGTACCCCATTGGTGTGCGTTGGATCCCGTCGATACTTCAAGGAACGAGGGGTGCCCGGGACCCCTGCCGAACTCGTGAACCACAACTGCTTGCTTTATAATGGGCTTATAGAGTCCACCAATTGGCCGTTTTGCGGACCAGACGGCGAATTCAGCGTGCCGGTTCGTGGGAATCTTTCATCGAATAGTGTCGAAACGATCCGGTCTGCTGTGCTGGCGGGCATGGGAATCGGTATGTTCGCCAAAGTCTCTCTTGCCGATGACCTGCAGCATCCGGACGTGATTTCGCTTTTCGAAGAATTTCTAGTCGATGTCAGGGATATAAATCTTGTCTGGCCAAAGCGCCGCCTTGTTCCGGCACGCGTGCGCTGGGTGACTGAATTTTTCTCGCAACGGATTCCCGGTCGTATTTAGGTCGGCGCCGGGCGGCGCAACAACCGCGATGGGGTCGTCGTTCTGTGACGTATAAATACAGGGAAACGGCGGGCCGCCTTGGACCAAGAGTTGGAAGGAACAACGATGGAAGGCTGGAAGCTACCTTGGGATGGTGGATGCATGTGCGGTCAGATTCGCTTTCGCATAACCAAGCCGCCTCTGTTGACATTGGCGTGTCATTGCACCGGCTGCCAAAGGCTGACGGCGAGCGCGTACTCTTTGAGTTTTGCAATGCCGAGCGAAGGCTTCACGATCACGCAAGGCGAGCTCGCGCGTGGTGGTCTTCACGGCATCCACCAGCAGCTCTATTGCCCACACTGCAAGAACTGGGTGTGCACGCGCCCGCATGGCCTCGATTGGCTCGTCAACGTCCGTGCGACGATGCTCGACGATCACCGCTGGTATCGGCCGTTTATCGAGGTTTTCACCGCCGAGAAGCTACCCTGGGCAGTAACGAACGCGGTTCACAGCTTTGAAAGCCAGCCGGATCTCGACAGGTATGCGCCGCTGATCGAGGCGTTCGCCGGGGGGGTACCCGACCGGGCTGACTGCAACGTGCCCATAGATCGCGTGTCTCTTCGTCCTTATTCCGTGTGCTCGGATCCGGTAAAGCTGGATCGCGCGCTGCTCGAAGAAGTTCGCGCGCGACCAATTCTCGGGCCAAGTCACACGGTCTTAGATCGACTACTGCTCCTTCTTGAACAAATCCTGGAAGATGAGCTGGCCCCAAGTGCGGCCGCGTGCGTGTACCAGCGCGCCACCCTCGTTGAGCTTTCCCAACTTGACGGGTGCGAACCCGAGTTGTTTGGCCAGGGCGGCTACGGGAGCGATCGCGTCCTCGTCGTCGCTCGACAGAAAGACGACCCGGTGCCCGTCCTCGACGATCGGATCGGCAGCCAGGGTGGCCGCAACGAGGTGATTGAAACCTTTTACGAGCTTGGCGCCGGTGAAGCCCTTCGCGACGAATGCGGAGGACGGGAGGCCGTCCAGCTCTTCAGGGACAGGAAACGCGTTCATTGCGTCGATGACCGTCTTGCCTTTCCAGTTCGGCAGGGCTTTCGCAACCTCGCGATGCTCCCCGAACGGGACCGCCAAGATGATTGTGTCGGCCTCGAGTGCTTCCTGCAGCGACTTGGCGACGACCGTGGGTCCAATCGCCCGAACCTGCGGCACCAACGCCTCTGGCGGCCGGCGGCTCGCGACGGTCACGTCTATGTTTTTACGGGCAAACGCCCTGGCCAAAGCCTGGCCGATATTGCCGAAACCGATAATTGCGTAGCTCATATCTATTCTCCTTGGGTTTATCACGCCGTACGGCGCTCCGAACGAGCGAATGGAGCGCCGGACGGGCGCGGTGCGTCAGAGTTGCGCCAGGCCGCCGTCGACGGCGACTTCGCTGGCGGTCATGAAGCTGCTGTCCGACGACGCGAGAAAGGCGGCCACCGCTCCAATCTCCGCCGGATCGGCCATGCGCTGTAGCGGAGTCATCGAGGCGAAGACCTTCTGGCCCTCCTCGCCTAGCGCTTCCTTAGCGAGTTCGGTTGCCGTCGCCCCGGGCGACAGCACGTTTACCCGGATGCCGGTGCCCTTCAGGTCTTCCGCCCAGGTCCGCGCGAGGTTGCGCACTGCCGCCTTGCTCGCACTGTAGGCGGTGAATGCCGGGGCGCCCGTCGTGCCGGCGCTCGATCCGGTCAGGATGATCGAACCGCCCTGGCCCATCAGCGGCAGCGCCTTCTGGACCGTGAAGATCGTACCCTTCACATTGATGTCGAAGGTTTCGTCAATGTGCTCGGCGGTGATCTTGCCGAGCGCAAGCGGGCTTCCCGCCCCGGCGTTGGCGAAGACGATGTCGAGCGATCCGCGCTCGGCCTTGACCGCCGCGTAGAGCCGGTCCAGGTCGGCCCCATCGGAGACCGAGCCCTTCACCGCCCGGGCATTGGGCCCAAGGTCCGCCACAGCGGCGTCGAGCGCTTCCTGCCGGCGACCGAAGATGAAGACGAAGGCGCCCTCTTCGACGAAGCGCTTCGCTGCGGCGAGTCCGATGCCGGTAGCGCCGCCCGTGATGACTGCAACCTTACCCTCAAGCTTTCCCATGACTTCTCCTTTCGTGGTGTCGGGACAGCATCTGCCCCCGAGGACCTCGAAATGGGTCCGCCGGCGTCAGTTGTTGAGTGCGGAAGCGCGCACATCGGTGGTGCGAAATCGATCCGGCTGGACGATTGACGCCAACCGCGACGATCGGTGTCCGCCGTCGGAATTGGGGCGCACTCGTCGACATAGGCTATGATGACCGCCCGAACTGCTGTTCGATGTGTTAGACACGGGCTTTGGAAGGCGCACCGCGCGGTGCGGGAATACACCATGATCGACTGGGATGATGGGTGGACGGCCCCTTGCGGCATCGAATGTGCCAAACTGGGTTGTGATTAACCCCCAGCGGAGGAGACCGTCCGACATGCAAGTTATCAGATTTGGAATCGATTTGGCCAAGAATGTGTTTCAGGTGCACGGTGTGGATGCGACTGAGCACGTGGTGGTGCAGCGCCAGCTGCGCCGCGCGCAGGTGGTGAAGTTTTTCGCCGCACAGCCGCCGGCGCTGATCGGCATGGAGGCCTGCGGCTCGGCCCATCATTGGGGCCGCACGCTGAGCGCACTGGGCCATGAGGTCAAGCTGATGCCGCCGACCTATGTGAAGCCCTACGTCAAGCGCAACAAGAACGATGCCCGCGATGCGCAAGCCTGTTGCGAGGCGGTGAGCCGGCCCGACATGCGGTTCGTGCCGATCAAGACGGTCGAACAGCAATATGCCCGCGCGCTGCATCGCTCGCGGGATCTTCTGGTGCGCCAGCGCACGCAGCTGGCCAACGCCATTCGCGGCCATCTCTACGAAATGGGCCTTGCGAGCCCTCAGGGGGCGGCGGGCATCGAGAGGCTGCTGCTGCTCATCGAAACGCAGGATGAAGCCATCCCTGCGGCACTGTTGATCTGTCTGGCACCTCTGGCCGGGCAATGGCGGGCGCTGGATGGTGAGATCGGCAAGCTGGACAAGCAGATCCTGGCTCAGGTCAGGCAGCAGCGGGCGGCTCTGCGCCTGACGACGATCCCCAGCGTCGGCCCGATCATCGCGCATGCGACGATCGCCGCCATCGGCGATGGCCGTCAATTCGCCTCGGCCAGGGATTTCGCCGCATGGGTTGGTCTGACCCGCAAGAACCACGACACCGGCGGCAAGCACAGGCTGACAGGTCATATCAGCCGCGCCGGTGATGGCGGCTTGCGAAGGCTGCTCATTCTCGGCGCCAGTTCCTGGTTGCGTCAGGTCAGGGCCAAGCCCGACAAGGGCTCGACCTGGATTCGTGGCCTGCTGGCCAGGCGGCCGGTCAGGGTCGCGGTCGTCGCCCAGGCAGCCAAGACCGCCCGCATCATCTGGGCGATGCTGAACTCGGGACAGGAATACAGGGCACCGGCTGCGGCATAAACCGCAATCGAGGCCCCTAACAGCGTAAGGAGCAAAAGGCAGCACGGCAAAATGGTCAGGACCTGGGTCGGGACACTCCGCCTTCGTCATCGCGATACAAAAGCGCGCTGGGATGATTGGAACCCGATCCGCGTAACCCTTGAGGGCCAGCGGTCAACAAATCGACCGCATCAAAGGCCGAATACATGACCGCTCCAGACTTGCGCCGTATCTGCTAATTGCCTC